>JAJZJN010000112.1 GCA_021851165.1 Actinomycetes bacterium
TGCTCGTGGCCGGCAGGGTGTCACAGAAGATGGCCCCCGTCCTGCGCCAAGTGTACGACCAGATGATGGAGCCCAAGTGGGTCATCTCCATGGGAGTGTGCGCCTCGACCGGCGGGATGTTCAACAACTACGCGATCGTCCAGGGGGTTGACCAGATAGTGCCGGTCGACGTCTATGCACCTGGGTGCCCGCCGAACCCGCAGACCTTGCTGCATGCGATTCTCACGCTTCACGAGAAGATCCGTACGGGAGACATCACGAGACGACCAGCCGTCGCCCCTTCAGGAGAGCCTGAGCTTGCCGGCTGGGTGCCCGAGCAGCCCGACGATGTGCGGGTCAGAACTCCGAGATGACTGCGACAGGGACCGGAACGACAGGGACCGGAACGACAGGGACCGGCTCCGCAGGGACCGGCGCCGCAGAGACCGGCGCCAACGAAGCCGGCCCAGAGACCGTGCCGGCAGCCGGTGGGAACCGGGTGCCTGAACTGCCGGGCGTCGCGAGAGCCACGTCCAACGGTGGGCAGCAGGTCGTCTTCCCTCGGCGTGAGGAGTATCACGAGGTAGTTGCCGCTTTCAAGGATGCCGGCTACGAGATGCTCTCGGATCTGTGCGGGATCGATTACCTGCTCGACATGAACCGGCCGCTGCCAGACGAGGTTTCCCCAGAGCGCTTCGAGGTGGTGGTCAACCTCCTGTCGTTGTCCGGTTGCAGTCGGGCGCGCTTGCGGGTCCAGGTTCCCGAGTCCGATCTGCTAGTGGACAGCGTATGGGATCTCTACCCCGGGGTGGAGGCCATGGAGCGTGAGGCATACGACATGTTCGGCATTCGCTTTGCAGGTCACCCGGATCTGACGAGGATCCTCATGCCGGAGGACTGGGAGGGTCACCCCCTGCGCAAGGACTACGGGGTCGGGCGGGTTCCGGTTCAGTTCAAAGAAGCGCCAGGGCCGAGATGACCGACACCTCCGAAGGTGCTCAAGAGCTGTCGGCACGCCGGGCGACCAGGCCTGACGAGCTAAGACGTGAATCGGGTGCGGTATTGCGGCTGCCCGAGGTGCCGGCGATCCCTGCTCCAGCGTCCGGAGACATCGACGTCGAGGCCCCCGACGACGAGACGATGATAATCAACATGGGGCCGCAGCACCCGTCGACCCACGGGGTGTTGCGGATCATGATGGAGCTCGACGGCGAGACGGTGCTCAGGACCAAGCCGGTGATCGGCTACCTGCACACCGGCATGGAGAAGACCGCCGAAGAGCTCACATACGTCCAGGGTGCCACCAACGTCACGAGAATGGACTACCTGTCTCCGCTCAACAACGAGCTCGCATGGTCGCTCGCCGTCGAGACGTTGCTCGGTGTCGAGCTGCCGCCCCGGGCGATCTGGGTCAGGATGCTGCTGTCAGAGCTCCAGCGCATGTCGTCTCATCTGATGTGGCTTGCCACCAACGGGATGGACGTCGGTTCCACGACGATGATGATCTTTGGCTTCCGCGAGCGCGAGATGGTTCTGGCCTTCTTCGAGAAGACCACCGGGCTGCGCATGAACCACAACTTCATCCGCCCGGGCGGGACAGCAGCAGATCTGCCCGACGGCTGGGAAGACGACGTGGAGCTCATTTGCGACACGGTCCAAGCGCGTCTCGATGACTATGACGAGCTGCTCACGGGACAGCCGATATTTCGCGAGCGCATGGAGGGGGTGGGGGTCATCACTGCCGAGGAGGCTCTCGCCCTGTCGGCCACAGGCCCGATACTACGTTCGACCGGTATCCCATGGGACCTACGCCGCTCTATGCCATACCTTGCCTATGACCAGGTGGATTTTGACGTCATAGTTGGGACCTACGGTGACAACTTCGATCGCTACGCGATCAGGATCAACGAGATCCGCGAGTCGATCCGCATCGTGAGACAGGTCATGGAGATGATGCCTGAAGGCGACTATCGGGTCCAGGACAAGAAGGTGACGCCGCCGCCGCGGGCGAGGATAGACGAGTCGATGGAGGCTCTGATCCACCATTTCAAGATCTCGACTGAAGGATTCAAGGTTCCTGTTGGGGAGGTCTATGCAGCGGTGGAGTCGCCGCGAGGAGAGCTCGGCTGCTACCTGGTTGCCGATGGGACCGCCAAGCCCTACCGGCTTCATGTGCGGGCACCGTCGTTCGTGAACCTCCAGAGCGTCCCGGTCATGTTGCACGGTGGCCTGGTGGCCGACGCCGTCGCGACAATATCCTCGGTCGACCCGGTCATGGGCGAGGTCGACCGGTAGGCAGGAGAGACTATGGCCCATCTGAGCGAAGAGACGACAGCACGAGCGCGTGAACTGGTAGGGCTCTATCCCCATCGGCGTTCAGCGCTCATCCCCCTATGCCACCTTGCCCAGGAGCAGGACGGCTGGCTGCGCCCGGAGGCGATCGAGGAGATAGCCGCTCTGGTCGGGCTGACCCCGGCGGAGGTGCTCGCCACCGCGACCTTCTACGACATGCTCCACACCGAGCCGGTCGGAACCTACATGATCTCGATATGCACGAACATCGCCTGTATGTTGCGGGGTGCCGACGATCTGCTGAGCCATGCCGAGGAGAGCCTTGGCGTGGCTGCCGGCGGCACTACTACGGATGGGATGTTCACGTTGGAGGAGGCCGAGTGTGTGGCAGACTGCGGCCGTGCTCCATGCGTGCAGGTAAACCACCGGTTCTTCGGCGGGTTGACAGCGGATTCGTTCGACACCCTGGTCGAGGATCTCCGTTCCGGTCGGCTGGCTGCTGATGTCCCACCACACGGGACGCTTATCCGCGTGAGGCGCAACGGAGGGCTACGTGTCGGCACCTCCACAGGCGAGGTCGCGAGCAGTACCGCTACAGAGGCGGGTGAGGCCTGATGACCATAACCGAGCCTCCCCGGATCGTCACGTCGCGTCTCGGCTACGAGGACTCCCACACCCTCGAGCGCTACCTGGCCACGGGTGGCTACGAAGGGCTGCGTAAGGCGTTGACCATGACCCCTGAGCAGGTTGCAGCTGAGGTCGACGCGGCCAGCCTGCTGGGCCGGGGTGGGGCGGGGTTCCCGGCTGGCCGCAAGTGGTCGATGCTCCGCAAGGCCCCGACCACCTATCTGGTCGTGAATGGCGATGAGAGCGAGCCCGCCACCTTCAAAGACCACATGCTCGTGGAGCGTGATCCGCACCAGCTCGTGGAAGGGGTGGTGATAGCCGCTTACGCACTCGGGGTGGCGCAGGCGTTCATATACCTTCGTGGTGAGTTCGCGTTGGGTCTCGAGAGGGTTCAGGCTGCATTGAACGATGCCTACGACCATGGGGCGGTCGGCCGCGGCATCTTCGGATCGGACTTCAGCGTCGATGTGGTTGTCCATCCCGGTGCCGGGGCTTACATATGCGGCGAGGAGACGGCTCTGATCGAGAGCCTCGAAGGAAAGCGCGGCTTTCCCCGGATCAAGCCCCCCTACTTCCCCGCTGTCATAGGGCTATACGGGGAGCCGACCGTGGTAAACAACGTGGAGACTCTTTCCAACCTGCCGTGGATCGTGCGCAACGGCGGCTCGGCATTCGCGGCGCTCGGCGAGGGTCGCTCGGCGGGGACTCGACTGTTCGCTCTGTCAGGGCACGTGCGCAATCCGGGTGTCTACGAGATCGAGATGGTGAAGACCACCTTCCGCGACCTCATATATGCTCCAGTGCTCGGCGCCGGCATCCCAGGAGGGCGCGACCTGAAGGCGATCATCCCCGGGGGGGTGTCAGCGCCGTGGTTTGGCCCCGAACACCTCGACCTACCCTTGGGGCAGGACGAGGTGGCTGCTGCTGGCTCCATGCTCGGCTCGGGCTCCGTCGTGGTGATGGATGACTCCACGTGCGCCGTGCGTGCTGCATGGCGGGTAACGAGGTTCTTCTGGCGCGAGTCGTGTGGGCAGTGCACTCCTTGTCGTGAAGGTAGCGGCTGGCTGGAGAAGATCCTCCGCCGCATTGAGGATGGCGCCGGGCGCGAGGACGATCTCGATCTGCTGATGGACGCATGCGACAACATCTCTCCGGGGGTGGCCTGGCCACCCCAGCAGACCACGATATGCGTGCTCGGGCCCTCCATACCGTCGTCCATAGCATCGGCGATCAGGATGTTCCGTGACGAGTTCCTGCTTCATGTGAAGGAGGGCGGCTGCCCCCATGGCTGACCCCGTAGCGACTTCGCACCACGCGATCGCCCCGAAGTCCCCCCGATCGGCACCTGGTGAATCATCATCTGCCGAGTCGTCCTCGCAGGCCGCCGAGGCTTCGGTGACCTTCACCCTGGACGGAGTGGAGGCAACCGGGCATGTCGGGGAGTTCCTGATCGCCGCAGCGGAGCGAGCAGGCGTGTTCATACCGCGGTTTTGCTACCACCCACGCATGGCTCCGGTGGGCATGTGCAGGATGTGCCTGGTGGAGGTGAACGGCCCGCGGGGGGCAACCCTGCAGCCTGCGTGCTATCTCCCGGTCACCGACGGCATGGAGGTGGTGACCAACTCCGACAAGGTCCGCAAAGCCCAGGACGGTGTCATCGAGTTCCTACTGGTGAACCACCCGCTCGACTGCCCTGTGTGTGACAAGGGCGGGGAGTGCCCGCTTCAGGACCAGGCCCTGGCCTACGGCCCTGGGGAGAGCCGTTTTGTAGAGGAGAAGCGGCACTGGGCGAAACCGATTCCGATATCCGAGCTCGTCCTGCTGGACCGCGAGAGGTGCATACAGTGCGGCAGATGTGTTCGCTTCGCAGCGGAGGTGGCCGGGGAGGCGGAGATAGACCTGCTGGGTCGCGGTGATCGCATAGAGGTCGGCATTTTCGCCAAGCAGCCTTTCGCTTCGTACTTCAGCGGGAACACCGTCCAGATCTGCCCCGTCGGTGCTCTCACCGCCGTGCCGTATCGCTTCACGGCTCGTCCGTGGGATCTCGACCAGGTCGAATCGACCTGCACTACCTGCGCTGTTGGGTGCAGGCTGGTTGTCCAGTCGTCGACCAACCGGGTCACGCGCCTGCTCGGCATGGACAGCGACCCGGTGAATCAGAGCTGGCTGTGCGACAAGGGCCGGTTCGGCTATGAATCCGTCAACTCGACAGATCGTCTGGTAGAGCCGCTGTGGCGCGGGACCCGGAAGGATGCCGGTGGCAAGAGTCCCGGTGAGCCAAGCGGGACCCGGAAGGATGCTGCCAGCGAGTCGGCGCGCTCAGGAGACGATCTAGTACCGACCACCTGGGCGGAAGCACTCGCTCTCGTGGCAGACCGCATGGCCGAGGCCCGTAGGGATGCGGGCCCGTCCTCGATAGCCGTTCTGGGTGGCAGCAGGCTCGCCAATGAGGATGCCTATGCCTGGGCGAAGCTAGCGAAGGCAGTGCTCGGCACGGATTCGGTTGATGCCCAGCTCGGAGACGGATTGCCTGCCGAGCTCGTCTTGTCTTTGCCGCGGGCGACCATAGACGATGCGTGCGCAGCACGTTGTGTGGTGCTCCTGACGGGCGACCTGCGCGAAGAGCTGCCGGTGCTTTTCCTGAGGCTTCGATCCGCAGTGGTAGACGCCGGTCTGCCGCTTGTCGAGATAGGTGCATCCAAGTCCGCGCTGAGCTCGCTTGCAGCGGCCTCCCTCATCTATCGCCCGGGAGAGCTCTCGAACCTGACGCGGGCGCTCGCAGCCGGAGCACAGGCTCCCGAAGGGATCGACGCGCCGGCATGGCAAGCTGCTCTGGAGGTCCTGGCACCACTAGGACCGTTCGGGGCTGACGGAGCTGTGGCTGGCGCGGAATCGGCCGAGGGGGCAGGAATCGTCGTGGTGCTGGGTCGCCCATCACTGGCCGAGCACGGGGACCTGGTCGCCGAGGCGGCGGTGGAGCTGGCGACTGCCTGGCCGGGGGCGCGTTTCCTCCCCGCTCTGCGCAGGGGCAACGTCAATGGGGCACTCGACATGGGACTGGCACCCGGAGTCCTGCCTGGAAGGGTCTCGTTGGATGGTGGCCGCGATCGTTTCGAGCGGGAGTGGGGTAGCCTACCGGCAGGCAGGGGGCGGGATGCCGTCTCGATCATCGAGGCGGCTGCCGCCGGCGAGATCTCCGTTCTGGTGCTGCTTGGCTCCGATCCTCTGGGGGATTTTCCCGATCGCGGCATGGCTCGCAGAGCGCTCGAACGCGTTGAATTCGTCGTGGCGGTTGATGCATTCCTGTCGTCCTCAGCCAAGCTCGCCGACGTTGTACTGCCCGTGTCTATCCAACACGAACGTGCCGGCACTACGACCAATATCGAGGGACGCGTCACCAGGGTCGGCCAGAAGATCGTCGCTCCGGGCCAATGCTGGCCGGATTGGATGATAGCCGTGGAGCTTGCCAGCAGGCTTGGTGGCGACCTCGGGGTGTCGAGCACTTCGGACATATGGGACGAGATAGAGCGACTGGCACCCGCCTACGCCGGGGTGACGCGGGCCGTCATGGATTCCCCCGTGGCACGTGACGGTGTAGTCGTCCCGCTTGCGGCTTCTCGGGTCAGCATTACCAGACGCAGGGATCCCGAACGTGTGGATCCGATCGCGACTCCGGGTATCGAGTCGGTGGAGCGCCAGGGGGCACCTCCCAGGGCCGGCATCTCGGAGCCCGCTGGCGGCTCGGGGGAGGACGAGGATCGTCCCACAGGAGACGTTCCGGCAACGCCGGCTCTCATATCCCTGACCGCTGGCGTCAGTGCACCGAAGCTGCCGCCGCCGGACAGCTACTCGCTCCGGTTGGTGTCACGGCGCCGCCTCTACGACAATGGCGTGATGACGCGATCCTGCACTGGGCTGGTTCCACTGGTGGAGCCGGCGCCGCTGCGTGCCAACCCGTACGACCTCGAGCGCTTGGGCGTGGCAACCGGAGGCCGGGTGCGGGTGCGCTCGGCGCGAGGGTCCATCGTCGCTCTGGTCCAGGAGGACGAAGCAGTTTGCCGCGGGGTTGTCTCCATGGATTTCAACGTGGAGGGCGTGGCAGATGGCGACCGGGCTGCAGCCGCCGCAGGGCCTGTTGCAGCGGACCTCGTTGCAGCAGGTGAAGCGGTGACCGACGTGCGGCTGGAGACTTTGTGATGGGAGATCCGCTGTTCGATCACGGCGTCGGGCTCGCAGTACTCGTCATCGTCATCGTAAAGGTGCTCGTCGCCTTTGGGGCGCTCATGGTGTCGGTGATGCTCATGATCTGGTTCGAGCGCAAGGTCATCTCCGACATGCAAGCCAGGATCGGCCCGAACCGGGCCGGGCCCTGGGGTCTTCTTCAGACTCTGGCCGATGGGATCAAGCTGTTCTTCAAGGAGGATCTGCTGCCCGAGCGAGCTGACCGCACGGTGTTCAAGCTCGCGCCTTACCTGTCCATCGTTCCGGCGTTCCTGGCCTTCGCCATAGTCCCCGTGGGGGGCATCGTGACGATAGCGGGGCATACCTTCGAGCTGCAGGTGGCCGATCCTCCCATCGGGATCCTCTTCCTTCTCGCCATGTCATCAGTGTCGGTCTACGGGGTGATGCTGGCGGGGTGGTCATCGGGATCCAAGTACCCGCTGTTGGGATCGGTACGTGCCTCGGCCCAGATGATCTCCTATGAGGCGGCCCTTGGCATGACCGTCGTCTCGGTGGTTCTCATCACGGGCTCCCTGTCGACCCGTGCCATGGTTGCCTCGCAGGCAGTCCACGTCTGGGACTGGAACTTGATCCGCCTCGGCTTCGTTCCGTTCGTGCTATTCCTGGTGGCTATCACAGCCGAGCTCAACCGGCCCCCGTTCGACCTGGTGGAAGCAGAGCAGGAGCTGGTTGGCGGCTTCCACACCGAGTACTCCTCGATCCGCTTCGCTCTGTTCTTCCTGGCGGAGTTCATGAACACCATCACGATGTCTGCGATCGTGGTCACGCTGTTCCTTGGCGGTCCCGACGGGCCCGGCTTTCATTTCCTTACCTGGTTGTGGCCTATCCTGTGGTTCCTAGGAAAGACGATCGCATTCCTCTTCTTCTATGTGTGGCTTCGTGCAGCCCTGCCGAGGCTCAGGTACGACCAGCTGATGGATCTGGGATGGAAAAGGCTCATTCCCCTGTCGTTGGCGTGGCTACTGGTGGTGGCTGCCGTACTTGTCGATCGATGGTGGGGGCTTGCCGTCGCAGGAGGACTGGTTGTGGCAGGGGGCCTGCTGTGGAGGGCACTGCGAGTGGGTGTCGAGCGAGGTGCCGACGCCTCAGGACCGCCGTCGCCGGCGGGCTCGACTTCCGTCGGGGCATCCGGGTCCTCCGGAGAAACGCCGCCTATCGCAATCTCCGCTGGTGTTGAAGGCCCCTTTCCCGTGGAAGGGAAGGACGCATTGCGAGGAGTGGCACGCTGATGGGAATCTTCGACGACGTGCGTGACGAGCTCAGCTTCTTCGGCGGTTTCAAGATCACCCTCGAGCAGATGGCGCGTCAGAGGGTTACTTCGCAATACCCAGGCGAGAAGAAGCCGAAGCCCCCTCGGCTGCATGGGCGCCACGTCCTCAACCGCTACGAGGACGGGATGGAGAAGTGCATAGGGTGCGAGCTCTGCGCAGGTGCGTGCCCCGCGGACTGCATCTATGTGAGAGCCGCCGACAACGACCCGGAGCATCCTGTGTCGCCCGGCGAGCGCTACGGCTTCGTCTACGAGATCAACTACC
>JAJZJN010000113.1 GCA_021851165.1 Actinomycetes bacterium
GATGTGATGCCAGACAGCCGGTGGGTTGTCGGCGTAGGAATGGCCTATATCCGCCAGCACCGTCCACACCGGGTAACCCGGATACGCTGCACGCAGTCGCTGCTCCATCTGAACGCTCTGGATCGCAGGGAACAGAGGGTCGGTTACCCCCTGGATCGTCAGGACCGGCACGGCGGCTGCGGGTTTCGGAACCGGCATGTAATACGCAGAGCGGTATCTGGTCAGCTGGGTTACCGCCTGTGCCACGATCGGGTTCGCCGAATACGGCTCACCGGCTCCTATCCCAGCGAACCATCCCGTGAGGTCGGCCGACGGATCGGTTCCGACGGGAGCATACTGGGCAGTGGCCTCGCCAAGTGCGAAGAGCCCGCTCACGTAGCTGAGCTTCTCCACGCCGTAGGGGCTCACATGACTGGAAGCGGGCGGCGAGTAGGCCCGCGGGGTCTGTGCTATAGATGCTCCCCCGTTATCGACCAAGGCCTGCAGCAGGTCAGTCCAACCAAACAGCGGGATGGCTGCCGCAAGGTGTATCGCGATGCCATCCGGAGAGACCCAGGGCTCCAGGGTTCCGTTGCGCCTCATGACCTGGTCTTCAGACATGGCAAGCATCCAGCTCTGGCCACCCCCATAGGAATCGCCGGTGACCACGACCTCGTTTGGATTCGCCACCCCTGCATCCACGAGCTCGCCTACCAGCGTCTGGGCGTCCCGGACCTCCCAGCGCCGGTCGGCCAGATGGGTCCAGCTCTGCTTGCCTGCACAGCCTGGCTCTGTCAGATAGACGGGCTCGGATACCGTGACCCCGCCGGCAGAAGGTGCTCCCGCGACAGGCACCTTGCCGCATGAATGCCAGAATCCCCTGGCTGTGTAGTTGAGAACAGCGAATCCCTGCGACGCGAACCACGCATTGTTCCAATGATAGGTGTAGGGGCTGGCGTTGCCATCCAGGGCCGTAGCCTCGAAGTTTGACTTGTTGTTCCCCCAGCCATTCAACATCACCACGAGTGGGAGCGGCCCGTGCGAACCATCTGGAATGGTCACATCGGTGGACAGCGGCGTGCCGTCGAAGCTGGCCAGGTACCCCGAGCACACCGTGGAAGGCGACCCCCCGACCGGATCCAACTGAGCACGTTGGGATAGGGAGAGAGGGCAGGGAGCTGGCGCACTGGCCGGAATGGGCGAATCGAGCCTCGTGATGCCATAGGCACCCGATGGCGCCTGTAGCGCCAGGGCAAGGCCAACGGACATAGGCACCGACATGGCGAAGAACCGGTGGTTCAGGCGCATGAATGATGAACGCCGGCCGCCTGCCAAACTTGCGCTCTGTCAAACTTGCGCTGCTCGGCGCGCTGCTCAGAGCAAATCCGCTTAGCCTGTGGGAGGTTCTCGTCGATGGCTTTCCCACCGCTGGAATCACCGGACACGCCTCTCGTTAGTGACCCGAATGCGACGCCGTGGCCCTGGAGCCGGCCTCCAGCTAGTTCAGGACCCGCGCTAGATGCCAGGCCCGCCAGGCCCGCGCGAGATACCCAACCCGCCAGAGGCACACGACATGCAGTGCTTAGCGGTCGGGAGCGCATCTAGCCGCTCGGGATCGATCGTCGTGCCGCACATCTCGCAGATGCCGTAGGTGCCACGCTGGCTACGCTCGATGGCTTCGTCGATGGCTCGAAGGGTTCGGCGCGCCTGGTGGAGTAGCGCGGTGATCCGAGCACGTTCGAATCCCACCGTGGAGCCCTCGGCGTCGTGCTCGTCGTCTGGAACAGCCGCGGTGGACTCGCCGATGGCCGCCAACTCGGCCTCGAGGTCGGCGACGAGCATTACAGCCGCAGCTTTGGACCGTGAGATCACCGCCGGCAAGCTGTCCACGACCTAGCTCCGTTCAGGGCCGGGGTGTCGCAGTGGACCGCTAAACCCGCATGCTGGCCAGCTGAGGCTGAGTCGGGGCGGGGGCCGATCTCCCGGCATGCCGACTCAGGTCGCCACGGGGTTGCCGGCAATGAAGTCCACCACCACACGGGCCACCTCGGGTCCACGGTCCTCCTGAAGGAAGTGCCCACCGCCCGCGATGACGGTATGGCGCTGGCCACCTGCACCTGGGACCTCGCGTATGAAAATCCGCTCTCCTCCCCCGGTTATGGGATCCGAGTCCGAGAACGCGCAGAGCACCGGCCTGTCGAATCGCCGTAGCACCTCCCACGCAGCCACATTGTCTGCGTGTGCCGGATCCTCGGGGCTGGTTGGCACCAGCGACGGGAAGACGCGAGCACCGGCCTTATAGGCCTCGTCAGGAAACGGCGCGTCGTAGGCCGCAATCACCTCTGGCGCGAGAGTGCTCATACATCCACCGTTCACAATCTGACCAACGGGGAGCGTGGGAGTCTCCATGGAGAAGCGCTGCCACGCGAGGAAGGCCTCGCTCATCGGCGTGGCACCCGTCGGCAAGCCCGTGTTGGCCAAGACCACCCTCGCGTAACGATCCGGGTCGGCCACCAGCATGCGCAGACCGATCAGCCCGCCCCAGTCCTGGCCGAAGAAGGTGATGCCATGGAGATCCAGGTGACCGAAGACGAGCTGGCTCATCCACTTGACATGGCGCGCATAGGTATAGTCCCCAGCTTCGGTGGGCTTATCGCTTCGCCCGAAGCCGACCAGGTCCGGTGCCACGCATCGATGACCGGCAGCAACGAGCACTGGGATCATCGTCCGGTACAGGTATGACCACGAGGGCTCGCCGTGCATGAGCAGGACGGGCGAAGCGTCCCGAGGCCCCTCGTCGAGGTAGTGGACCCGGAGGCTCCCACCGTCACCACTATCGATCTCGGCATATTTGGGCTCGAACCGGTAGCCTGGCAGTCCGGTGAACCGGTCGTCTGGAGTGCGCAGTATGTTCATGTCGTCTCTCTTTCTACTCCGTAGGCAGCAGTCGGGACGCGATCGCGCCGGATTCGACGCCTGCTCCCCTCGACGACCGCGAAGTGGAGTACGCGGGCCGTGGGCACGTCTTGGTCGACTGCCTGGCGCGCTGGGAGCAGCGACACTGATGGTGGCATCGTTCGTCGTTGCCACGGCAATGCCCGCAGCGGCGCAGCCTGGCGAAGCGTCGGTGGTGCCCACCGCTGGACCTGTCGGGACCGTCGTCCATCTAAGCGGGGACATCGGGCCGAGCTGTGCTGCCCAGGCACCGAAGCTGAGCGGCGTGGCGACGGAATTTCTCGAATTCCAGAGGGGGGCGGGCTACCGCCAACCGAACGAGTGGATCAACGTGCCGGTAGCCACGGACGGCACCTGGTCGGCAACGTTCGTCATCCCCTCGTTCGTCGGGGGGCAGGCGATGACCAACGGGAGCCTCGGCGGAGATGTAACCCCTGGCGTCTGGCAATTCGGGCTTCCGACCTGCAGCGGCCCGGCTCCTCAAGTCAACTTCGAGGTCACAAGCACCACTCCCCCTGCCTCGAGCTTCGTGGGAATCGCCGCCCCCGGAGGTGGGCAGGGCTACTGGCTCGCCCAGGCCGGCGGAGGCGTGTACAGCTATGGCGATGCTCCGTTCCTCGGCAGCACCTACTCCGAGGGCCTGAGCGGCCTCTCAGGCCCTCGCCCCCTAGCCGCACCGATCGTGGGCATCACCGCTGCACCGAGCGGTAAGGGCTACTGGCTCGTGGGGGCCGACGGCGGGGTCTTCGCCTTCGGCGACGCCGGGTTCTACGGCTCACTGCCTGGTCTCGGGATCACACCGGCCGCATCGATCGTGGGCATCACCGCTGCACCGAGCGGTAAGGGCTACTGGCTCGTGGGGGCCGACGGCGGGGTCTTCGCCTTCGGCAACGCCGGATTCTACGGCTCTGGGGTTCCAACCCGAATCATCAGCTACCAGCCGTTCTCGACAAACGGGACGATAGACGCGAGCCTTCATCTCCAGGTGATCGGGGAGGTTGGCGGTACATGCCAAGGCGCCGGAGTGGCCGGCAACTCATCGTACCGCTGCTTCGCACAGCCCTCGGGGAGGATATACGATCCCTGCTTTGCGCGACCACACGCCACGAGTGGCCCGCTTCTGTGCCCCGAGGACCCGGCCAATCCTCAGGTCGTACAGTTCAACCTGAGCTCATTGCCTCCGGGCCTCGAAGGCGCTCCCGAGCAGCGCCCGTGGGCAGTGGAGCTCTCGAACGGCGAGGTGTGCGTCATGATCAACGCTGCATGGGGTGGGCTCGGGCCATTCGGGTGCCTTTCGACGACACCTGGCCTCCTCGCTGACTGCCACATACCAGTGCAGGGAACACCGTGGTGGACTGCAGCATGTCAGCTTCAGGAGACCCCTAAGAGTCCCTTTAAGACATATCAGGTGCAGGTGATCTGGACCTGAGCTCGGGTGCACCACGGCGAGCATGGAGGCACACCATCGGACCGACGGCAGAGGAATATACAACCGACGCCCTAGAGCCGTTCCCCGAACCATCAGCAATCATCTCACTGACGGCTAGGACCACGCGTCCGTGGTCCCTCCGGGCACCTGGTGCTCCAGGTGTGCAGCCTCGGACTGGTGCTTCATGCATCAGGCCACCTCGGACTTGTGGGCACCAACGAGTGGTGCCAGTGGCTGGCTGCTTCCCGATCAAAGGCGGCGTCCCCGTCGTCGGCTCCTTGTGGAGCACGAGGACGAGCGGTCTTCCCCACCCCTCCGTTGGTCCTTCGACCTCCGGCTCGGGCACACCCCCGCGAACTGCGGGTGTTGTGGTCCGGCTCCCACCCATAAGGCCTTATAGGGAGCTTCGACCAGTCCACCGGCGTCCCGGTGGCTAACTGTGCCATGGGGCACACACAGGCGAGCTCGGCCAGAGCCGCCAGGTTGTAGGCCGCGTTCAGGTCGCGGTCGATCTCGAGGCCACATGACTCGCAGTGGAACACTCGGGCAGAACGTGAGAGCTTGGCCTTCTTCGTCTTGCACCGAGAGCAGGTCTTCGAGGAGGGGAACCACCAGGCTACCAACCAGAGGACAGAGCCATACCAGGGGCACTTGTAGGAGAGCTGACGGCGAAGCTCTGCTAAGGCTGCATCGTGCTCGGCACGGTTGAAGCCACGCTTGCCATGGCCCTTCCTGCCCATGGCTTCTACGCGCAAGTCCTCCACGATGTTCACCTTGTAGGTGCTCACTGCCCGGTGGCTTGCCTTGTGGATGGTGTCCTTGCGGATGTGCACGGCCTCGGTGTGGGCCTTTTGGAGCCGATTCTGGTTTTCTCGCGCACGCTTCGAGCGTTGGTCACGCCGCCAATAGCAGGCACCGGTGATGTGTTGGCCTCGCTCATCGAAGCACCGCGGGGAGCCAGCTCTATGCTGGCGGTCCATTCGTCTTTGGTAGCGAGAGGTCTTCTTCTTCACCTGCTCCTCGGCCCTCGGGTTCTCGACGACCTGTCCATCGGAGCTGGTGATGAGGGCATGTATGCCCACGTCATGGCCACAGACCCCGGAAGCAGGCGGTCTGGATGGGGACTTGCGCACCGCGACCGTGAGGCTCACGAAGGTCTTGGCACCATGGGTGACGAGAGTGGCTCGGAGGATCTTGGCGGTGCCCGCCTCGATCTTGCACCGCAGCTTGTCCGTGGGTTCCTTCACGCGGAGCATCCCGACGACGGGGAGCTGGACGTGGTGGCGGTCTAGGACCTTGGTAGCCCCGGTAGTGAAGGACACCGACTGGCGCCCTGAGCGCCCCTTGTAGCGGGGCCAGCCGACCGGTGGCCCCTTCCTCGTGCCATCCCTAGAGGCGAAGTAGTCGTGTAATGCCCTAGCCAGGGCCTCGAAGGCAGAGTTGTAGCACTCCTTTGAGTTTTGAGCCCACCAGGGAGCCACCTCGTCTTTCATGCGGTTCCACACGTAGCGCATGGCCTCGGCGGACCACGGGCACCATTCGGACACCGGGCGGTATTCCCCCGTGCGCTTGCCGGCGGCGACCTTCGCTTCGTGGTCCTTCCTGCGCTTCTCGTTCAGCTCGACGAGGTACGGGATCGTTGCCGCCTGCTTGGCGAAGGCCTCGGCCTCCTCGAAGCTCGCCCCTTGGCGGATGGCAAGGAGGCGGAATGCTTCCTTTACATGCAACTGCTCCTCGACGATGCCGAGCATGAAGTTCCAGGCAAAGCGCTTGGCCCCGGTGTGAGACGGAATGGCTGGATGACGACCTGGCCGGTCCACCTCGAAGCGGTATGCCTGGTTCGTCCAGCCGGGCGGGAGCGACGGCTTCCTCACAACGTCATCCTCGCATGGGGGTGTATCACTCCAACCCCCTGGCCCCCTCTGGCCTCGCCGCGTGTGGCAGCAGTGATGCTCGCTCGATCAGCACTGCGCGAGAGTGCCATCTGCTTATGTCCGCTTATGATCGCTGATGTTCTCGCCAACAGTTGGCAGCCCCATGGCTTGAGTCGGGCTCAGTCGACGCACGCTGTCTCCGCGGCGGAGACCTCAATTCGTGCAGATCAACTCTCCGTGGGGCACGACAAAGCACGCGTCGTCATAGGCTCCCCAGGCGCGCCACGCATCAGCGAGACCTTCGAGGGCGATGGTATCCGCTATTTCCAGCCCGATCGCTTGCTCGGCCAAGCGCGAGCTCGTCAGGCGCTCCGCCCAGAGTCCTGCCCACCAGTTCCGCTCCTCCAAGGTCGCGAAGCACCACGCGCTGGCCGACGCTGCAACCTCGGCAAACCCTGCGGCGCGTGCCCACGACAGCAGGCGCCGCCCTGCGTCTGGCTCGCCGCCAGCGGCTCTGGCAACTCGGCGATAGAGCGTCCGCCATTCCTCCATTCCCGGCACGTCTGGAAACCAGAACATGGCCCCGTAATCCGCGTCTCTAACGGCGACCAGCCCGCCGGGCCGGCAGACCCGACGCATCTCGACCAGGGCCGCGACCGGATCCGAGAGGTGCTGGAGAACCTGGTGAGCATGCACCACATCGAAGGCGCCGTCAGCAAAGCGGAGGTGGTACACGTCGCCGACCTCGAAGGTGACGTTGTCGCACTCCCTGCTGCGAGCCTCGGCTACGGCTTCCTCGAGGACCTCCGCAGCTGCATCGACACCGACCACCTCGCCTGCGGGGCACCTGGCTGCCAGGTCGACGGTGATCGTGCCTGGGCCACAACCGACGTCGAGCAACCGGGATGTCGGGTCGAGATGCGCAAGGAGATGTGCCGCTGAGTTCTGAGCGGTGCGCCGACGATGCGAGCGCAACACACTGTCGTGATATCCGTGGATATAGCTCTGTTCAGAAGGCCCTGGCAGCATACGCCAATCATCGTGCCTGGCAGGACGGCACGCAAAGAGATGCGCTCGACCTGCGGCCTGCTGCCTGCTACCTGCTGTCGCTTGGCGACAGAGCCCGAAGAGGCCAAGCCAAGCGCACACGCTCAAGGGGGATCTCGGCAAGAAGATCTGCGCCAACCCCGATCGCTCATACCTGGGCAACACACCGTTCCCCGAAGTATCAGCAATCATCTCACTGACCTTAGGACCACACGTCCGTGATCCTTACCGGGCACCTGGTGATCCAGATGTGCAGCCTTGGACTGGTGCTTTGTGCATCAGGCCACCTCGGGCTGATGGGCACTCACAAGTGATGCTGGTGGCTTGGCTGCTTCCCGATCAAAGGACTGCACGCCCGACCCCGATGTTGCCACCATGGGCCTGCTGGTCTTACCGCCCCCTCCATCGGCCTTACGGCTTCCGGCTCGGGCACTTCCCCGCGAACTGCGGGTGCTCTGGTCGGGCTCCCACCCATTGGGCCTGACGGGGAGCTTCGACCAGTCCACCGGCGTCCCGGTGGCTAACTGTGCCGGAAGGCACACCGAGGCCAGCTCTGCCAGAGCCGCCAGGTTCTTCGCCGCATTCAGGTCACGGTCGATCACAAGCCCGCAATGCTCGCAGTGGAACACGCGGGCTGAGCGTGAGAGCTTGTCCTTCTTCGTCCTACAGCGCGAGCAGATCTTCGATGACGGATACCAGGTGCCCGCCAGCCAGAGCACAGAGCCGTACCAGGAGCACTTGTAGGAAAGCTCATGGCGGAGCTCCGCCAGTGCAGCGTCGTGTTGGGCGCGGTTGAAACCTCGCTTGCCCCGGCCCTTCCTGCCCATCTGCTCGACACGGAGGTCCTCAACGATGTTCAGGGCGTTTGTCGTCGCTGCCCGGTAGCTCGCCTTGTGAATGGCGTCTCGCCTGATGCGTGCAGCTCTGGCGTGGGCCTTCTTCAGTCGAGCCTCGTTCTCTCGTGCCCGCCTGGAACGGTCCTTCCAGTGGCAGGCTCCTTGGACATGAGTGCCATCGGCATTGAAGCACCTGGGGCTTCCCGTCCGGTGCTGGCGGTCCATCCTTCGCTGGTAGCGAGAGATCTGCTTTCGTGCCTGCTCGCCAGCCCTCGGGTTCTCTGCCACAGAACCGTCTGAGGCCGTCACAAGGGCTGCGATCCCGACATCGTGCCCGCAGACGTGAGCAGTGGTGGGCACTCCGACCTCGCGTTTCACCAGCACCCCGAAGCTCACATAGGTCTTGGCGCCGTCGGTGGCCAGGGTGGACCTGAGGATGCGCGCCTCACCGGCGTCGATCTTGCACCTGAGCTTATCGGTCGGCTCCTTCACCCGAAGCACCCCG
>JAJZJN010000114.1 GCA_021851165.1 Actinomycetes bacterium
ACCCGCACGTCCACAGTCACTACCGGCTTGCCTACCGAACCTGGATATCGAGCAGCGTCCTCTCGTGTGAGGACACTCACGAGCGGCCCAGCCTCGGTGAGACCGTACGCGTATAGAAGCGGCTCCCCAAAGACCTCGGCAAGTCGTTTCACCGTGGTCCCGGCAACGACACCTCCAGCTGCGAGAGGCAGGCTCAGGCTGGAGAAGTCGTAGCTATCTAGATCATCAAGCTTAGCTAATGCTGACCACATGGTAGGTGCCATATAGACAAAGGTAACCTGCTCGGTCTGTATGGCCCTGGCCAGCACAGAAGCATCAAAGCCTCCAGCCGTTGGGATGATGACAACCTTTCCCCCAACCATAAGAGTGGGAAAGGTGTTGGTCTGTATTCCGGCTGTATGAAAGAGAGGAACTGCACAGGCATTGACCCGTAGATGTTCAGGCGAGAGCATGATGTTCAAAGCCATGGCGTTCCAGAGCCAGTTAGCGTTGGTGAGCAAGGCTCCCTTGGGCTGGCTAGTGCTCCCTGATGTGTACATAACGCCTTGGATATCTTCTAGATCAGGCTGCTCCTCCCCGAGATACCACCCTCTGTCTCTGGAATTCACGGGCGAGCAGTAGTCTATTGCCTGATGCCACTCGGATGCTCCTATCGAGATGAAGTGATCGAGCATGCTGCAGGCATCGGCACAGCTCCGGATGGCCGGCTCGTAGATCTGATCATAGACTACAGCTACGGTCTTGCTGTGATTGAGGAAGTATGTGAGCTCGCCAGTCGTAAGGCGCGTGTTCAGCGGGACGCACCAAGCACCGATGCGGGTTAGAGCAAAGTACACTTCCAGGAACTCGACCGAATTGTCCATCACCAGGGCCACCCTGTCATCCCTGGTGATCCCCACGGTAGCAAGCACGGTAGCCGCTCTCTCGATCCTAAGATCGAGCTCCCCATAGCTCATGCGGTTGGGCCCGCATACGAGCGCTTCTCGATCTGGATAGCGATCGGCCCACCGCTCTATCACTGTTGCGATATTCACAGTACCCTGCCCCCCTATGTATTCACTTATTGTGACCCAGGAGCTCGAAATGGAAATCCGTTATCATGCCCTCACGCTTGCCTGCGAACGCGACGGCCACCCGGCTGCCGAGCGCAAGCGCTTCGGACGCGACTTCGGGATCGGACAGATCGACGCCAGTGACGAAATTGGCCAGCGCGGTCGACGCGCCGTCCAGGGTCACGTACGCGACAGCGTAGGGGGGCACCGGCAGGCCGTCGAATGGCTCGTAGACGATGGTAAAGGCTTCGACCACACCCTCGGGGCCTACCTCCACCCAATCCGTGGTCTTCACGAAGCAGCGCTCGCAATAAGCCCTCGGTGGGACGAACGCCCGGCCGCACGACGGGCAACGACGTGCATAGACCTTCATATTGTCCCGTAGCTCGGTAAAGAACCGTGCGGCGGTGTCACCTACCGCATAGTCGTAGTGGATGTGCCACTCCCCCGGATGGATCAGGGGGCCACTCGTGGTTGCGGTCTCGCTCAATGTGCTTCCTCTCTCTCGACTGGCTGGCCTGGCGGCTTGCCCTGCAGGGCGCGTGCGTGCATGACCTGAGTCCGAATCATCCGTCCAGATGCCTGCTAGGCGTCATCTCCGAGGATCATGCAGGTGTGGAACTGAAGGGTCCCGCCGATGCCGGTCGCGACCGCTCGGCGCACGCCTGGGACCTGGTGCTCACCGGCCTCTCCCATTACCTGAAGCGCCGCTTCGGCCACACGGGCCAACGCCGTCGCCGAGATCGGATTGGCACTCAGGACACCGCCGCTCGGATTGACAGGCATGGGTCCTCCCATGTCGAACATGCCCTGCTCGCCCATCGCGCCACCGGTGCCTTTGGCGCAGAAGCCCAATGCTTCCACTGCGGCGATCTCCGTGCAGGTGAACGGGGCGTAGATCTCTGCCAGATCTATCTGGCTCAGTGGATCGGTGATCCCGGCACGCTCGTATGCGCTCGCCGCAGCAATCGCGAGCTCGTCCCAGTCCGCGTGGTCGGTGTCACGCCCGGGGCCCATCTTGTCGCCCATGTAGATCGTGTTGCTCGTCGCACCCATGCCCTGTATCCAGGCAGGACGATTCGGGCTCGAGGCGGCTTGTGGCTCCGCAGCCATGATAACGGCACATGCCCCCGAGGACCGCGGGCAGCAGTCCAGGAGCTTCAGGGGCCAGCACACGTAGCGTGACGACATCACATCATCGATCGTGATCGGATCCCTCAGGTGGGCGTATGGGTTTGCCGCGGCGTTACGCCTGCTTCGAACCGCAACGGCCGCCAGCTGGCGCTCGGTGACACCGTACTGGCTCATCTGCCTGACCGCCTGGAAAGAGCACATGTTGATCGCATTCAGAGCAAGGCTTCGTTCGTAAATCGGATCCATCGCGGTGTTCAGCACCCACTGGGCATCGGGAGTCTCCGAGACCTTGTCGGCTGCCAGAACCATGACGGTGCGGAACATCCCCGAGGCGACATGCACATAGCCGGCCTGGGCCGCCGCGGCACCCGTTGTCCCGCCGGTGTTCACTCTTAGCTGGGGCCGGTGCGCCACGCCGAGCGCCTGGCCGATCCACCTGTCGACGTTGTCAATGCCGATGAGCGCGTCGGGAGCTACTCCAATGACGAATGCGTCTATGTCGGCCATCTCCATGTGCGCGTGCTCGAGCGCCTTGGCGGCTGCGTCCTGGGCCAGCTCCTGGATCGTCACATCTGTGCGCTTGAAGCGGTAGCCGGTCTGACCGACTCCGACGATGGCAGTCTTGGTTGGCATGGAGCTCCCTTGCCTCAGTAGTTCCGCATGACGAACACGGCATGGCTCTGCGCCGGGAAGGTAGTGGCCCCGTGGGCGATGCCCTGTGACGGCGAAGCCACCTGGACCGGTCCCGCGCGCCCACCGAGCTGCAGGTACGCCTCCAGGATCCGGCCCAGCCCAGAGGCAAAGCGAAGGTTCGTAGCCTGCAGACCACCAGAGGGATTGACCGGGAGATCGCCGTGAAGCTCGGAGCCGCCGGCGACGGCAAATGCCGGACCAGCACCGTCGGGTACCAGTCCCAGGGCCTCGTAGGCGAATATCTCGTGGTAAGGCGTCGCGTCGAACACTTCGGCAAAATCCACCTCGCGGCTGGCATCGGTGACCCCAGCCATCGTGTAGGCGCGCTCGGCTGCAGCCCGGAGCGTGTCCATCCGCGCAGGTGGCGCCGCTTCGATCCCGTAGTCACCGGTGGCCCAGCCGATGCCATCCATCCAAACCGCCTGCCGGGGCGATGACTCCGCGCGCCGCTTCGAGCCGAGCACCACTGCCACAGCACCGTCGCATGCCTCGGGGACCTCGGCACGTCTGATCGGATATGCCACATACGGGCTGTCTCCAAGTAGCTCCCGTGACACCGGCGCTCGTAGAAAAGCGCGAGGGTTGGCCGCGCCGTTAGCCCGGTTCTTCACCGTCACCGACCGAGCGGCGTCTGCCAGCTCGCTCTTCGATCCTGGAAAAGTGCTGGCGACAGCGGCCGCGTCGAGCACGTCGCTCAATCCCACCGGGCGCTCGTAGAACGGATCGTACGACAACGTCGATACGCGGTCATAGGGGCTCTCCGAGGTCTTGGCCCATGTGATCGCGAGGGCCGTGTCGAACTCTCCCGACATGATCCGCATGCAGGCGAGCACTGCTGCGTAGCTGCCCTCGACCGTGGTGCGTATCTCGTCTTTGAGGTAGGCACCCGCCGGACATGCCGTCATCATCGATGAGATCGACCGGCCGTCCATCTGGTCGGCACCGGCCATCACGACCGTGTCGAGCTCGCCGCGCTCCATCCCGGCATCGGCCAGGGCCGCTTCCGCCGCCTCGAACACAAGCTCTTCGAGCCGGACGTCGTCACGGCATGCGGCAGGCACCGTCTGGGCGCCTCCGAGGATTGCAACACGTGACTGGATGTTCATAAACTGACTCTCCATTCACCGTAGCGTCTGTGATGTTATATTCCGTGGGGAGGCCAGTGTCAAGGGAGGGTGCCAGTGCGCCTGCACGAGGACGAGGTGATCGAGAGGTACCGGGCTTCTGGCGCCTGGGGCGCCCAGACCCTCCTCGACACCTTTGCCGCACATGTCCTTCGACACTCCTCCAGCCCCGCAGTCACAGACCCACCCAACCGCTCCGCCCTGGTAGGAACCGAGCCCCGGCGGCTCACCTGGGCCGAGCTCGGCGCAGCGGTCGATGCCCTGGCCACGGAGCTGCTCCGCCGAGGGGTGCAGACTGACGATGTGGTCCTCGTGCAGCTCCCCAACGTCTGGGAGCTGCCCGCGGTGTTCCTGGCGGTCGCCCGAGCCGGCGGCATCATCTCGCCCTTGCCCATGCAGTGGCAGAGCAGCGAGCTGCGACACGTCGCCGAGACGACGGACGCCCGCGTCTACATAGGGGCCGAATCATTCAAAGGAACCGACTACCTCGCCATAGCCCGTGACGTGGCCAGTGGGAGCGAGCTGGACGACCTCATCGGCTTGAGCCAGTTGACCGCCATGGCATCCGCGCAAGCCGACACGGCCGCCCTTGAGGCCCGGCGACCAGGGGCCGACGACGTATTCAGCCTCTGCTGGACCTCCGGAACCGAGATCGACCCGAAGGGTTGCCCGCTCACGCACAACAACTGGCGGTTCCTCGGTACAAGGCTGCTCGAGCTCCTCGCGATCCCGGAGGGCGGGAGGCTGCTCGTTACCCCCCCGTTGGTCAATATGGCCGGCGTCGGCACGTCGCTCGTACCCTGGCTGCTGTGCGGGGGCAACCTCGTCCTGCATCACCCGCTCGACATGGATCTGCTGCTCGACCAGATGGGGGAGGGCGCTGCCTTCACCCTTCTGGTCCCAGCGCTGTTGAACATGATCGTCAAGCGTTCCGAGACCGAGAGACTGGGCATCGGGAGCTTCGGGACGATAGCCACGGGCTCGGCACCTCCCTCGGCCCACAGCCTCGAGCAGTTCCGTCGCCTGTTCGGCATCGAGGTGGTTAACCTATGGGGACAGAACGAGGGTACCGTTCTCATAGCCGGCGCCATGGACATACCCTCGCCGGCGTTGCGAGCCGACCACTTCCCCTGGTGGGGCAAGGAGGGCATCGATTGGCCATCGGGCGTCCACGGGGTTGACGTGAAAATCCTCGACGAAGAGGGCCAACAGCTGGACGAGCCAGGAGACGTAGGAGAGCTCGTCTACCGCTCACCCAGCGTATTTCCCGGCTATTACAGGCGTCCCGATCTGACCGCCCTGGCATTCACCGAGGAGGGCTTCTTTCGAACAGGCGACCTCTTCCGGATAATCGACGACCGTCACGTCGCATTCTTCGACCGCAAGAAGGACATCATCATCCGGGGAGGAGTGAACATATCCGCGGCCGAGATCGAGAACCTCGCGCTGGGTCACCCCGACATCCTCGACGCTGCAGCGGTGGCGGTACCCGACGAGATCATGGGTGAACGGGTCTGCCTGTTCGTAGTGCCCCGTGACCAAGCGAACGCCCCTGGCCTGGAAGACATCGTGTCGTTCATTGCCGACCAGGGTGTAGCCGCCTACAAGCTGCCCGAGAGGCTCGAGGTCCTCGACGCGATACCACGCAACCCGGTGGGCAAGATACTGAAGGCGACCCTCCGTCTCCGGATTCCGGGCGGCGGCACCCGATGAGCTCCCACGGTATTGCACTGTCTACGGCATGACACCCCGGCACCGACTTGAGCAGACACAGCCGAAGGAGGCTTACCCATGACAAGAGGCATCGTACCCTACGGAACCTATGTTCCCTACTGGATGCTGGCTCGATCGCGCATCACCCAGGCCCTCGGGATACCGGCAGGACCCGGGACGCGAGCGGTCGCGTCCTACGACGAGGACACGACCACCATGGCGGTCGAGGCAGGCCGCAGGGCACTGGCTTCTGCTCCGGCTTCGATGCCTGCTCGTGAGGTCGTTCTTGCCACAGCCGATCCCCCTTACATGGACAAGACCAACGCCGTCGCCCTACACGATGCACTGGGTATGACCAGGTCCGTTCCTGCATTCGACATGTCGGGCTCGGTGCGGTCAGGCACTGCAGCCCTTCGCTACGCGCAATACGCGCCCGTGCCCGTGCTGAGCGTGCTATCGGACATGCGCAATGGCCTGCCTGGTAGCTCCGACGAGCGTGACGGGGGCGACGCAGCAGCCGCGTTCCTCTTCGGCTCCGGCTCGCAGGTAATAGCCGAGCCCGTCGCACATGCATCCGCCACCTCGGAGTTCCTGGACCGCTGGAGGCTGCCCGACGAGACCGCATCGCATCAGTGGGAGGAGCGCTTCGGTGAGCACGAGTACGTGCCCCTCGCCGCCGAGGCGGTGGCTGCAGCTATGAAGGAGGCAGGCATCACCGCAGCGGAGATCGATCACTTCGTGGTGACCGGAGTCCATACGCGCGCGGTCAAGGCCGTCCAGCGGTCGGGGGAGTTCGCTGCCGGGGTGGTCGCCGACGACCTCACCGGCATCATCGGCAACACCGGTACAGCGCATCAGGGCATCGTTCTCGCAAACGTGCTCGACACAGCGGAGCCGGGGGCCGTGATCCTCGCCGTATCGCTAGCCGACGGTGCCGAGGCAACGATCTTCCGAGTTACCGACGCTATCGATGCCTACCGTGACGGCTCTTCAGCCGAGCACAGGCGCTCTACACTGCGCCCACTCGACCATGCCGAGCTTTCCTACATGAAGTTCCTCACCTGGCGGGGCCACCTCGAGCGCGAGCAGCCACGACGCCCCGAGCCGACTCCACCCGCCCCGCCCCCGTCCGCACGTCACGAGGCCTGGAAGTTCGGCTTCACCGCCAGCCGCTGTGATGTCTGCGGCACCCGCCTCCTTCCACCAGGCAGGGTGTGCATCCACTGCGGAGCAGTGGACCGGATGGCCGAGGAGCGACTCGCCGATGTACCCGGTGTCGTAGCCAACTTCACAATCGACCGGCTGGCGTTCACCCCGAACCCCCCGATGGTCGCCGTCGTCGTCGACTTCGACGGCGGAGGCCGCTTCCGCTGCGAGCTTACCGACGTCGATCCGGCTACCGTTGGTATCGGAGATCGTGTCGAGATGACGTTCCGGAAGGTTTCGACCTCCCAGTCCATACACAACTACTTCTGGAAAGCACGGCCGATCCGAGAGGAGGCATGACAATGGCTGCCAAGGGCATCCGCGACCAGGTCGCGATAGTCGGAATGGGTTGCACGCACTTCGGTGAGCGCTGGGACAAGGGGGCCGATGACCTACTGGTCGATGCGGCTACCGAGGCATTCGCCTCTGCTGGCGTGTCCAAGGACGACGTGGACGCCTACTGGCTCGGCACGATGGGGTCGGGGATATCGGGGCTCACCCTGTCCAAACCGCTGTGCCTGGACTACAAGCCAGTCACACGCGTGGAGAACATGTGTGCCACGGGATCCGAGGCGTTCCGTAACGCCTGCTATGCAGTCGCCTGCGGAGCCATCGACATGGCTATGGCCATCGGTGTGGAGAAGC
Organism: Actinomycetes bacterium; assembly: GCA_021851165.1. Classification (GTDB taxonomy): domain Bacteria; phylum Actinomycetota; class Acidimicrobiia; order Acidimicrobiales; family JAJZJN01; genus JAJZJN01. The sequence continues at coordinate 7,568 of JAJZJN010000114.1, forward strand.
TGAAGGACAGTGGCTTCTCGGGGTTGGTGATCCCGAAGTCCCCCTCGGACGGGACCGCATCGGATCTCACGGCACCGGCACTGTTCAGCCTGCTCGCTCCGGCCTACGAGAAGAAGTACGGGGTGGACCCAGCCGAGCTGAAGGAGGTTCTCACTCGCATAGCCTGGAAGAACCATCACAATGGCGCCCTCAATCCCCGAGCCCAGTTCCGGCGCGAAGTGGACAAGGCCACGATCGCGTGCAGCCCTATCATGGCCGGTCAGCTCGGCACCTTCGACTGCTCCGGAGTGAGCCACGGTTCGGCGGCCGCCATTGTCGTCCGGGCAGAGGACGCCTGCCACCACACCGCCAAGCCCATCGTCGTAAAGGCCCTGAGCTTCGTGGCTGGACCAGCGACCGGCACGGCCGACCCGAGCTACGACTACACGACCTTTCCCGAGGTAGAGCGGGCAGGCCGCAACGCCTACCGGGAGGCGGGCATCGACGATCCACGGGCGGAGCTTGCGATGGCCGAGGTCCACGACTGCTTCACTCCTACCGAGCTGGTCATATATGAAGACCTTGGCTTTGCCGAGCGTGGGCAGGGCTGGAAGGAGGCCCTTGCCGGCACCTTCGATCTCGACGGCGAGCTGCCTGTCAATCCGGACGGCGGGCTCAAGGCGTTCGGGCATCCGATCGGCGCCAGCGGGCTACGAATGCTGTTCGAAGCCTGGCTCCAGCTACGAGGTGAAGCACCCCCGGAGCGTACGATCAAGTCGATCTCCGAAGGGCGCAAGCTGGCCCTCACGCACAACCTCGGCGGTTCGCCTGGAGAGTGTGTCAGCTTCGTATCCATAGTCGGAAGCGAGCCCAGCGCTTAGCGGCCAGGCGGGGCAGCCGGGTACTGCAGCGATACCTCAGATCCCCCCGCCGGGTACGACCATCGCCCCGCCGTCGACAACGAGCACCTCGCCAGTGATCCAAGAGGCCGCTTCCGACAC
>JAJZJN010000007.1 GCA_021851165.1 Actinomycetes bacterium
CCGACCACCGGCGCGACCAGGCGCCTGCCGGCCATCGAGCCGTGGAACCGAGCGCTGCCGAAGGCGAACACCCCGCCGTCGGACGCGACCTCCCAGTAGCCCCCACCCGCGGGATCGGCTGCCATCCCGACCACCGGCGCGACCAGGCGCCTGCCGGCCATCGAGCCGTGGAACCGAGCGCTGCCGAAGGCGAACACCCCGCCGTCGGACGCAGCGAGCTGGTAGCCTGAGCCCGCTGCCCGCATAGCAGAAGGGGGCTGCCCGCTACCTGTGGTCATCGCATGCGCCGTAGCGGTAGCCGCTACCGCCGTACCGGCAACTGTCAGGCCCGCCAGCAGGCCAAGGGCTATGACACCCGCCACCAAAGCCGGCCCCCACCGGCCTGCTATGCGATGCTGCATGTCGTTCCCCCTTAGAACCGGCAGGCTACGGCCATCATCATGACGGACCCTGCAGGCCCCAGTACCCGGCAATCCACCCGGCAAGATAGCCCGCTCGCACCCTACCAGCCCGGCTCGGGGGCATCAATGGTTCGGATCGTGTAGGTGCCTCCGACGCTCTGTCGAGCGAGCTCTCGCCGTAGACGACCCTCAGGCAGTAGACTAAGGGTCTTCGGGGCGGGCCACTCCGGCCTGCCCCCAGAAAAGATAGAGAGAAGAAGAGCGTTGGCTACAGGAACAGTGAAGTTCTTCAATTCAGAGAAGGGCTTCGGATTTATCTCGCGTGAGCAGGGCGACGACGTGTTCGTCCACTACTCCAACATTCAGGGCAGCGGCTACCGGTCACTGCAAGAAGGCCAGCAGGTCGAGTTCGACGTGGCCCCGGGCCGCAAGGGCGAGGAGGCACAGAACGTCCGGGTCATCTGATCCCCGGGCCACCGCATCACGCGCAGAGCCGCCGGCAAATGCCGGCGGCTCTGCCATTTACGAAACGTGCTCGGGACATTCCCCCTGGAGCAACCACTCCCCACGCCTGAAGCACACCCACCCCCCCGTAGGAAGACCGATATGAGCACTCAACGATCCAGCTTCGGCAAGCTCCAACGCGACCGCACGAAGCGCGAGCGGGCAGCCGCCAAGCGCGAGCGCCGCCAAGACCGCACCGCATCACCCGACAGCACCGAGCACCCGACGCCCGACACCGGCGAGCTTGCCGGGAGGGCGACTACGGATTCGCCCCAGGACTCCACCGCCGAGATCCTCCAGCGGATCGAGACCATCCACCAGCTCTTCGACGCCGGAACCATCAGCTACGAGACCTTTGAGAAGGAGAAGACCGAGCTGTTCGACAAGCTTTCGGTGGACTGAGCACCTCCCACTGCAGCAGGCCTCGCTCAGGGCGGCCGAACGAACGAAGCCGGCAGAGCGGGCTGACCGGGAACCTTGCCGAGAACCCTGGGGAGTCAACACTATCCAAGAAGCCTCCACAGGTCGGCGTCGTCGCTGCTCACCGCCATGTCGATGTCCCGGGTGCCGTCGTGACCCCACAGCGAAGGTCCGTAGCTCATCAACTTGGCTCTTGCGACCTCGCAAGGAGATACGCCCTGCCCATTGCCCATGCGGCCCGCCGCACCCCTCGGAACACCTACCTCGGCAACGAGCTCTCGACCTCCGTGGAGATGAACACGCAGCCGAGCCGGGAAGGCCATCTCGAAAGCTCTCAGGGCCTCCGGATCCCACCAGCGCTTCGCCGTACGCCGATTCGAACCGACATCGGAACGGCACAGCAAAGCGGTCAGGCCGGCTGTCCTCAGGCCGGCTGTCGCGCGAGCACGACCTGGGAGACCTCCTCTGCCCGCCGAGCGATGGAAAGAGGATGCTGCCTTCAACACACCGCCTACGCCAATCTGCTTTGCCACGAGACCTGGCGGCAATACTGGGGAGAACGAGGCCAGGGCACGCCGGCTCAGATCCCAGTCGTGGTGAACACGAACCTTCGTGGCCAATCGTCTGAGCACATCTCCATGCTCTTCCAACCACGTCTGTGACACCTCCGTAGGGGTGAGCCTCCCTGCCACAGCTCCAACGGCCAGGCTCCAACGCACCGAGAAGGTCACCGAAACCGGTGTGGGCACAACCCCGGCACCAATTGCCGCTTCCACGTATGCAGCCGACATGGCCTCCATTGATGTGGTCAGGATGCTTGCATCCACGTCTATCGCCTCGACTTCCTCGGCAGCGGGCCAACCGAGCTGATCCAGGGCATCGAGCGCCGTGTCTATGTAGGCGCACCCGGGGTACGGCTTCACACACAGCGTGGAGGTTGCCCAGCCCTCACCGAGTCCACCGAGCAGGCCTTTGAGGGGTAGATCGGCGAACGCCGAGAAGAATCCCCGCGGGTTGTCGAGCACATCGAGAGGGCCGGTGACCCCCTCGGCGGCAAGACGGGCCGCTCGCATCCCGGCGAGCACCGGCTCCGATGCAGTGACAAGCTTCGAGTCGGGCATGAAGAACCCTGGTGGAGATGGCATCGGTGGCTGGTACAGGGCTATTGCAAGGGCATGGGCCATCTCCAGCGCGTCCAACCCGATCAGCCGGCCCGTGGCCAGTGCCGCCCCGGCCGAGTGGATGAACGACCACAGCTGGCCGTTGAGCGGACCGATTAGGCATGCCCCACCGAGACGGGCCTCGATCTCGTTCGCGACCAACTGCGCAAGGAGCTGCTCCTCCCCGGTCGCGCCGGTCTCTGCTGCGAGGAGGACTGGCACGAGAACGGCGGAATGGCCTGTGTGGCCGAAGCAGACATAGTCGTCAAAATCCAGAGCCACCGAAGCCGCTGCTGCTACATACACGGCATCTTCTACTCGCACCCCGCCGGCGCCAGTGCCCCCGCCAGGCATCGGGGCTGGACCAGGGGCCGCCCATCGCTGGGCAGCGGACCGAACCCTTCCCCATGCAGCGTCGTCCGAGGATGCAGCGACGGCACCCAGCACCGAACGGCGCTGGGCACGGCACAGTTCCAACACCGGAGGCGGCACGTCGCCCAAGTGAAGCTCCACGGCCCAAGCACCCAGCTCCTGCACCAGTGTCGACATCGCTGCGCAGGCTAGCTCCCGCTAGGCTCCGGTGAAGCAAATCCGGACCGCCTCCCTCTTATACTCGCCTCCCGTGCAACGAAGCTCTACCCGGATAGCCATCCTGATCGTCTTCGTAGGCCTGCTGGTGCTCCTGGTGACGGTGATAGCACCCCGCTCGTCCAAGCACTCGGCTGCCCCCCGCGCGGCGGGCCACCGCTCCATCAGGGTGACTCCGACCCCGAAGACCACCACCGGCCGACAGGCAAAGGACCTGAAGCCCGGGCCCAACCTAGCTCCAGGCTCCAACCCGGCCGTCCTCCCGAGCGATGTGCTGATCGCCGACGAGGGCAACAATCGCCTGCAGCTCGTGAACCCGCAGGGAAACATCGTCTGGCAGTTCCCTCAGCCCGGCGACCTCGCACCAGGTCAAACCTTCCTGCGCCCCGACGACGCCTTCTTCACACCCAACGGCAAGGACATCATCGCAACCGAGGAGACGGACCAGGTGATCTCCCTCATCAGCGTCGCCCAGCACAGGATCATCTGGCGCTACGGCCATCCTGGGCTGCCCGGCTCGTCCCCGGGCTACGTCTCGAATCCCGACGACGCGCTCATGATGCCCAACGGCGACGTGATCACCGCCGACATCAAGAATTGCAACATCCTGCTAATAGGCCCCGGCAGCCACGTTCCACTGGCGACAATAGGAATAACCGATCCCTACTGCTACCACCAGCCTCCCTACCGCTGGGCAAGTCCCAACGGGGCCTTCCCTCTCACCAATGGGAACTATCTGATAACCGAGATCGACGGAGACTGGGTTGACGAGTTGAACATCGCCACAGGCAAGGTTCTCTGGTCCACTCACCCACCAGGTTTCACCTACCCGTCGGACACGAACCAGGTAGGCCCCAACCGCTATCTGAGCGTCGACTACACCAAGCCTGGTGCCGTCGAAGAATTCACCAAGCATGGACGGCTGCTATGGCGATTCGCGCCCACAGGAGCGAACGCTCTAAACCACCCTTCCCTGTGCGCCCCGATCCCCACCAACGGCGACATCCTGTGCAACGACGACCATAACGACCGGATAATCGTTATAGACCCGAGAACCGACAAGATCGTCTGGCAGTATGGCCACACCGGAGTAGCCGGTACAGCCCCGGGGTACTTGAGCGGACCCGACGGCTGCGACCTTGCCCCGCCCTACTCCCTGCTCATGACCCATGCCTCGACCATGGGACTGCCGGGACGGCTGGCTCCGGGAACCGTGCTTGGCGTACCTGCGGGAAGCTCTTCTGCGAGCACCGGCTGACCGGCTGACCGGCCGGCACCTGGGGCAAGACCTGCGTCCGAGGACCCAGCAGACAATCTTACAAATCTTATAATTCTATAAGATTTGACTCTTAGCGTCGCTACATATATGCTTCAGAACCGTGCCAGAAATCCCCGCGCTGAAGGCGGAGCTGTTCCGCGTTCTCGGCCATCCCGCACGCGTTCGGATACTCGAGCTGCTGTCGGACTCCGAGCTGAGCGTGGGAGAGCTCCAGGTGGCCCTGCCGCTTGACTCGAGCGGCACCTCACAGCATCTGGCCGCTTTGCGCAGGCAGGGCCTCGTCGAGGGCCGCAAGGAAGGCACCAGCGTCTATTACCGCATCCGGGATCCCCGCACCAGCGACCTGCTGGCTTTGGCCAGGCAGATCCTCACGGCCACGCTCGAGGACAGCCGCGCCCTGCTCGACGAGTTGACGGCCGAGGAAACCTCCGCACACCAGCAATGACCGGCCTTGTAGCGATGATCACCGGTGCCGCCCTCGTGGCACTCGGCTCAGGGCTCCCGTACCTGTCGAGGACCGACCGCTACGTGAAGCCAGCCCTGTGGGCCCAGATCCTCGGCACCACCGTCATGGGTGCTTGGGGCGCCGCCGTGTTCGCGGGGGTTGGCACGCTTGGGGTGCCCTTCAGGGACAGCTTCGACCCCGCGGTGGGCGTGGACCCGTTGAGCGGGTTCTTCCTCCTCACCCTGGCAATCGTCACGGTGCCGGCACTCGGCTTCGCGCTCGGGACTCTGCCTGGGTCGCGGGGAGCACGGTCACTCAGCGCTCTGACGGGAGCCTTCGTTCTCGCCATGACAGGAGTGCTCGTCGCCCGCGACGTCACCACGTTCCTTGCGTTCTGGGAGCTGATGACCATCCTGCCAGCCACCGCAATACTGGTTAGCCACCATGGACGCTCTGCACGCCACGACGTCTACGTCTACCTGGCAACGACCCATCTCGGAGGCGTGGGGGTCTGGGTGGCGCTGCTGGCCCTGGCCCGCTTCCACGCACTCGGCGACCCGAGCGCGCTGGCGGGCAGGGCTGAAGCGCTGCAGATCGCCATAGGCCTGGCTGCGCTCATCGGGTTCGGAACGAAAGCCGGCCTCATGCCTCTTCATGCCTGGCTCCCGCGAGCCCATCCCATAGCACCAAGCCACTTCTCAGCCCTCATGTCGGGCATGATGATCAAGGTCGCTATATACGGGCTCATCCGCTTCACCCTCGGATGGCCGGCCAGATCAGCGGCGCTCCTCGGTGTGGCGCTACTAGCCCTTGGTCTCCTGTCGTGTCTCGGCGGTGTCCTTTACGCCCTGATCCAACACGAGCTGAAGCGCCTGCTTGCCTTCCATTCGGTGGAGAACGTCGGGATAATCGCCCTCGGCCTGGGGGTCGCGTTCATCCTGAACGCCAATGGGGACCACCTCTGGGCTGCCCTCGCGCTCGCTGCAGCTCTGCTCCACACCATGAACCACGCCGTGTTCAAGGGACTCCTGTTCCTCGGTGCTGGCAGCTTTCACAACGCTGTGGGCAAGCTGGACCTGGACCACCTGGGTGGACTGCTCAGGCGGATGCCATGGACGGGCGGGGCGTTCTTGATCGGCTCCATGGCGATCGCCGGGCTCCCGCCGTTCAACGGATTTGCCTCGGAATGGCTCACCCTGGAAGCACTTCTCCACGGTGCAACGGATACGCCCCTCAGGACGGCACTGCCCACCCTGATCGCACTCGCGGGACTCGCCGGCACTGCTGCCCTGGCCGTCCTTTGCTTCACGAAGGTCGTAGGCCTGGTCCTGCTCGGGCCACCTCGCCGCGAAGCGTGCGCCACGGCCCAGGAGTCGAGCCGCCCAGTGCTCGCCGGGCTGGTCGCCCTCGCAACCCTCTGCGTGGTACTCGGATGCATTCCCGGGATTCTCGTGGCACGCCTGGTGTCACTGGCCCCCGGCAGCCCTGTCCGGCTACCGATGACAAGTGGCATCGACATCACCGGAACCGGTTCATTTCCAGCCGCAGCGCTCCTGGCATTCCTCGTCGCCGGTGGAGCGCTCCTGGTCCTGCTCCGCTCGCGACGGTCGGCAGCGCCAGCACCTGTTTGGACCTGCGGCCAACCCGTCGAGGCTCCATTGCGATGGACGTCTGCCGCCTTCACGAAGCCACTGCGCCTCCTCATGGAGCCAGTGCTCAAGCCCGAGCGGAGCGTAGCCATAGAACGCAATGGTGTCCTGGTTGAAAGCGTCGCCTACGAGTCACATACCCCGCACCTGTTCGACACGCTGCTGTACCGTCCTGTCGTACGTGCAGCGCTTGCATGGGCGACGTTCCTGCGCCGCGTCCAGTCCGGCAGCCTCCGCGCCTACATCGCCACGCTCCTCGGACTTGTCATCGCTCTTCTCGCCCTCGCCCGTCTCGGACTGATGCGATGACACCAGACGTGTGGCTCTCCACTCTCGTAGAGCTCGCTGCAGGCACGGCCGCTGCCCCTCTTCTCCCCGGCATCATCCAGGCGGTGAAAGCTCGCCTCCAGGGTCGCCCCGGGCCATCTCCTCTCCAGCCATACCGCGAGCTCAACCGGCTCTGGCACAAGTCGACCGTCGACCCGGAAGGATCCGGGGCCGTGTACCGGCTAGCCCCTCCTCTCGCTACGGTGGCCTTGCTCGCCGCTGTAGTGATAGTGCCCGCTACCTCCTTCGAAGAGGTCTCCCCCCTGGGCCACGACGTGCTCGTTGTCGTCGGCCTGCTCGCCTTGGCACGCTTCTCGCTGGCTGTGGCTGCCTGGGACACGGGCAGCGGCTTCGCACTGATGGGCGCGAGCCGGGACCTCACCTTCGCCGTCCTCGTCGAAGGCATGCTCCTTGCCGTAGTCGCACTGGTGGCTCTCCCTTCCCACTCGACCGATCTCGGAACCCTGATGGCCACGACCAGCGGGCTCGCGGGATGGGGGGGCGCCTTGCGCTGGTGCGCTCTCGGGGCGTTCGGCCTGGTAGTGCTAGCCGAGACTGGGCGCCAGCCCATCGACAACCCCGACACGCATCTCGAGCTGACAATGATCCACGAAGGACCGCTGCTCGAGTACGCCGGGCGGGACCTGGCAATGCTCCAGTGGTCGGCCGCTGCACGCCATTGGATCATGCTCGTCCTAACCGTCGAGATTTTCCTGCCCCATGCCCGCGGGGCCCTACTACAGCTGCTGTCACTGCTCATCGGGCTGCCCCTATGGTGCGTGCTGCTGGCCCTCATAGAGACCTGGCAGGCCAAGATGCGCCTTCTAGCCGTACCACGCCTTCTCGGAGCAGGAACCGCCATCGCTCTGGCCGGCTTCGTCACCTGGTTCATAGGAGCCCGGCCATGACGGGGGCTGTCGGCTGGCTCCTGATCGCCCTCGCCCTCGCAGTGATAGTGGTGAGGCGCCGCTCGACTGCGATCGTCGTCGTAGCCACCCAGTCGCTCGTGATCGCACTCGTGGCCCTTGCAGAAGCTTCACATCGCTCAGGGGAGTTCATGTCCTCAGCCTTGGCGCTGCTCGCAAAGGCGATATTCATAGCCGCCGTCCTCGGATGGAGTGTCCGCAGGACCCGCCAAGACCACCCCATAACCGAAGCTCTGGCGGCACCGGTCCGACTCGCGGTCGCCGCGGCAATAGCCATCACGGCCGCTGCACTCGTGCCGAGGTTCGGACTACCGAGCTTGTCGGAGGAGCACGCCACGGTTGCTCTCGTCGTGATCGGGATAACCGCCGTCATAGTCCGCAAGGCGACGCTGTTCCAGGTGCTTGGCCTCCTCGTAGCCGAGAACGGGATCGCCTTCGCCGCCACCGCGGTGGCCGGGGGCATGCCCATGGTCATCGACCTGGGTGTGATATTCGACGTCGTCATCGTCCTCAGTGTCGCAACCGCCTTCCACGAACGCATCTTCCGCGAGTTCGGAAGCGGCGACGCGACCGTTCTGCGAGGCCTACGTGATTGACCACCTGGCCGATCTCGCCGCGCTTGTGGTTCTCATGCCTCTGGCCGGTGGGGTCGTGATCCAGCTCTTTGCCGACGACCATGTCGGGGACCGCCTGAACCAGGTGTTCGCGCTGATCACTGCCAGCGCCGGTCTCACCCTCGGGACCATGGATCTGTGGCTACGCCCACCCGCCGGTACGGGACTGCTCACAATCGACCCGGTGGCAGTGGTCTTCCTCTGCGTCACCTCGCTCGTAGGGTTGGCAAGCGCCTTATTATCTCCGCGGTACCTTGACGGCACTGCAAGGAGCTTCTTCTCTCCCAGGCGTTCGAGGCGCTGGTACTACCTGGGCTTCTATTGCTTCTGGGCTGCCCTGCTCGCCGTACCGCTGGCAGGAAACCTTGGACTTGCCTGGCTCCTCGTGGAGGCGACCACTGCCGCGTCCGCGCCTCTGGTGGCTTTCAGCGGGAAGCGCAGCGCTCTCGAAGCGGGATGGAAGTACCTCATATTGACCACCGCGGGCCTCACGGTGGCGCTCCTCGGGATCCTGGTGTTCTACGCCTCCGCTCACGACCCTGGCCTCGGAGCTCTCGGTTGGTCTGCTCTGTCGCAGCTCGCCAGGCATATCCCGCACGACGTCGTGCTGGTCTCCTTCTTGATGATGATGGCTGGATTCGCTGCCAAGATAGGTTGGGCTCCGGTTCACAACTGGCTACCGGACGCCCACAGCGAGTCGCCACCGCCGGTGAGTGCTTTGCTTTCCGCTGCGCTGCTCCCGAGCGTCATGCTCATCGCCTGGCGGGTGAAGATAGCCCTCGGGCCGGCCCTGGGAGGCCACGCTGCATCGTATTTGTTCATCGGCTTCGGCCTCTTGTCGCTGGCTGTGGCCGTTCCGTTCCTCTGGCGTCCGATGCCCTTGAAACGCCTGCTCGCATACTCGAGCCTGGAGCACATGGGCATTATCGCCCTGGGGATAGGCTTCGGCACTCCCCTTGCGATTGCCGGTGTCGTGCTACATGTGGCTGCCCACGGTGCCGCGAAGGCTCTCGGGTTCTACACCGCGACTCCACTGCTGGCCAGCCGTCCGAGCGCAGCAAAGCTGCCGGTGCGCGGGCTGGCAATGTCGAGCCCTGCGCTGGCTGGTTCCTTCGCCCTGAGCTTGGGAACCCTGAGCGGGGTACCCCCTTCACCGCTGTTCTTCAGCGAGCTGTTCATACTCCTGGGCGGGTTCCTCGCGGGCCAGCTGCTCGCGGCAAGCCTGGCGGCCTTGCTATTGGCGCTGGGGTTCCTTGGACTGCTCCATGCCCTACTGGAAGGCCTGCTCGGGGGGCGACGGCATCGTGTTGCCATCCGCGCCCGTCGTGCAGCCGGAGTTCTGGCCGGGTTCGGTGCTACCACCCTGTCCGCACTCGTGGCCCTGGCGTTCGTCCTGCCTGGGTCGTTTCTAGTGGAGGCAATCGTGAAGTGGGCCTCATGACGAGTCGACCTCGTGTGACGCCACCGAACATGGTCCCGCGTACGCCGGCGTCTGAGGCAGGTACGGCCTCGTCTCCACGGCCTAGCACCACCCTGGTGCAAATCACGGCATCATCGTGGCGCGAGGCACACGCCGCAGCCATCCACAGTGGCGGACGCTTCGCGGGCCTCTATGCCGTCGGACCTGATGACACCACCGGCAACAACCCGGCCAACCGCGACAGGACTGGCACCACGATCAGGAGCGTCTTCGCCTTCGGAGACCAGGTCAAGGTGCTCTCGGCACGGGCGGTTCCGACCCAGGCGGTCGAGATGCGAAGAGCCGGCACCTCTGTAGCCGGCACCTCTGGGATTGGGCGGACACTCCCAAGCATTGTCGACATCCTTCCGGCAGCAGCGTGGGATGAGCGCGAGGCACACGACCTCTACGAGGTGGACTTCCCGGGACATGTGCCCATGCGCCCTCTGATCAGCCACTCAGATGACCTCGGCTCCTGGACCGTACCCGTAGTGGGAGCCGGCACCCATCAAGTGGCCGTCGGACCCATACACGCCGGAGTGATCGAATCCGGGCACTTCCGGTTCCACGTGGTCGGCGAGCGCGTGCTACATCTGGATCTGCGATTGTTCTACAACCACCGGGGTCTCGAGCGGGCTGCAGTGGGTGCCCCGCTCGACACGGGGCTCGCGATCATCCAGCGTGCCTGCGGGGCCTGCGCTGTCTCCAACACCTTGGCCTTCACACAGGCCTGTGAGGAGGTTCTCGGGCTCTGGCCCGATGCTGCCCTCTCGACCCAGCGCACAATTCTCGTCGAGTTGGAACGCCTGTACAACCATCTGAACGACATCGGGGCGATGTGTGCCGGTATCGGGTTTGCACCGGGCACCATGGCATTCGCCGCCCTGAAGGAACGCGCCCAGCGCCTCATCGGGCGCCTCGCCGGTCACCGCTTCATGTTCGGCACGGTACACATCGCCAAGGGCGCCTTCAGCCCAACGCGTGGCGAGACACGTGAGGCCCGCCTGGAGTTGCTCTCGATCAAGGAGCAGTCGGCGCGTTCCTGGCGAGAGGTGCTGTTCAACACCTCGGTGCAAAACCGGGTCACAGCAGTCGGGATCCTCGACCACGCCAGCGCCGAACGCTTCGGCGCCGTAGGCCCGGCGGCGCGCGCCTCGGGTATACCTCTCGACACACGCTCTCACAGCCCACGGCTCGACTACGGGGAGCTCCAGCCGCCAAGCCCGGTGGATCCCACAGGTGATGTAGCTGCTCGCATGGCCGTACGGGCAGCCGAGCTCGAGACAACGCTGGCACTTCTCGACGCTCTCTTAGCGCGTGACCTCCACGATGCAGCGGCCGGCGCGATCACGGAAGGATCGCCCATTGGCGTCGGCGTCGTGGAAAGCCCACGCGGCGCGACCACCTGCATCGTCGAGTCCGACGGAACGACCATCCAACGGCTCCACCTCCGCACCGCCTCTTACGCCAACTGGCCAGCAGTGGCTCATGCCACGGCGGGCAACCTCCTGCCGGACTTCCCACTCGTGAACAAGAGCTTCGAGCTCTGCTACGCGTGCTCGGATCGCTAGAGCCAGGAGACCATGCCATGTTCGTCCTACTTCGCCAGCTTCACAGCACCCGCAAATCTGCCCGGGTAACCCGCCCGGCCAGACGGCTGTCACTGGCAGTGCGCCATGTGGACGCAGGGTCGTGCAATGCCTGCGAGCACGAGCTCGGCGCGACTGCCAATCTGTTCTACGACCTCTCATGTCACGGCATCACCATAACGGCCTCACCCAGGCACGCTGACGTCCTGCTGATAACGGGAGCCATCACCAGGCGTATGGTTACGCCCCTTCTCAGCGCGTACCGGGCAATGCCTGAACCACGCTTGGTTGCCGCACTGGGCAACTGTGCCATGGGGCTCGGCGTGCTCGGCGACGACCGGGATCTCGCCGGCCCGCTGGAGCAGCTGTTACCGGTCGACATCAGGATTCCCGGTTGCCCCCCGACTCCGGACCAGATCATCCAGGCCCTGGTAAGTAGCAACCTGGCCGGGCAGGCCATCACCTCGGCCTAGCGCGGGCGTATCCCCTCGACAAGAAGATCGGCTATCCCCTCGACTAGGTTCTCGTCGAGATGCTCCGGGGCAAGGTTGAACCGATGGATCAGCACTGCCACGGCTATGTCGCTCAGAAGGTCGAGATCAAGCCCCGGACGCGCTTCGCCTCGCGCCTCGGCCCTGGCGAGAACCCGGCCCACTATCTCGCGCCGGTAGTGGAGAACCTCGCGCTCGAGAGTCTCGCGCACGATGCTGTCGCGCTCTGCCTCTGCCGCCAGTGCTGCTATCGCTGCCCCGAGCTCCGAGCGCATGAGCGCGAGCAGGCCGGCGAGCAAGCTCCTCACATCCCCCCTGAGGCTACCGGTGTCCACCTCGCATACCTGTTCCACAGCGGCTTCATGCACAGCGGAGACAACCAGTGCGACCTTCGAAGGCCACCAGCGATACAGAGTCGCCTTCGAGACACCGGCCCGCGTTGCCACAGCGCCCATGGACAGCCCAGGAAACCCCGTCTCGCCCAGAAGAGACACGGTGGCGGCCATGATCGCCCGGCGCGACTCCTCGCTGCGGGGCCTCCCCGGTGGCCTGACGGGGAAGTTGCCTTCGGGTATCGTCGCAGCGGTCGCAGTTCCAAGAGCCTGTGCGGGGGCTGTTCCGGGAGCTGGAAGTGCCATCAAGCCGAGGCCTCCTCAGGGCCTGCCACTGTCGAAACAGCGGTTTCGGGAGCCTGTGCGGGGGCTGTTCCGGAGACCTGCCGGTCACCCGGCGCGCCCTCGGCAGCTGGTTGCACCCGTGCGGGAAGGAAAATGGCCGCAACGAGAACACCACAGGCGGCTACCAGTGCAGCAACAATGCTGGCGAACGTTACGCCGTTGACAAATCCTTGACGAGCCAGTGCCACAAGCAGCCCGCCTGTCGTAGCCGGAAGGTGAGACGCAACTGCCAGGGCGCCACCGAGTGACGAGGTGATGTAGTGGAAGGCCACCGGAGGAACGTGCTGTCCCGCCAGCCCACGGGTTACATGGTCCCGATAGCGCTGCTCGACGATGCTGCCGAGAACCGCGACGCCAAGAGCTCCGCCAACCTGGATGGTGGTTCCATTCATGGCCGAACCGACGCCTGCCTGCTCCTTCGGCAGGGATCCCATGATCGAATCGGTGGCCGGCGCCATCGCCGCGCCCATGCCCAAGCCCAAGACGAGCAGGCCCGCCAGAACAGGCAGGTATCCCGAACTGACCGTGACCTGCGTCAGGATCGCGAGCCCGCCTGCCACTGCGAGGAGTCCCCCTGCCACCACCACCTTCGTCCCGACCTTACGCACAGCAGCAGTCGACAGCGGGGCACCAAGTCCAATCATGAGAGCCACTGGAGCTGTGCGTACCCCTGCGGCAAGCGGGCTGTAGCCGAGAACGGACTGGAGGTACTGGGTGAGAATGAACAGCGCTCCAAATAGCGAGAAGAACACGAGCGTGATCGAGACGTTTGCTGCCGAGAAACGCGCATCTTTGAAGAAGCTCATCTGGAACATCGGATGATCACAGTTGAGCTCCCACACCACGAAGGCCGCTATCACGACTAGTCCGCCTATGAGCGACCCGTAGACCGACAGGGCACCCCAGCCGTCCACTGGCACTTCGATAATTCCATAGAGCAACAGACCCAGGCCTGCTATCGACAGCGCCGTCCCCACCGAATCCGCTCTGCGGGCGGCAGGATCCGATGACGTGGGCACCAGCAGGATGATCGCCACCAGTCCAACTGCAACGATCGGAACGTTCACCAGGAAAACCGATCCCCACCAGAAGTGATCGAGCAACCAACCACCGAGCACTGGCCCGATTGCTATACCGAGCCCCGATGTCCCGGACCAGATCCCGATGGCCTTGGCCCTCTCATGGGGACCGGTGAACACATTCGTCAGGATCGACAGCGTGGACGGCATCACCAGAGCACCGCCAACGCCCATCAGGCAACGGAATGCAACAAGCTCATCGGGCGAAGTGGAGAATGCCGACAACGCCGAGCCGGCTCCGAAGATCGCCAGGCCGGCGAAGAGCGCTCCTTTGCGACCCAGGCGGTCTCCCATGCTCCCCGCCGTTATCTCCAGGCCCGCAAACACGATGGTGTAGGCATCGACGATCCACTGGAGCTGGCTCGCCGACGCATGGAGATCTCGCACGAGTGTCGGCAGCGCAACATTCAGGATCGTGTTGTCCAGACCAACCACCAGCAGGCTGACGCAGAGCACCGCCAGGATGGCCCATCTGCGGGAATAGACATGCTCCGTCTTCACCAGACTGCCTCCGGTTACCTACAAGTTGCCAGACTGCTGTTTGCCAGACTGCTGTTTAGAAACGATACTGTCTCGTATCCACTCAGTGTAGCAAGGCACCTCGCCGACGGCTTCAGAGCGTGATCGCCGCCACACGCGCACAGCACCAGGCTCCACCATCAACTCAGCTCGAGGCTCAAGGCATGCATCTCAGGCCAATGGATACAGTGGCGACCTGATGACGTCGTTTTCAAAGAAGACAGGCCTCCCCGCTCCCCCCCCGGCAGATCGGCTGCAGGAAATGGCGGAGGCATCACCGGCATCGGTGCTTGCCGACCTCCAGACGAGCGCAGACGGCCTCACCATGGCGGAGGCAGCCAAAAGACTGGCCGAACACGGCCCGAACACCCTGCCCGAAGAGCACAGGAGCATGCTCGCGACGCTGCTCTCGTACTTCTGGGGCCCCATTCCGTGGATGATCGAAGTTGCTGCGGTTCTCTCGGCGGTGGTCCGCCACTGGGACGACCTAATCGTCATCCTGGTCCTCCTGGTGTTCAACGGGGCCGTCGGCTTCTGGCAGGAACACCAGGCTGCGGATGCCATCGAGGCCCTGCGCCGCCAGCTCGCCCTTCGGGCATTGACTCGGCGCGACGGGCAATGGCAGAACGTCGACGCCGCCACACTGGTAGTCGGTGACGTGATCCGGATTCGCCTCGGCAACGTCGTTCCCGCGGACGTCAAGCTCCTCCAAGGAGATTACTTGAGCGTCGACCAGTCCGCCCTCACAGGCGAATCCCTACCAGTGGACAAGAAGCCCGGCGAGATAGCGTATTCCGGCTCGACAGCCAAGCAGGGCGACATGGTAGCCGTGGTCGTAGCGACAGGAGCCGAAACCTACTTCGGGCGCACAGCCGGTCTCGTCGCTCAGGCACACGTCGCTTCTCATTTCCAGCGTGCAGTCCTCAATATCGGGGACTACCTGATCTACCTCAGCCTGGTGCTCATAGCCGTGCTGCTCGCCGTCCAGCTGGGAAGGGGCGCTCCCTTCTTGACACTGGTGCAGTTCGCGCTCATCCTCACCGTTGCCGCCATCCCTGTCGCCATGCCGGCAGTCTTGACAGTGACGATGGCCGTCGGCGCCCTCGCTCTGGCGAAGATGAAAGCCATCGTGTCGCGGCTCGAGTCCATAGAGGAGATGGCGGGAATGGACATCCTGTGCTCGGACAAGACGGGCACGCTCACGAAGAACGAGCTCACCCTGGGCACTCCAGTGCTATTCGAGGCCAACGAGCCGCGCGAGGTCGTCACCATTGCCGCACTCGCTTCAGACCCGACCAACCCTGACGCCATCGACGTCGCCGTCCTGGGCGGCTTGAAGACCGCAACGCCCAGTCCCGCAACGCCCAGTCCCGCAGGAGTTGCCATCCCCTCTGGTGGGGCCACTCCGACGGGCCCGGAAACAAGCAACGGAGCCACCTCAAGTCATCTCAACGTGACACCACAACCAGTGGAGCCGGGTCTTGAAGGATATGTTCGTGAAAGAGTCGTCCCGTTCGATCCGGTTCGCAAGCGCACCGAGGTGCAGGTCCGAGGTGCGGACGGGAAACGATTTCTCGCTGTGAAGGGGGCGCCTCAGGTGGTGCTCGACTTGTGCCAGCCTGACGCCACATTCGCCGCGCGAGTCAATGCCCATGTCGGTGAGCTGGCGCGTAGGGGCTTCCGTGCCCTGGGGGTTGCCCGGGGACAGCCAACTTCCACCGTTGCTGGAGATGATGGCGGCCTCACGACGAACGACGCGGCCGGCAGATCCACCGGTGAGGTGGGGGACCAGCCTCCTGGCAGCGGGAGGGAGGCTGCGCTCCACTTCCTCGGACTCCTCCCGCTGTTCGATCCACCTCGCGAGGATTCGGCGGAAACGATCAAACGAGCCCGCGATCATGGGATTGCCGTCAAAATGGTCACCGGCGACGACATCGCCATTGCCAAGGAAACGGCCAACCAGCTCGGCCTCGGCTCGGACATCCAATCTGCCGACGGGTTGCCAACGGGCCAGGAGACAGCCGCCTGGGCTGCCGTGGGCGAGCAGATCGAAGCCGCGGACGGCTTCGCCCGTGTCTTCCCTGAACACAAATTCTCGATCGTGAAGGCGCTCCAGGCCCGTGGCCATATCGTGGGCATGACCGGCGACGGGGTGAACGACGCGCCAGCGCTCAAGCAGGCTGACACCGGCATAGCCGTCTCCGCTGCCACCGACGCTGCACGTGCCGCTGCTGACCTGGTGCTCACCGCACCGGGCCTATCCGTAATCGTAGGAGCGGTCGAGCAAGCCCGCCGGATCTTCCAGCGAATGAACAGCTATGCCATCTACCGGATCACCGAGACGATCCGGGTCGTGGTGTTCGTTGTAGCCGCCATGATCATCTTCAACTTCTACCCCATCACGGCGATACTTATTATCCTCTTGGCCCTCCTGAACGACGTCCCAATCATGACGATCGCCTTCGACAATACTGCCGTAGACCCTGATCCGGTGCGCTGGGATATGCGCCGGGTGCTGTCTGTTTCGACCGTTCTAGGCCTGATCGGGGTCATCGAGACCTTCGGCATGCTTCTGATCGCTAAACTGTGGCTGAAGCTCGACGACAGCCAGATCGACACACTGATCTTCTTGAAACTGGCAATTGCTGGACACCTGACGCTCTTCGTGGCCCGGGCACGTGGTCCGTTCCTTGCCCGTCCCTATCCGGCTCCTGCCGTCTTGTGGTCAGCAATTGGGACTAAGGCACTTGCCACCTTGCTCGTTGCCTTCGGGCTCGGGCTCATCACCCCGATCGGATGGGGGGCAATCGGCTTGGTATGGGCTTATTGCCTGGTCTGGGTATTCGTCGAGGATGCAGCCAAGCTCGCTACCTACCGCCATATGGACCTCGCCGGATCCCACCACCGGCGTTTTGTCGAACGGTTGCAGCAGTCGCTCCATCCACTATGACCGCAGGGAGTTCCTCCTCTACGGCCTACTTTCAAGTTTGAAGCCCTGCCAATTTGTTCTATTAGCCTGTCGCTTCCCGGCGCTGAGAAGATCGGCTGGAACGAGCGCGGAAGACCGCCTCGAAAAGGAAGCTACCAATTAGGGCGCCGACCAACGTTATCCAGGTGCTCGCGTCACCACTTCGGATCGCGTGCACAAGCAGGAGCACGAAGAGCATGATGTTGACGACTACAGCGACAACCAGCGGCCAGGCCCGAGCACCAGTGTGGGCCCGCACCCGGAGATGCCCAGCACTAACGGCACCGTAAACAACAAGGAATGCCAGGCTCGTCATCTGGCCAACGGCGTCGAGAGGGAAGAACAACACGAGAAGCATCACGATGGCTGCAGAAGTGACCAATGCCACGGTGCCATTGCGCCCCACCGTCCCCGTTAGCAGCCGCGAGAGCTCCCCGCTGCGGGCCTCGTCAAATGCGACATTTGATGCCGCGAACAGGGTTGCATTGACCGCCGAGGACGTTGCCAGAAGAGCGGCAGCGGCTACTGCTAGAAATCCTATCCGACCAAGTGCCGCCTGACCGGCGTTCGCCAGCACATGACCGGCGTTCGCGACGATGGCTGCCTGCGGCATCAATGCAACCACCAGCGAGCTAATGGTCACGTAGAGCACGGCAACTATGCCGAGTGCAGCAAACATAGCCCTTGGCAGCTCCCTGCGTGGGCTGACCATCCGGTTCGATGCGTTGGTCACGACCCCGAAGCCCTGGTAGGTCACGTAGAGTAGCGCTGCTCCCGTGATGATTCCAAGCGTACCGTCGCCACCCCCGCTGCCAAGCCGGGACGGTTGGGCACTGGATAACCCGATAATCACGAACCCAAGGAGGATCACGATCTCGATACCCACGATGAGCATCTCGGCACGACCTACCATCTTCGAGCCGAGGACGTTCACCGCTAAGAAAACCAAGACGATCCCCATGCCAAATACCTTGGCCATCCACTGGGGAAGGGCGTGTCCTCCAAGGGCATCGGCATACTCGGCGAAGCCAGTGGCGTACAGCGATGTCGCGATGAGGTACGCGAGATACTGGAACACATTCAGGCCGCCAGAGGAAATACCATGCCCGTACTCCTCGACGATGAAGTGTGCGGCCCCCCCACCGCTAGGAAACCTGGATCCAAGTCGCGCATAGGAATAGACGGAGAACACCGCCGCCAACGCACCCACGACAAACGCCACCGGCAGGTACGAGCCGGTGCTGGTAGCTGCCAATCCCAGCAGTGTGTACAAGCCCGCGCCCATCATGCCACCGACGCCGAGCGCTGTGGCGGCGAATAGGCCTATCCGGCTTGCAGAAACCGACGACGCAGTGACCTGAACCTCCTCCCTCGGGCCATAAGCCTGACGCTGAGCGCACCGCTTGGATGACAGTGGCATTCCAAGTTCCTCGGAGCGCTCACCAACTTGCGCTCCATCGCCTTCGCTGCGACTTGACCGTCTCTTTGCGGTTTGCCGTGACCCCAGACGACTACCGACACGCTAGCAATCAGGCGCGTCACAAACATCCCGGTCTTGTGCTGGATTCGTGGGTCGGCTGGCCCAAGGTAGTGACGGTGCGATGCCAGCTCGGCCCAGAATGACCATGGTGATGAAGCTCTCCGGGTCGTGAAAGCCGTGGACAACCGAGCGGAGGCAACGGATCCTGTCCGTGCCGAGAAGGCCATCCATGGCCTGCGAGCTGTACTTTGAAAGCCCTCGGGCACGGCGAAATCGGATAGCCCCCTCCTTCCTCTACCGGCCGTTCTGCCGCGTCCTCCAGCGCGTCCAGCTCATCAGTCGCCGTGACATGGACCTCGCCATCGAAGCCGTTATGCTGCGTCACGAGGTGGCAGTCCTCCGGCGCCAGGCCACCGACCGATGCTGCAGCCCACGGACCGAGCGGTCCTGTCCGGTTTTACACAACTGCTCCCCCGCCAGCGTCTCGGGCCCCTCTTCGTCCAACCGGCAACCCTGTTGCGCTGGCACCGCGACCTCCTCGCCAAGCGCTGGACCTATTCCGCTGCGACCCCTCCCGCCATCGGCGAGGTCGACACGGCCAGGCCCCCGATAAGTGCCCAATCCGTCAGCCCGGCACGGTCCACCTCGCCGAGATGGCCGAGGAGATTGGCCATGGCACCCGAGGGATCGGCCGCCAGGATGATCTCGGTAGGTTCACCAGACACGGCGGAAGCCTTCGGGCGGATCGAAATCCTCGAGGATCTCCTGGCCCCGTGCACCGCTGCGCGTCAGATCCAGCGCGGCGATCACCGGATGGACCACCGGCCACTCCGTGTTCGACAGCTCTCGTCGAGTCGCGTCGTAGCGATGTGTCACCACGTACCGGACCGGGGCGACGGTGACCGTCGCACCCCGGCCAGCGTCCGCAGGTGCCTCGCCGTAGAGCTGCTTCGCTATCCGCAGGGTCCGGTCATCGGGCACGTAGAAATCCGGCGGCGCGTCGCCCTGCAGCGGGAGCGGGGCACCCCACGTGGCTGCCGCCACGTCACCTCGCAGCGCCCAACCCGTGGTGGTCTCGATGTCGTCAAGACCGAGACCGAGCTGCGAGGTTCGGCCTGCGTCGCCCAGATGTGGCACGTCGGTGAGTGCGACCATGCGTTCCCGCACCCCCCACCGGCCCGCCAGGGCCCAGAAGAGTTCAGGCCGGACGGGTTCCGTCGACGATTCCCGGACGAGGGCTTCGGCTCGAAGGTCCGCAAGGGCTGTCGAGACCGAGCTCACCGCGGCCCCGGTCTCCTTCGCGATGCCCCGTACGGTCAGCGGTCCCGTTGCCGCCAGGAGGCATACCGCGACTGCCTGTCCTGTCCCCGTGTCGAGTGGACTGCGTCGCTGCACTTCGACCAGCGGGTCGATGCGGGTGTCAACCCGCACCCGATCGAGCCACAGCCGGACATGCCCCCGCCGGTCGAGGTAGCCCCAGCCGGCCTGTTCGAGCATCTCCTTGTCCATAGATGTCAGGCGGTCGGCCACCAGGACGTGGTGTGCCGGGTCGTCGCGGTAGCGAGCGATGACCTGGCGGATTCCTGCCGGAGAAGGAGAGCGTTTCACCTCGACCACCAGTGGCTGGTCCTCCCCGTCGAGCTGGATGACCAGATCGGCGATGCCACCGGCAACGGGCACGTCGTATCGCGAAGAGATCACAGGGAGATCGAGACGGTCCAGGACCTCCAGGAGATCGGCTGCACCCTCGGTCTCGGTGATGTGAGCCACACAGACAGGATACCTCACTTGTACCGATGTTCGATAATACCGGACATCGGTACAAACTTGGCTGGTCGTGGCTCAGCCGGCAACCGCCTCCTCGCTCGCGATTCCGTCGAGGAGGTTCCCCATGTGCCTGGCGGCGCGTTCGTCCTCCTCCGACAGAGGGTCGGTGTAATGGCGTGCCATGTGCACCGTGGACCAGCCGAAGCGCGCCTGCTTCTGCCGTCCGGGGATCACTGTGTCGAAGGATGTCGCCTGGAAGTGTCGGAGCGAATGCAGGTGGAGGTCGTCGGGGAGCTTCGCTGCGAGCCGCGCCTTCAGGAAGGCACGGCTGAGCGTGTCGGGGTACGGGGGGAATTGTCCGTCCGGTTCCGCCGAGAACACGAACCCTTCGTCGGGAATGGTGATGTTGCCGAGGGCGGCGAGGTCCTCCTGCTCGGCACGGAGCATTCGGAGGACCGCGATGGTACCCGTGTCGATGGCGACCCGACGGATGCTCGCACGGGTCTTCGGGGACTTGATGACGGCTCCTCCGTCTGCTGGAATCACCGACTCGTCAACGGTCAGCGTTGCGGCCTCCCAGCCGATGTCGGACCAACGAAGAGCGCATGCCTCCCCTCGTCGCAGCCCAGTCGCTGCCACCACGCGAAGTGCCACCGAGTAGCGACTGTCGAGAGTCTTGTCGGCCACGAGCGTCGCAGCGGCGTCGATCAGAGCCAGCACCTCGTCGAGCGTCGGCGCCCGGACCGGCTCCGGCGTGTCGTCGAGACCCCACGACGGGATCTCCGTATCGGTCACCGGGTTGTGAAGCTGGTTGCCGCTCCACTTCCGGGCCAGGCGACAAGCCCGGTGGAGCACCGACCGCACGTATCGAACCGTCTCGCGGCCGGCACCGTCGGCCTTCAGTTGACGAAAGAACCTCTCTACGTCGCACGGGCTCAGCGAGGCGATCCGCTTCTTGCCGATCGACTCCTTGATGTGGAGCTTCCAGATGCTCTCGTACCGGCGGGACGTCACGGGTTCAAGTCGTCCCAGCCGTTCGCCTTCCACCCGCTGATGGCGTCGTTGATCGTGGTGGTCGGACCCCAGGGCCGACTCGCCTCGTCGGGAACGACCTCCGGACTCATGTCCTGTAACAGAACCAGACGAGCCAGCTCCTTCTCCGCAGTTCGCTTGCTACCCCGGAAGATTCGGCTCTGATGCCGCACCCGACCGTTGGAATCCCGGCCAACGAAGACGCGCAGCTCCCAGACGTTCTGGCCTCTGCCCGGAAGGTTGTGAATGCTCCCCGCCATGGCGTGACTACCCCTCTCCTGGGTAGTTCCTCAGAGCTGTCCCAACAATTGTTGGGACAGCTGTTGGGACAAAGGGTAGATTGGGGACGGTGGTGGGGTCAATGACCCACTTCACCAGGACTTTTGTAGTGGGGCTAGCAAGAATCGAACTTGCGACCTCAGCATTATCAGTGCTGCGCTCTAACCGACTGAGCTATAGCCCCGGCAAGGGTATGAGGCTACACCAGACCGACGGCATCTACCATGAAACGATTACCACCTGAACGTGCCAGAACTCGTGCTACCCCCGTCATCGTGACGACGTACCAGGAACTCTGGATGCCCTCGGGCTCCCCTAGGCCCCGTCACCCAGCTCGTCGCCGGCGCCGACCACTGCCACCGCCGCCACGCTTTGACCGTCGTCCAGGTTCATCAGGCGCACGCCAGTAGCGTCTCGGCCTTGAGCGGTTATCTCGCGCACCGCCGTGCGAATAACCACGCCCCCGGTCGATACGAGGAGGATCTCGTCGTCGAGTCTTGCCATGAAGGCTTCCACGACCCTGCCGCGTACCGCTGTGAGACGTATAGCCCTCACCCCTTGACCTCCACGACCCTGCCGCGTGAAATGCTCGGTCTTGGTCCGCTTCCCATAGCCGGCATCTGTGACTATGACCACGTCGGTATCGGGTTGGACCACGCCGAACGACACCACTTCGTCACCTGGTCGCAGTCTCATGCCACGGACACCTGCCGCGTCGCGGCCCATCGGGCGAACCTCAGTCTCGGAAAATCGAATCCCATTGCCGTTACGGCTCACCATCACGAGCTCATCATCGCCCCCAGTCGGCACCACCCGCACCAACTCGTCGCCTGGCTTCAGGGCAATCGCGATAAAGCCCTCGCGGCGCGACTTGTCGTACTCCGACATGGCAGTCTTCTTCACCTGGCCCGACTTCGTCGCGAACAGGAGGTAGCCACCCGACTCGAAGTCGCGAGTCGCGACAATCGCCTGGATGCTTTCGTCTGGCTCCAGGGGAAGCAGGTTGACCAGGGCCGTGCCGCGGGCCGTACGCTCTTTCATAGGAACCTCGTGAGCCCGAAGACGGTACACACGGCCCCGGTTCGAGAACAGCAGGAGGTATGCATGCGCCGTCGTATGGAGGAGATTGGCGACCAGATCCTCCTCTTTCAGGCGCGCACCCTGGATGCCCCGACCGCCCCTGCCCTGGGTTCGGAACGCAGCCGCCGATACCGCCTTCACATATCCTGCGCGTGTCATCGTGACGACCAGCTCTTCGTCGTCTATCAGGTCCTCCACGCCGAGCTCACCCGGGTCGTGGGTAATCTTCGTCCGACGGGGCTCGGCGTACTTGTCCTTCACCACGCCGAGCTCCTCGGCTATGACGGCACGAAGCCTCGCCGGATCGCCGAGGATGGCCTCGAGCTCCGCTATCGCCTCGCGAAGCCTCCCCATCTCCTCCTCGAGCTCGGAACGGCCCAGGCGTGTAAGACGCCCGAGGGTCATATCGAGTATGTGGTTTGCCTGCACCTCGCTGAATCCAAAAGGTGTCGCCATCAGTGCTTCGCGCGCGGCACTCCGGTCGTCAGAGCTCCGGATCGCCTCAATGACGGCATCGAGCATGTCGATCGCCCTCAACAGCCCCTCGACTATATGCGCACGTTCGCGGGCTTTACCTAGCCTGTGCTCGGATCGCCTGGCAACAACCTCCACCTGGTGGGCCACATAATGGCCGAGAGCCTGCGCGAGGTTGAGTGTGCGTGGCACCCCGTCTACCAATGCAACCGTATTCACTCCGAAGCTGGTCTGCATCGGAGTGTGCTTGTACAGATTGTTGAGCACGACATTGGCATTTGCATCACGCTTCAACGTGATGACAAGGCGGGTCTGGCGACCAGCCGAGTCATTCTGCGTACCCGATATCCCTTCCAGCTCCCCGGAACGCACGAGATCCGCGATCTTCTTCTCGATCACCTCGATGGAGGTCTGGTAGGGCACTTCGGTCACAACGATCCTCGTCGTTCCCCGCACCTCGTCCACCTCGGCCACTGCCCTCAACTTCACCGATCCTCTGCCGGTCCGGTACGCGTCGAGAATGCCTTGGCGACCAAGCACCAGTGCCCCCGTTGGAAAGTCTGGCCCTTTCACAAAGGCCATTAGCTCGTCCGGGGTGGAGTCCGGGTGCTCCAGCAGGTGGATCGTGGCGTCCACGATCTCCCCGAGGTTGTGTGGGGGGATGTTCGTGGCCATGCCCACCGCTATTCCCTGCGACCCGTTCACGAGAAGGTTCGGGAAGCGCGCCGGGAGCACCGACGGCTCTTCCTGGGTGCCGTCATAGTTCGGGATGAAGTCGACTGTGTCCTCGTCTATACCCGCCATGAGCTCAAGGGCCAGAGGGGCCAGACGGCACTCGGTGTAGCGCATGGCTGCCGGTCCCTCGTCGGGACCCGTACCACCGAAGTTTCCGTGCCCGTCGATGAGCGGATGGCGAAGGCTGAAATCCTGAACCATGCGCGCCAGGGCCTCGTAGATCGCACTGTCCCCGTGAGGGTGGTACACGCCCATCACGTCACCAACTACGCGAGCACACTTCGTGTGGGGTCGATCCGGCCGGAGGTTCTGGTCGTACATCGAATACAGGATCCGCCGGTGCACCGGCTTCAACCCATCCCTCACGTCCGGCAGGGCCCTCGAGACGATGACGGACATGGAGTACTCGAGGCACGAGCGCTCCATCTCCTCTTGGATCTCGATCGGCTCGATCGATCCTGACGGGGGAGGCGCTGCCGCGCCGCCACTTCCGATCCCCGAGCCGCTATTGCCCTTCATAGCCATCGCTTCGCCGTTCCCTCGCTCGTCACCCTGTCCTGCCGCCTGCTCAGCCCATAGGTACCCACCACTCCGCCTCGCCCGCCATCAGATATCCAGAAACCGCACGTCCTTGGCGTTGGTTTGGATGAACTGGCGCCTCAGCTCCACGTCGTCACCCATAAGGACCGAGCACACCTCGTCCGCCAGAGCTGCCTGCTCCACACTTATCTGCAACAGCGAGCGCCTTGGCGGATCCATTGTCGTGTCACGCAGCTCACCGAAGTCCATCTCGCCCAAACCCTTCAGACGCTGGAACTCGGCCTTGTGATTGGGGTGCTCACCGAGAAACGCCGCCTTCGCCTGGTCGTCCTTCAGATAGACCTTCTCCTTGCCCACGAGCGTCGAGTACAGGGGGGGTTGGCCTACGTACACGAATCCCCCCTCCACCAGGGGCTTCATCTGACGGAAGAAGAATGTGAGCAGCAGGGTCCGAATATGAGACCCGTCCACGTCGGCATCGGCGAGAATGATCACCTTGTGATAGCGGATGCGTGACACGTCGAAGTCGTCGGCGAGGCCCGCTCCGATCGCCGAGATGATGGCTTGTACCTCGGTGTTCTTCAGCATCTTGTCAATGCGCGCTCGCTCTACGTTCAAGATCTTGCCCCGTATCGGCAGGATCGCCTGGGTACGAGGATTGCGGGCATCCTTGGCCGATCCACCGGCCGAATTGCCCTCTACGATGAACAGCTCACTCTCACGGGGCTCCCGCGAAGAGCAGTCCACCAGCTTCCCGGGAAGCCCCGCGCCATCCAGTGCGGACTTACGTCTGGTCAGATCCCGCGCCTGGCGAGCGGCGAGCCGTGCTCTGGCTGCAACGCTCGCCTTCTGGACCACCTGGTTGGCTTCGCGGGGATTTTCCTCCAGCCACTCGGCGAGCTTCTCGTTTGTCGTCCGTTCAACCAAGGAGCGGATGGATACGTTGCCGAGCTTTGCCTTCGTCTGGCCTTCGAACTGCGGATCGCGGAGCCGCACAGAGACAATCGCCGTCAGCCCTTCTCGGATATCCTCACCGAGGAGATTCTCGTCCTTGTCCTTCAACTGACCCTTCGCGCGTGCATAACGGTTGACGACGTTGGTGATGGCCTTCCTGAACCCCTCCTCGTGCATCCCACCTTCGACTGTCGAGATGCCGTTGGCAAATGAATGCAACGACTCGTGGAACCCCGTGTTCCACTGCATAGCAATCTCTACCTCGCTGCCGTCCTCCGCCTGTGAGAACGAGCACACCTTGCGGAACAGTGCTTCCTTGGCCGCATTCAGATGCTTTACGTAGTCCACCACCCCGCCTGTATAGCGATAAGTGATCTGTTGGAGATGCCCGGGGCGCTCGTCGGAGAAGTGGATCTCGAGCCCCCTGTTCAAAAATGCCATTACCTGAAGACGCTCGAGCACTGTCTGCGCTCGGAACTCGACCTCTTCGAATACCGCCGGATCTGGCCAGAAGGTGACGATCGTGCCAGTACGTCCCTTCGGGGACGGCCCGGTCGTCTCCATCCGTCCCTGTTGCACTCCTCCGTTGGCAAACTCGATCCTGTGGCGCTTTCCGTCTCTGTCGACCTCGAGCACCAGACGCTCGGACAGGGCATTCACCACCGATACACCAACACCATGAAGGCCACCGGAAACCTTGTAACCCGACCCACCGAACTTCCCTCCGGCATGCAATGTCGTGAGGACTAGCTCCGCTGCCGACCTATCCGGGTATTGGGGATGCGGATCCACGGGGATCCCACGGCCGTTGTCGACCACGCGGCATCCCCCGTCGGCGAGAAGTGACACGTCGATACGTGTGCAGTACCCGGCCATGGCTTCGTCCACGGCGTTGTCGACCACCTCCCATACCAGGTGGTGCAGGCCACTCGGACCGGTGGAGCCTATGTACATCCCCGGACGGGTCCGAACCGGCTCGAGCCCCTCTAGAACGGTGATGTCACTCGCGTCGTACGACGAAGCAACGACGTCCCTGGTCAACTCAGCGTCAATGTTCAGCGCCACGAGCGCGCCCTTTCAAATGCGGTTCTATAGGGGAGGGACCCACCTGAGCGCCCTCACCACCGGTGACGTCGCTCGGATGGTTCCAATGCGGTCCATTGTACCAGGAGGGTCCTTCTCCTGATAATGACCCGGGTTGTCAGGCCTTCACCGTGATCCGCATGTTCTTCGGAGCCGGCTCCGGGTCGCACATCTCGGCCAGCCGCGCCATCACCTGTGGGGCGATTCTTCGCGCCTGGGTAGCCCAGGCCGGATGATCTGCCGTCACTACCAGGGTCTCCCCTTCTATCAACTTCGGCTGTACATGGGCGGCCACCGCCTCGCCCACCACCGTGTCCCACTTGGAGAACACCACCGAGAGAACTCCGGGGCCACCCGCCCCGAGCCTCTTCGCCAGCACCCCGAGCGATCTGCTGAGCGGAGCTGGTTCACTGGCAACGGCGGGCCCTGGTCGAGTCATGTAGATCATGTCCGGACCGGGCCTGATCTGGTCGTAACCTCGGGATCGTGGGTATAATCCGCTCACAGAAGACCTCGCGATCTGCCCAGGTCGATTCCCGTCACATCCACCACCGTAGCTTCCGGCAGATCCTTCGGTGGGTCCACCGCCGACGTCAGCATGACCTGACCAGGCGGCAGCGAATGCATGAGTGCATGGGCACGCGAGTAATCCAGCTCGGACAATACGTCATCGAGCAGCAGCACCGGCGGCTCCTCACCAGCTGCACTAGCCACACTATGTGCAGCCAGCCGCAACGCCATTGCCATACAGCGCTGCTCCCCTTGCGAGGCGTGGGTCCTGGCAGGCCTGCCATCGAGGAGCACTTCGACCTCGTCGCGATGGGGACCTGCTCCGGTCGACTGGCGCCTCAGGTCATCCTCCCTTCTGGATGCAAGAACCGATGCCAACTCGCCATCCCACGACCTGCGATACCTGAGCCCCACGACATTGGGAGCTCCTGACAGACGCGAGTATGTCTCGCTCACGAGTGGCACCATGTGCTGCGCCAATGCTTCACGAGCCTCGACAAGAGCCTCTCCTGCCGACGCCAGGCGGGCGTCCCATACATCCAGTGTGCTGTCGAGATCGGCGACCTTGTGCCAACCAGCCTGGCGCAACAGCGACGCTCTTTGGCGCAATACGCGGTCCACCTCCGCCACGAGGGACTCCATCCTGGGCATCTGGTTGATCAGTACCTCGTCGAGGAAATCCCTCCGATCCGCCGGCCCACCCTGGACGAGACGGAGATCGTCAGGCGAGAACACCGAAACCCTGAGCACTCCAGCCACATCCGCTCGGTTGCGTGCCGTCCTGCCGTTCAAACGCGTCCGGCTCGACCCGCTGGTCGGTATCTCTCCTCCTAGAGTGGAGGTGGTGGTGCGGCTCACTATGTGGGCCATCGCTATCGCCCTGTCCGCTCCATCGCGAATCATCGCCTCGCGCGACGACGACCGGAACGACTTCTGCGTCGCCAGCCATGCTATGGCCTCCAGCAGGGACGTCTTTCCTGTTCCATTGGGGCCCTTGAACACGGTCAACCCCTCGGGGTCGGGGTCCACGGACACCCCTTTGAAGCACCTGAAGTCGGTCAGCTGCAGGTTTGAAACTGCCACGCCGTCGTGAAGCCTATGTTGGACACCACGCTGATCACGATACTCGTACCGGCATCAGCAGGTATCGGTAATCGTCGTGAGTGGGAGATCGAACGGTAGCCGGCTTCGAGGTGTCAACGGTCTCGATGACCACCTCGTCGCCCATGACAGCTTCGACGCCATCGATGAGATAACTGGGGTTGAACGCCACGGTTAGCTCGTCACCCTCGAAGTCGGCGTCCACGTCTTCACTCGCGTGGCCTACCTCCTGTGTGACGACGGTCAACTCGACACCTCCAGGCCTCATCGCCAAGCGGACTGCCGTGGTGTTGTCACGAACGAGAAGACGTACGCGCCGGAGCGCGTCGAGCAGGCTGTCCTTGCCGGCCCGTAGGACGTTCGGATACGCCGGGGGTACGAGCTGCCTGTAGTCGGGGAACTTTCCCTCCAGTAACCGCGTGCTCACCGTGACCCCTTTGATAGTGAAGGTAGCTTCGAGGTCACCTACAGCAAATCCGACATCGTGGTCGGCCTTCCCCGACATCGACGGGAGAAGTCTTTGTAGCTCGGTTAATGCACGCGCCGGGATCAGGATCTGGTCAGTTCCCTCCGGCAGTGGGTGAGCTCCGTGGATATCGCGAAACGCAAGGCGATAGGAGTCGGTTGCCACCATCCGGATTCCGTCACCTTCGGCGGCAACCAGGATCCCTGTGAGCAGCGGACGGGTATCGTCTGTCGAAGCTGCCCTGATCACCTGGCGTAACGCGTCCAGAAGCCCTGAGGATGTGATGGTGGTGCTTGATCCACCTGGCGGCGAGAGAACCGGGTAATCCCCGACCGGAATGGTCCGCACCACGAAACGTGATCGAGCTGCAGATATGGCCAGATCGTCCTCCGTCGACTCCACCGTGACGGCTCCCGGTTCCATAGACCTGACAATGTCGGCTACCAGGCGCGCTGGTGCCACACAACGTCCGTCGTCAAGTCCGATCGCCTCGATACCGACACGGATGGTCATGTCGAGATCTGTGCCTACGACAACCATGTCGTTACCTGAGATCTCGATCAGCAACCCTGCCAGCACGGGCGAGGTGGTTCTGGTGGAGACAGCCCTACCGGCAGTGGTCAGAGCCTCGTAGAGGCTGTCGCGCTCACAGCGAAACTTCACTCCCAACCCTTCCTCTCTAATTATTCAAGATTTTGCAGTAGTGGTAATAAGGGGTGTGGATTGTGTACAGACTGCCATATTCCCTGGTGGTGACAGAAATAGGCATCCACCGGCAACCCACTGTCTTCCACAGCGTCGCAGACAGGAGAGGTGAACCTCGCCAATGATCCACCGGCAACCCACTGTCTTCCACAGCGTCGCAGACAGGCAATCCCCAGGTTTTCACACCGGTAAGACTCACGTGTTGGCCTTGATTCTCAAGATCAACTCGGTTACCTGGTCGTAGATCTGACGACGCTCCTTCATCAACGAGCCGATCTTCTCCACCGCGTGCATCACCGTCGTGTGGTCGCGTCCGCCGAATTCTCGAGCTATCGCTGGGTACGAGAAGTCTGTCAGCTCACGAAACACGTACATGCCGATCTGGCGTGCCGTTACAAGCGGGCGCCTACGGCTAGCTCCACACAGCTCGTCAACGGTGAAGCCAAACATCGCCGAGGTGTTGTCGAGGATGATCGCCGGGGTAACCCGCTTGGGCTGACCTGCGGAGACGATGTCGGACAGAACCAACTCCGCCAGGTCACGGTCGAGAGGCTGCCTGTTCAGGCTGGCGTAGGCTGTAACGCGGATGAGCGCCCCCTCGAGCTCGCGAATGTTGTCCTTCACGTGAGTGGCAATGAACTCCAGGACCTCTGGCGGGACGGGTACCGCCTCGCGATCAGCTTTGTCCCGGAGTATCGCGAGCCTGGTCTCGAGCTCTGGTGGTTGGACCTCTGTTATGAGCCCAGACAGGAAGCGGCTACGCAACCTGTCCTCCAGCGTGGCGATCGACTTGGGTGACCGGTCGGAGGTGAGGACGATCTGCCGGGATGCCCCGTAGAGGTGATTGAAGGTGTGGAAGAACTCTTCCTGAAGCTGCTCCTTGCCCTCCATGAACTGGACGTCGTCGATGAGAAGAACGTCGCAGTCACGGTAGCGGCGTTTGAACGATCCGGTGGTGTTGTTCCTGATGGCATCCACGAACTCGTTCATGAACGTCTCGGTCGAAACGTAACGGATGTGTCGACCGGCGAAGTTCTCGTGGACGTAGTTGCCAATGGCGTGAAGTAAGTGGGTCTTGCCCAGGCCGGCGTCACCATGAACGAACAACGGGTTGTAGGAGCGCGCCGGGGCTTCGGCAACCGCCAGCGCTGCCGCATGGGCGAAGCGATTGGACGAGCCGATCACAAAGGAGTCGAAGGTGTAGCGCGAGTCGATTCCCTGAGGCGCTGGATGATTGTGGCGGCTCGCGTCGGTGGAATGAGATCGACTCTGGTGTGATTCGGGCTGCTCCCGGGCCCCACCTTGATCGGGGCTGCTCCCGGGCCCCACCGGATATTCGCGCGGAGAGTATCGAGATCCAGAGAGGACCACTTCTGGTTCTGCCTCGGGGGCGGAGGCTGGGGAGGCAAGGACATGGAGGGACACGTTGATCTCCCGACCAGCCACCTCGGACGCCGCTGCTGCTATGAGACCGATGAAGCGGGATTCCACCCTGTCGCGCACGAGCGTGCTCGGAACACCCACCACGAGACGGTCTCCAGTCACAGACACGAGCACCAGACCAGATAGCCAGGTGCGCCAGGTGCCGTCGGAAACCTGTTCTCGCAGGGTGTCCGTACATTGATTCCACAGGTATTCTATGTCGTTCACCTGGGTTTACACCCTTCGCTAAGAAAGCTCGTCCACAAGACAATCCACAGGTGTGGATTGCGCGACCAGCTCCGTTGCGGCGCAAAGGCCCACCAATTGTCGCTGGATAACCATGTATGCTCGCCGCCTCGCCGCCAGCTGGTCGGCCAGGTGCCAGCCTCCGAACGGTACACCCCGAGCGCTCGCGCTGCTAGCGCCCATGGAACCGCCACCAGTGCCGATCTGTCGACGGGGACGACCCGGCTGGTGGCAAGCTTCCATTCTGGCGTAGGATTGCGGTCTTGAAGCCTCGGCCGCGGCTTGGCGTCGGAGGATTGTCGAAAGCCGGGCAAGCATACGGCCCCGTACGGACGAGAGAGACACAGTGAAGCGAACGTTCCAGCCCAACACGCGTAAGCGGGCGAAGACCCACGGTTTCCGGCATCGGATGTCCAGTCGCGCCGGGCGCGCGATCATCCGGGCTCGACGGGCCAGGGGTCGCCAACGCCTGTCCGCTTGAACACGAGCGGGCCGAGGTGACCTGGCGAATTCGGGACAGGAGGACCTTCGAGCAACTGAGGAGGTCTGGCCGGAGGAGCTGGGTGGGGCCGGTTGGTGTCACGTATTGCTCTCTGCCGGATGCACATGTGCCGCAAGTCGCATATGCGATCGGGAGGAAGGTCGGAAGCGCCGTAGTTCGCAATCGGCTCCGCCGACGCCTGAGAGAGGTGACCAGACGGTTGGCACCCGAGATGGCGCCGGGGGCATACCTGGTGACGGCCTCGCGTGAAGCGTGTTCGATGAGATTCGAGGAATTGACCATGACGGTATCCAGAGCGATGGGCTCGGCGTGCGCCGCTCGGTGACCACCGCGGAAGCGCCATCTGGCGAAAACACCACGGGGATGGCCGTGAGAATGGCCGTTCTGGGTGTCAAGGCTTATCAGAGACTTCGTTCCGGCAGGCCGTCGCCGTGCAGATATTGGCCGACCTGCTCAGCGTACGCGGTCGAAGCTATGGAACTACACGGTTTATTCCGAGGTGGTTGGCTTGCTATCCGACGTGTAGCTAGGTGCCAACCATGGGGTGGCCACGGTGTTGATCCGGTTCCAACCCCGAAGGAGGCTCGGCGATGATCATGGCTGTGCTGATGGCAAGCACCATCGGCCAGATCTTTCAACCTCTATTCAGAGCGATGGCATGGTTGCTAGCTTTCTTCTATGCACTGGCCCCGAATTATGCAATAGCTATAGCTCTTCTTACTGTAGCTGTGATGGTGGTAACCGCTCCGTTGACCATCAAGAGCACTCGCTCAATGGTTGCAATGCAGCAGTTTACGCCAGAAATGAAGAAGCTGCAGCAGAAGTACAAAGGCGATAGAGCACAGCTCAACGAGGAAATGATGAAGCTCTATAGAGAGCACAACATCAACCCCGCTGGTGGCTGCCTACCTATGATCATTCAGATCCCGGTATTTATCATACTATATGATTCCATTCGTGGATTGACTCACACATTTACCAGTCATGGCCATGTGATCCCAGCACCACTATATATAGGGCATAGCACCCGAATCTACCACGATCTTCTCCATAGTGCTGGGAAGATGATGGCATTCGGGATCAACTTGACGCAGACTGTTCTTGGTCATCACTCTTCCATTAGTAGCGCAATCCCATACTGGGTGTTATTTGGCGCTGCTATACTTCTACAATATATCCAGATAAATCAGATTAATAGACGCAATCCCCAGCTAGCACAGACGAATCCACAAGCACAGATGATGCAGAAATACATGCCATTTTTGTTTGCAATATTCTACTTATATTTTCCGGCAGGGGTTGTTGTTTACTTTATTGTTTCGAGCCTTTGTAGGATAGCGATTCAGGAAGGTCTTTTCAGGTTTGGGATGTTCTCCACACCTGCAGTTGCCGCGGAGTCCATTCCGCGATCGGACGTCGGTTCCTCGGGTGGCCGGCCACGAAGGCCGACGCTGATGGAGCGCCTGGCCAACGCGCAGGCGAAGGCCGCCGGTCAGCAACGGGCTCAACAGCCGAGGCCGGGGGGGGGACGATCCGGCACGCGCCAGACGGGACAGCTCGGTACAGGTGGCAGCTCATCGAACGGTGCGGGTCGGCCGGCTGGCACTAAGCCCTCGACTGGGAAGCCGTCTACCCAGAAGCCTGCAGCACAGGCACAGAAGCCCACACCGGGTCGGCCGGCTGGCACTAAGCCCTCGACTGGGAAGCCGTCTACCCAGAAGCCTGCAGCACAGGCACAGAAGCCCAGACTGGATGACGCGGACACGAAGAAACCTCATCCTCGGGCGCGATCGAAGCGTGAGAGAAAGGCGCCCTGACCTAATGGAGTGGGTAGAGACCACGGGACGAACGATCGAAGAGGCCAGGGAGGCTGCGCTTGAGCAGTTAGGCGTGGCTGAGACGGATGCGGAGTTCATTATCCTTACCGAGCCCAGACGGGGGATTCTCGGGCGATTCAGACAGGAGGCGAGACTTCGGGCACGCGTTGTGCCTGCTAGGCCTAGGCCTAAGAGGGGCGGCAAGGGTGCCCGGAAGGCGAACGACAGGACCAAGGGGAGGAGTCGGTCGGTAGCAGGCGATGGATCTGCCTCGGCCAAAGGCGGCAAGGACAAGACGGTGTTGGTGAAAGCAGCAGACAGAGGATCCTCGGGTGCTGGCCGCTCTGAGCCGACAGAGGCGAAGCGAGCCGATGCCGAGGTTCGTCCGATGAATGGGGACTTTGGGGTGGCACAGAAGGGTGCTGTAGTTCCTTCAGTGCCATCCGGGGAGCCGGCGGTGGAGCCTGCTGCAGAGCCCGGGGGGTCTTCAGGGGCCAGGAAGAAGCGCCATCGGGGATCGAGGGGGCGTGGCAGAGGTCAGGTAAGGGCGGCTGCCACGGCCAATAGTGACAACGAGCAAGTGGAGGCGATGATGGAGACACTTTCAGCAGATGAGCAAGGGGAGAAGGCCACGACCTTTCTGGATGGCCTCATGCACGAGCTTGGCATGACTGCGACCACCTCGTTCTCGAGTAGCGAAGAGGGTATACAGGTCGCTATCGAGGGCAGCGACCTCGGTGCTCTGGTAGGTCCCGCCGGTGCCACACTGTCTGCCCTGCAGGAGGTAACGCGAGCTGTTCTCCAGCGCTACACGGGTGGGCATGGCGAGAGGATAATCGTGGATGTCGGGGGATACCGTGCCAAGCGCGCCGAAGCCCTCGCGCGTTTTACCACGTCAATTGCCCAAGAGGTGATTGCCAGCGGGACAGAGCGCCGGCTCGAGCCGATGTCGGCGGCCGACCGGAAGGTAGTTCACGATACGGTAAACGCTATAGAGGGTGTGGTGACGAGATCGGAGGGCGAGGAGCCGCGTCGCTACGTGGTGATCTCTCCTAAGGCTGGCGAATAGGCGCGCCAACCTTGAGGAATGCGCGGTCTGCACTGCTGGTACAGCTTTCCAGGGCCCGCCAAAGGGGATATCTTGGCCCTGGCGATCTTGAGTTGCACATAGATCACGCTATGGGATTTGCCCGAGCTGTCGAAGCAGAGTTGGGTTGTGGTGTGGGTCCAGGCAGTTGCACTCCAGGGCGGCGAGCCGTTCTTGATCTAGGATCTGGAGGGGGTATCCCGGGCCTCGTATTGGCGGATCTATGGCCTGATAGCAAGTTCATGCTGCTGGATTCGAATCTTCGCAAGACGGAGTTCTTGATCTCCGCGGTGGAGGCATGTGGTATGAGCGGGCGTGTGTGCGTGAAGCGTGAGTCTGCTGAAGTGGCTGGTATGACGCCTGAGCTGCGAGCATCATTCGACGTCGTGGTTGCACGTTCTTTTGGGCGACCAGCTACTACTGCCGAATGTGCATCTCCGTTGATCGTCCATGGAGGCATTCTGGTCGTGTCGGAGCCACCGCCTGGTGATGATGACTTGGATCAAGATAGGTGGCCTGACTCCGGACTCGCGCAACTGGGAATGTCCACTGCCACCTCCTGGAGGGATACCTTTGGGTATCAGGTTATTCGTCAGACGAGCGAGTGCCCCGCACGGTTCCCCCGACGAGTAGGAGTAGCGCGTAAGAACCCGCTCTTCTGAAAACAAGTAGATTCGCGGTTATACCTAGAATGGTGAGAAGGCTTTGTCTGGCCGCTGTTCCACGTGAAACACATGCTATGAGGCATGTGAACAACTATCCGTCTCGCATGATCTAGTTGGTGGAATGAAACCCCAGGCTCATGTGCTCAGCTTACGGACCATCCGGCGGCTACGCACAGTCCACGTGCCTGCCTTCCAGTGCCCCGGGAGGCTTGCCAGGCAGTAATACTGGTGAAGCTCCAGCCTGAAGCGGGCGGCATCTGGATCCACCAGCTTGCAGAACTACCAGGTCAGGCAGCTGTTCTGTGCACGCGAGATGAGCTCGGAGCGACTAATGACCACCTCGTCGTGCTGCAATCAAAATTGCCGAGCCAATTAAGTTTCACGTGGAACATCACTCAGCCTTCTTGACCCAAGAGCGATCTGGGTGAAGGATAAGGGGCTGCAGCTCTCGTGCCCGCTTCTTCAGCTCGTACGTGCCTAACTGGCAAGAAGCAATTGGAGGAAACCAGTGGGATATCCCCGACAGATACCGTGGTCGACCATGAGGGGGTCGGCCGTTGGAGGATGGGTCGCTGAATGGCGTCTGGTCGGACGGTTGGCCGCGGGGTGATGCCCAGGGTAATGGCGGTTGCGAACCAGAAGGGTGGGGTCGGCAAGACGACGACGGCGGTTAACCTCGGTGCCGGGTTGGCTGAGCTCGGAAGGCGCGTACTGGTGATTGACCTGGACCCTCAGGGAAACGCCACGACTGGCCTCGGAATAGATGCGAGAAACTTCGAGTCGTCGATGTACGACGTCCTCATGCGCGACGTGCCGCTGGAGGATTGCATAGAGGCTACGTCGCTGAAGAACCTGTTCGTAGCTCCTGCAACCATCGACCTGGCTGGAGCTGAGATCGAGCTGGTCCCAACGTTCAGCCGCGAGTTGCGACTGAGGAGAGCAATTCAACCTATTCTGGAAGACTTTGACTTCATCCTGATCGATTGTCCCCCTTCGCTTGGGCTGATTACCGTTAACGGTCTAGCTGCGGCGAGGGAAGTTCTCGTGCCCATACAGTGCGAGTACTACGCGCTAGAGGGCCTTGGGCAGCTCCTGCGAAATGTGAACCTTGTCCAGACAAACCTCAACGAGGAGCTTGAGGTGACTACGATTGTTCTCACGATGTACGACGCCAGGACAAAGCTTGCCGAGCAGGTGGCCAGCGAAGTTAGAGAGCATTTCGGTGACAAGGTGTGCCGGGTCGTAGTGCCTCGTACGGTACGCATATCAGAGGCACCTTCGTTCGGGCAGCCGGTTACCGTGTTCGATCCCAGTTCACGCGGGGCGATAGCGTACAGATTGCTAGCCAAGGAGGTTGACCGTGGCCCGTCGTAGTGGATTGGGTAAGGGTCTCGGAGCACTGATCCCATCCGAAGCAGTTGGGGACCGCGGGACTGCATTACGCGAGGTTCCGGTATCCAACATTAAGCCGAACAGGCTCCAACCCCGTGCGTACTTCGACGAAGAAGCGATGTCTTCTCTGGCGGCTTCGATTCGCGAACTCGGGGTGCTCCAGCCGGTTCTACTACGCCGCTCTGGTGAAAGTGAGTATGAGTTGGTCGCTGGCGAGCGGCGCTGGCGAGCGGCGAGGCGAGCTGGGCTGCAGACTGTGCCAGCGTTGGTGCAAGAGACGTCGGATGTGAACAGCCTCGAGCAGGCGCTAGTCGAGAATTTGCATCGTGAGGATTTGAATCCGCTAGAGGAAGCGGCCGCCTACCAGCAGCTTATCGACGAGTTTGGCTATACCCATGAGCAGGTTGCTATACGCGTAGGCCGGAGCCGGACAGCAGTGACGAATATGCTGCGGCTGCTGCAGCTTCCGGCCGGTGTCCAAAGAGCCCTTGCCGAAGGATCTCTGAGCGCAGGACACGCGCGCGCTTTGCTTGGCACGCGCGATAGGGCCTACCAAGAAGAGCTGGCCAAGCAGATTGTGATTGCAGGACTTACTGTGCGTGCTGTCGAGGATGTGATCCGACAGCACGAACAGGTGGGTACGCAGGCAGGTCAGGCACCTGAGCTAGGAGTATCGGGGCGCCCCGACTCTGGGCAGGCAGTAACCGGAAGTGGGGTTGGAGACCAGGGGCGTTCGGAGGGTTCAGCCGCTGTGGGTGGAAGCGCTGGTGTGGCAGTGGAGGAGGGCCGAGAGTCAACCACGGGTCACGGACATAGCGACCATTACCCCCAGGAAGTGGCCAGGCGCCGCTTGCCAGCACCAGGAATGCTGGAACTAGAGGAGTTGCTGTCCACACGGCTCAACACGAGGGTGAAGGTCGAGATGGGAGCCCGTCGCGGTCGAGTGTTGATCGAATTTTCAACTCTCGAAGATCTAGAGCGCATCTATAAGTTGATGCTTACTGATGTGATGACGGTGAACAAGACGGTTTGATATGTAGCTACTTAGAGTAGCAATATCTTCATATATCGCTATATTCTGTAGATATTGCTCACTATGAGTGAGTATCAACTATCCAGGCGCACTGGAGCTTGATCCACAACCTGTGCATTAGGTTGTGGATATCGCTAGACAACACCAGCTCAGGTGGGGTCCGCTGATTATTCGAAGGGAGTTGTGGCCCATTCGATCAATGCATCTGCGAGAGCCTCTGCCAGATGTGCACCCTTTTCGACAACCGTATGGGATGGTCCGATCTCGCATACTACTGCCGGCATCCTGGTTTCACGCAGGATCGGAAGTGACATCCCGACAGCAGTGGCACCGGTTATCCGGAGATTCTTGAGCGTGTGGAAGCACACGAGGTTTGCAAGGCGCCTTCCTCCGGGTGATTCGTAGTGATAGCCGGTGTAGTAGGCGGCCTGGCAGTCGGTTCTCTGCGGTTCGAACCGTATGCCAAGGTAAACCTCGACCGAGGCTGCATTGGCAAGGGCTGCCTGGGCAGACCCGTCGGAATGCAGTATAGGAACCACTTGGGCCCCGGCAGAGGCCAAGCGGCGGCGTACAGCAGTGACGACGGCATCGAGGCCGCCCTCCTCACCCAGTGCGATTCTCCGACCCAGAAGAGTTGTGGGGCTCCGGCGCATGCGTTCGCGGTCGCGCACGGCGCTCACGAGCTCCGGTTCGGAGTACCTGGGCATGACTCGGAGCAACTCGCGTAGGGTACGAGAGCCGCATATACCGTCGGGGGGGAGGTCGGTGTTCCTCTGGAAGTCGGCCAGAGCCCCAGCAGTCATTGCACCGAAAATCCCGTCGACCCTGCCGGTGTCAAAGCCGAGAGCCGAGAGCCGCCGCTGGAGGTCCGCTATATCGTCACCTCGCAGCATTGGCCGGCAGTGGTACAACAGGCGGTCGCCCAACCTGAATCCTGCTTCCACGAGCGCGGACCATGTCTGGTTCCCGCACTGCCCGTCTATCCTCAGGCCCCGGGTGTGCTGGAATGCTTCGATGGCAGCACGGGTGCCAGGGCCGAATATGCCTTTGGCGTCAGGGGAGGTGTCGATGCCGAGAGCCGCGAGCCTGCGCTGCACATCTTCCACGGCCTCCCCGACCGCACCGATGCAAAGCGGTAGGGGTGAGCGATCGGCCGGGCCCGTTACAGGTACTCCTCGATCTCTTGGAGTAGTTGAGCCTTCCCGCGCGCCCCGACGATCCTGGTACGGAGCTCTCCGCCTTTGAACAGGATGAGGGTCGGGATGCTCATCACCTCGAAGCGCCTCGTGACGTCGAGGTTCTCGTCGATATCGAGCTTCGCGATCTGCAGCAGCCCCTGCTTCTCGGTGGCGAGCTCCTCGAGCACTGGGGCAATCATCTTGCATGGGCCGCACCAGTCAGCCCAGAAGTCCACGAGAACCGGAACGTCTGCCAGCATGACATGCTCGTCGAATGTGGCATCAGTCAGCTTGACTATTCCGTTGCTCATAGATATTCCTTTCGTGTTCGATCCCGCTAATTACTCAAGCTGCCATCCATGCCTTTGAAAAAGAACACATTACTATCTGGCATGCAACGTGGGTACTGGTAGCTTAGCTATGCTCCTGAACATCGAGCCAGCGCTCGAGATCTATCGCCGCGCTACAGCCGGAACCGGCCGCGGTTATTGCCTGGCGGTAGGTATCGTCCTGGACATCGCCACAGGCAAAAACACCCTCTACGCTTGTTCGTGTCCCACCATAAGTTTGTATATAGCCGTTCTCACGTAACTCCAATTGCCCATTGAATACGGCTGTCGAGGGAGCATGGCCAATCGCCACGAACACTCCTGATACCTCAAGTATCGAGTCCTCGGCGGTAGAAAGGTCGTGTAGTGCTACGCCGGTGAGTTTGGATTCACCGAGAAGCTCAGTTACCACCGAATTCCACCTAAACGAAATTTTCTCGTTCGAGAAAGCACGTTCTTGCATGATCTTGGAAGCTCGGAGCTCGGCTCGACGATGGACGATTGTCACACTGCGGACGAAACGTGTGAGGAACAGCGCCTCTTCAATGGCAGAGTCCCCCCCGCCTACCACCGCAACATCCTGCTCCCTGAAGAAGAACCCGTCGCAGGTGGCGCAAGTGGACAGACCATGACCGAGCAGCCGGTTCTCCCCGGGCACTCCGAGCATCAGAGACTGGGCACCAGTAGCGATGATCAGGCTTGTCGCGACGACATCGGGTGCTGCGCCAGAGGCTTCCCCTGTCCAGATCTTGAAAGGGGGTGCTGATAGGTCTACACGTGTTGCCTTGCGTGTGTGGAAGTCCGCGCCGAAGCGTTTCGCCTGATCGCGCATCCGCGCCATCAGCTCGGGTCCCTCTATGCCCTCGACGAAGCCGGGGAAGTTCTCTATCTCGGTCGTTAGCATGAGCTGACCACCCGGCTGGTCACTCGTCGAGGACGGTTCCCCTTCGAGCACCAGTGGCTTCAGGTTGGCGCGCGCCGTATAGATGGCGGCGGTAAGCCCGGCAGGCCCTGAACCTAGTACTACGACTTGACGCTGCTCACTCATCGATACTCCAATCCGTCATCTGGCATCCGTCTCTCGCCGGTAGCGGCGTGACCAGGCGAAGACGCCTGCAGCGCACAGCAGGGTACCCACCAGAGCGTCGGAAGCCCAGACCCTGTTCCCGAAGGCGTACACGTCGAGAAGTCGAACCGTTGCGACCGCGATCAGAACCGCGGTCACGATCGCCATCGTCAGGACTATCACCCCGAAGACTACGGCACGTGCAGCCAGGACGACGGGGCGTATGGCCCGCTCGCGGATAGCCCTGACGACGTCTTCCAGGGAGTCGGCTAGGTGCGCGGGCCAGTCCCGTTGTGTAGACGTCGCCGTGCGCGAGTATCTGTCGTCCATGTCAAAGAGGCTAGCCGGAAGCCCGAGGAGCCATGTCCCTGCCTGAGCCGACAGTCTTATAG
>JAJZJN010000115.1 GCA_021851165.1 Actinomycetes bacterium
CCTGGCCCTCCGGCTTTTCGGAAACATGCTTTCCGGAGGGCTCATGCTTGCTCTACTTGCAGCGCTGGTAGCGTGGCACATCTTCGGGGTGCCGGTCGGCTACGGCTTCGTGGTGGTGCTGAACCCGGTGTGGAAGGCGATCGACATGGGGATCGGGGCGATCCAGGCATTCATCTTCGCCCTATTGGCGATCCTGTACTTCGACATGGCCATGCGTGAGGAGCACTGATCTGGTGATGGCCCCGGATGCTTTGCAGTACCCTTCTCCAGCGACCTGCAGCCGTCTTGACGGCACTGCCACTCTTTGACGACACTTCTCCCTCTACCTATGACGGCTAGCTGACTTACATGCAACCTGCACTGTCGGCCTGTGGGGCAGGTCCATGGGCAAGGTGCCCTTGCAGAGACGTAGATGCACACCTGGACACGGATGAAATACACGTATACGAAAAGGAGCACATCTGATGGCAAGTGACGCGATGGCCGAGGCGGTCAAGCTGGCCGGGGCCATGGTTGGTGGTGGAATGGCGCTCGGCGGCGGCGCCGTCGGTGCCGCCGTCGGAGACGGGCTGGCCGGCAGCCAGACAATTGCCGGTGTGGCGCGCCAGCCCGAGGCACAGGGGCGGCTGTTCACCATCATGTTCCTGACGGTGGGATTGGTGGAGGCTATGTACTTCATCAACCTTGCCTTCACCGCCCTGTTCGTGTTCTCACTGTACAAGAAGTAGATCTCTTGCTAGCAGCCGCCAGGCTTGCATGCTCTCCAGGCGAGCGATGATGCCCGGAGCCACTGCCGGCCAGCAGGCTCGAAGAGAGATCACCTACAGACGAGGCTGACCTACATGCCAATAGCAACCAGCAACTTTCTCGTTCCGAACGGCACGATCATCGTCGAGGTCGTGGCGTTTGTCATACTGCTCGTTTTCATCGGCAAGTGGATCCTGCCGTTCGTCAACGCCCAGGTGGAGGAGCGCCAGCAGCAGATTCGGGAATCGCTCGAGCAGGCCGATGCCGCCCGTGCCGAGGCGGATGAGACGCGGGCCAAGCGCCAGGAGATCCTCGACGAGGCGCGTCACCAGGCCCGTGAGATCGTCGCACAGGCCAACCGCACTGCAGACCAGCTACGCGTAGATGCTCAGGAGCGTGGCCAGCAGGAGTTCGATCGGCTCGTCGCGAGCGCGCAGGCCGAGATATCCCTGGCCCGTCAGAGGGCGGTTGACGATGTGACGGCCCAGGTCGGCGCTCTGGTGATGGCTGTGGCTCGCGAGGTGATAGGCCGCGAGGTGGATGCAGAGGTTCACAGGGCCCTCATCGACGAGGCGGTTGCCGCCCTGGCTGGACCTGCACCCGCCGCGCCGGCAGCGTCGAAGGGATAGACATTGCA
This sequence comes from Actinomycetes bacterium, assembly GCA_021851165.1. GTDB lineage: Bacteria > Actinomycetota > Acidimicrobiia > Acidimicrobiales > JAJZJN01 > JAJZJN01. The sequence continues at coordinate 1,385 of JAJZJN010000115.1, forward strand.
CGCCTGGCTGGATGGGTATGTGACAGCCCTCGTCGACCGCCTCGCCCTGGAAGGTTCCCTGGGTACCGTGGAAAGCGAGCTCGCGGCTGTGGAGAGCCTGATAGAGCATGACACGGAGCTCGGTGGGGTGATGACTGATGTTGGCGTGCCCATCGCCTCGCGTGCTGCGGTGATGGAGGAGCTTCTCGCGGGGAAGGTGGATGCGGCCACCGTGAAGGCGGTTCGCAGGGTTGTCGAGCGTGAGCGTGCGGACGAGCTTCCGATTGCCCTCCATCAGGCCTACGAGATAGCCCACCGGAGGGTTCTGGCGGATTCGTTGAGCAGCGACGTCGAGAGTGCCGCGGAGACGGAGACATCACCGGAGGTAAGCCGTATGGCAGGACGGGCGATGTTGGCCGGCTACGCGGCCGCTGTGCTCGAGTCCCTCGGATCGGTGCAGGAGATCGAGGAGGTCGAGGACGAGCTGTTCCGCTTCACGCGCATCGTCGAAGCCGACCGGGGGTTACGGGCTGCGCTCGGCGAGCGAGCGCTTCCGCTAGAGGTGCGCCAGGGGGTGGTGGACGAGCTCCTGGGGACAAAGGTCCACCACGCTACGCTGCGTCTAGCGCGCGAGGCGCTACGGGAGAGGGCTCGCGATGTGGTGGCATCGTTCGACTGGCTCGTGGAGCAGGCCGCCCTGGCTCGGGGCTGGAGAGTGGCAAGGGTGCGTGCTGCGTCTCCCCTGGACGACGGTGAGCGGGCCCGTCTGGCTGGCGCTCTGCAGGCGATGTCTGGTGTTCCGGTGGAGCTTCAGGTAACCCTGGATGCCGATCTGCTGGCTGGTGCCGTAGTGGAGATCGGTGACCTGCTGATCGATGCAAGCGCCAGCCATCGCCTCGAACAATTGCATGAGCGCCTTCTCGGTACCGAGGGGACGACGCGAGTAGCCAAGGAGCTGTGACTGAATGGTTGAGCTGACGATCAATGCCGACGAGATTGCCGCTGCGTTGCGCCGGCACGTCACCGAGTACACCCCAGGGGTGTCTGCGGAGCAGGTGGGTAGGATCATCGAGGTCGGTGATGGCATAGCGCGCATATCGGGGCTTCCCGGTGCAGCTGTCAACGAGCTGCTCGAGTTCGAGGACGGGACGTTGGGCTTGGCGCTCAACTTGGACGAGGACACCATCGGTGCCGTCATTCTCGGCTCCGATACGCACCTGGAGGAAGAGCAGCTCGTCAGGGTTACCGGCAGGATCCTGTCGGTGCCTGTCGGCGACGGCCTTCTAGGCAGGGTGGTCGACGCGCTCGGCCAGCCGATAGACGGAAAGGGGGCGATACCGGGCACTACCGAGCGCCGTCTGGAGATACAGGCACCCGGCATCATGGATCGCCAGCCTGTGTGCGAGCCGCTCCAAACAGGAATCAAGGCTATCGACTCGATGACCCCGATAGGGCGTGGTCAGCGCGAGTTGATCATCGGTGATCGCAAGACCGGCAAGACCACTGTCGCTGTCGACACGATTATCAACCAGCGCGGCAAGGGTGTGAAGTGCATCTACGTGGCGATCGGCCAGAAGGGCTCCTCGGTGGCCCAGACTGTAGCTACGCTCGCGGAGCGCGGAGCGCTCGATTACACGGTCGTCGTTTGCGCTCCAGCCTCGGATCCTGCCCCGTTCAAGTATCTGGCGCCCTACGCCGGGTGCGCTATGGGCCAGCACTGGATGGAGAGCGGAGAGCATGCTCTCATCGTCTATGACGACCTTTCCAAGCAGGCAGACGCCTACCGCCAGGTGTCGCTGCTGCTGCGGCGACCCCCGGGGCGCGAGGCTTATCCCGGCGACGTGTTCTACCTTCACAGCCGGCTCTTGGAGCGCGCTGCGAAGCTCTCGGACGCCAAGGGCGGCGGTTCGCTCACGGCCCTGCCGATCATAGAGACGAAGGCGGGCGATGTGTCTGCCTACATTCCAACGAATGTCATATCGATCACCGACGGCCAGGTGTACCTCGAGTCCGAGCTGTTCTACTCCGGGGTACGCCCCGCGATCAACGTCGGCATATCGGTCTCGCGTGTGGGGGGCGCAGCCCAGGTCAAGGCCATGAAGAAGGTGTCCGGTACGCTCAAGATCGACTTGGCGCAGTTCCGTGAGCTCGAGGCGTTTGCTACCTTCGGATCCGAGCTGGACAAGGTCTCCCAGGCCCAGCTGGATCGCGGCTATCGCCTTACGGAGCTGCTGAAGCAGCCTCAGAACGCTCCCGTGCCTGTCGAAGAGCAGGTGATGGTGGTCTATGCGGGCACCAACGGGTGGGTGGACGCGGTGCCCGTCGCAGAGGTTAAGCGCTTCGAGTCGGAACTTCTGGAGTTCCTGCGGGCCAACTACGCGCCGCTGCTCGAACAGATCCGCTCCACTGGGGACCTTCCGAGCGAAGAGGACCTTCGCAAGGCTCTCGAGGCGTTCTCGGCCGGGTTCGATGCCGACGCCACTCAGGGCAAGGCGGGCTGATCCATGGCCGGCGGTCAGGAGCGAATTCTCCGGAGGAGGATCCGCAGTGTCCAGGCGACGAAGAAGATCACACGTGCTATGGAGCTCATTGCTGCTTCCCAGATAGTGAGAGCCCAGAACCGGATCTCCGCGGCGGCTCCCTACCAGCATGCCGTGGCAGATGCACTTGGTTGCGTGCTGGCGGACTCGCCTGTTGCAGGTGGCAGGCTGGTGGGCGTGCCGGATGCGCCCGAGAAGGTGATGGTGCTCGCGGTCGTGGCTGACAGGGGTCTGTGTGGCGGGTACAACTTCTCGGTCCTGCGGGCAGCGGAGCGGATGGTTGCTGCGGGCAGCAGCAGTGGCCAGCAATATCGCCTGGTTACCGTTGGCCGTAAGGCGGTGTCCTATCTGAGGTTCAGAGGGCAGCCCGTGGAGAGGTCCTTCACCGGATTTTCCGATCGGCCCAGCTTTGCCGACGCGCGGCAGGTGGCGAGCGTGCTGACCGAAAGCTTCACTGCAGGCGAGGTGGACCAGGTGCTGGTTGTCTCGACACGTTTTCTCTCGGCTGGTACTCAAGTCGTAGAGACGCGCCAGCTCCTGCCGATGCCCCTCGGTGCGTCCGTGCGTCACGAGGAGCCGGAGAATCGTCCACTGGGTTTCACGGAGTTGGAGCCTGACGGCCCAGAGCTCATAGAGGATCTCCTACCCCGCTATGTAGAGGCTGCCGTTTACGGGTCGTTGCTCGAGGCAGCGGCGAGCGAGCACACCGCGCGCCAGCGCGCTATGGCAGCTGCCACGGAGAACGCCGACGAGTTGACCAAGACATTGCGGCGCGTCATGAACCGGGCTCGGCAGGACTCGGTAACCACGGAGATAATGGAGATAGTCGGGGGCGCAGAGGCCCTCAGGCAGATGTCACAGTCGATCGAGGAGATCTAGCCGGTGGACCGCCAGAGGCGGCGGACGGAGTCCTCGTGTATATCGGGATCGCCGCTCGCCGCCGGATGCGGTCAACGCGGTCATCAAATCAGTTAGAGCGCACAAGTCAAACCGTCAAGACAGCGAGATTCAACAGGAGCCGAGGACGCATGTCCACCACATCCACGAAGCGGACCACCGATTCGATCACTGAGCCGGTCCCTACAGGTTCTACCACCCATTCGGGCACCGGCCCCGGTGTCACCGATTCCGGCGCCGCTGGCCCCGGCGGCGAGCCGAGCTCCGTCCCGCCGGCTCTCGCTGACGGCCGCGTGGTGGCCATAGCAGGGCCGGTCGTAGACGTCGAATTCCCTCCCCACGCGCTGCCGGAGATCAATACGGCGGTGGAGATGGACCTGGACCTCGACGGGAAGCTGGTCACGGTGGTGGCGGAGGTGGCGCAGCAGATCGGAGACGGCCGGGTCCGGGCTGTGTGTCTGAAGGCGACCGATGGTTTGACACGTGGTGCGGTCGTCCGCAACACCGGGCGGGGATTGACGGTCCCGGTGGGAGATGGGGTACTCGGGCACGTGTTCAATCTTCTTGGAGAGCCTCTCGACACAGGTGAGATCAGCGGTGTCGACGATCGTTGGGAGATCCACCGCAACGCCCCGCCTTTCGACGAGTTGGAGCCGCGCTCGCAGATGTTCGAGACCGGCATCAAGGTGATCGATCTTCTGGAGCCCTATGTGGAGGGAGGCAAGATCGGCCTGTTCGGTGGCGCAGGCGTTGGCAAGACAGTCCTCATCATGGAGATGATCAACCGAGTGGCCAACCAGCACAGCGGTGTCTCGGTGTTCGCGGGGGTGGGGGAGCGTACGCGCGAAGGCACCGACCTGTGGCTGGAGATGCAGGAGTCGGGCGTCATATCCAAGGCGGCTCTGGTATTCGGTCAGATGGACGAACCACCTGGTGTCCGCATGCGAGTGGCATTGGCCGCCCTCACCATGGCGGAGTATTTCCGCGACGTGAAGAACCAGGACGTGCTGCTGTTCGTCGACAATATCTTCCGTTTCGTGCAGGCCGGGTCGGAGGTCTCTACCCTTCTCGGGCGCATGCCGTCAGCTGTGGGCTACCAACCGACGCTTGCCGACGAGATGGGTGAGCTGCAAGAGCGCATCACTTCCACTAGGGGGAAGTCGATAACATCGTTGCAGGCCGTCTATGTTCCGGCGGACGATTACACGGATCCCGCACCCTTCACCACGTTCACCCATCTCGATGCCACCACAGAGCTTTCCCGCCAGATCGCGTCTCTCGGCATCTACCCGGCAGTTGACCCGCTATCGTCCACCTCGAACATTCTTGCACCGGAGATAGTGGGTGATCGCCACTACGAGGTTGCCCGGCGGGTTCAGGAAGTGCTCCAGCGCTACCGTGAGCTGCAGGACATCATCGCGATCCTCGGTCTGGACGAGCTGTCCGAGGAGGACCGTGTGACCGTGTCCCGGGCGAGGAAGATCCAGCGGTTCTTGTCCCAGCCGTTCTTCGTAGGAGAGGTGTTCACGGGCATACCGGGCATATATGTACCGGTGGACGAGACGGTCGAGTCATTCGAGGCGCTGGTCAACGGCGAGCTCGACGACGTACCAGAGCAGGCATTCCTGAACGTCGGTGGAGTCGAGTCAGTCCTGGCCAAGGCACGCACCCTCGAAGCTGGAGCGCAGTAGGAATGGTGGGATCTCGCTGACCGGGGACAATCTCTCAGAAAACCTTCCTGTCATCCAGAGCCAGCCACATCAGAGAAAGCGACCCGTCGATGGCCACGTTTCCCATTCGTCTCCTCACTCCAGAAAGCGTGCTCATGGAGGAAGATGCCGAAGCCGTGTTCCTCCGAACGGTGGAGGGTGAGATTGCCTTCCTCGCGGGTCATATCCCGCTTGTCGGCGCCGTCGCACCAGGAATGGTGCGGGTGCAGCATGCCGACGGCAGCGAGGAGCGAGCCGCTGTCCACGGTGGCTTCGTCCGTGTGGATGGCGATAGCGTCACGATCGCCGCACCTGTAGCCGAGCTGGCGTCGCAGATAGACGTCGAACGGGCCCGCAGGGCGTTGGAGGCTGCCGAGAGCGATGAATCGGTTGCAAGGGCACAGGCCCGTCTTGACGCGGCCGCTGCATCCTGATCACGACAGCGCTACTATCACCGCACGCCAATAGATGACTTCGACCAGGTATTAGCCGCCGCCAAGGCAGGTCAGGAGTGGGCCGCGGCACTGATCTTCGACTGCTTCAACCCGTCCATCCTCCGTTACCTGCGTTGGCAGGAGCCATCTGCTGCCGACGATCTGGCGGGAGAGACATGGCTGGCATTTGCCGAGCACCTGGAAGGCTTTAGCGGTGATGAGCGTTCGATGCGGGCCTGGATGTTCAGCATTGCCCGTCGCAGGCTGGCCGATCATCGCCGTACCTCCGGCAGGCGTCAGACGACGGCTTTTCCTGCAGAGCACTTTGACCGACGGGCCGGTGGTGTGGATCCGGGCGAGCTCAGTGTCGCCACGCTCTCGGCTCAGGACGCGATCACGAGGATCACTGCGGGCTTGCCACATGATCAGGCCGAGGTCATCGTGCTGCGTGTGGTCGGTGGGCTGAGTGTTGAGGAGACGGCCAGGATCATATCCAAGCGCCCCGGCACCGTGAGGGTTTTGCAGCATCGAGCACTCAAGCGCTTAGCGGGCATCTTGGCTCCTGGTGATGTGTCGGGAGCATTCGGAGGATGAGTGGCCTCGCGGAGCTCCTCATGGCTCGTTGCTCCACCCATGCTGTGTGGGGAATGCCTGCGGTCCATGTGGTTCATGCGATTGTCGAGGTAGGTGTAACGCTGTGAGTCGCTCGAACGATTCCTATGGTGAGATGCCGAAGTTCCCGATAGACGACGACACGGCCGAGCGCCTCCTTACAGGAGCGGTCGCGCCCGAGGACGCACCCCCCGGCTACAGCGGGGTGGCTGGACTCGTAAGGGCGGCCACGGCACCAGCCGTGGCGAGCGAGACGGTGGGGCGTGACCTTGCCGTAGCGGCAATGTCGTATGTCCAGCGGGCTTCTGTCGGCCGAGGTGGATCCACCACCGCTCACGACAAGAGGAGGCGTTCGATGCTAGGAAAGCTATTGACGTTGAAAGGACTCGCAGTTGCCTTGCCCGCGATGGCTCTGACGGCTGGTACTGCAGCAGCAGCCACTGGCTCCCTGCCCAGCTCTGCCCAATCTGCGGTTTCGGGCGCCTTGTCCAATGTGGGCATCTCGGTTCCCAACCCGGACGCCTCGCAGCCGGACAAGGCAACCAGCACCACGTCATCTACGACCAGCACCGATCATGGGAGCGCCGTGGGGCCGTCCGCCTCGGGCAATGCCAAGTACGGACTGTGCACGGCATACTTCGCGTCGAGCGGCGCGGGCACGTCGAGTAGCACTGGCACGTCGACGAGTAGCACTGGCACGGGTGGATCGGTTGCGTTTTCCAATCTGGCAGCTGCTGCCAAGGCGGATGGTGAGACGATCACGGAGTTTTGCCAGGGCGTCAAGCCCTCAGGTGACTCGCACTCGGCTGGGCATTCCTCGACGGGCAGCTCGGAGTCCAGGTCGCACGAGCCGAGCAGCATCCCCTCGGGCACCGATCACGGCAACGCGCCCTCGGACAC
>JAJZJN010000116.1 GCA_021851165.1 Actinomycetes bacterium
ACGCGCTCGGCGAACGTGGTGTGCACCTGGTGACCGTGAACGACTATCTGGCCAAGCGTGACGCTGCGTGGATGGGTCGGTTGCACCGCTTTCTTGGCTTGACCGTAGGACGGGTCGGACCTGACATAGAGGATCCTGCTGCCAAGCGCGAGGCATACGCGTGCGACGTCACCTACGGAACGAACACGGAGTTCGGTTTCGATTACCTGCGCGACAACATGGCCAGGTCGCGCGACGCAATGGTCCAGCGTTCCCATGCATACGCCATCATCGACGAGGTCGACTCCATCCTGATCGACGAGGCTCGAACCCCGCTCATCATCTCCGGTCCTGCCGCGGAGTCGGCGAAGCTGTATTACCAGTTCGCCGGCATCGCCCGAATGCTTGCGCGGGACGAGGACTACGAGGTCGACGAGGAGAAGCGGATCGTAGTGCCGACAGAGGCCGGGATCGAGAAGGTCGAGCGCCAGCTTGGTGTCGAGAACCTCTACGATCTCGTCTCGATCAACTACGTCCACCATCTGACTCAGGCTCTGCGCGCCAAGGAGCTGTACCGCCGGGACAAGGACTACCTGGTTGCCGGTGGCGAGGTGAAGATAGTCGACGAGTTCACCGGCCGTACCCTGGAGGGTCGTCGCTGGTCGGAGGGGCTTCACCAAGCGGTGGAGGCCAAGGAGCGGGTTCGCATCAAAGAGGAGAACCACACCTGGGCCACGGTGACCCTCCAGAACTACTTCCGGCTCTACGAGAAGCTGGCCGGCATGACCGGTACCGCCGAGACCGAGGCCTCGGAGTTCGCCAGCACCTATAACATGCCGGTGGTTCCCATTCCCACCAACAAGCCCATGGTCCGTGTCGATCAGGCCGACCTGATCTACAAGACCGAGGATGCGAAGTTCGCTGCCGTGGTGGATGACATCGCAGAGCGGAGCTCTGCAGGCCAGCCGGTGCTTGTCGGCACAGCGTCGGTGGCTAAGTCGGAGCATCTGTCCAGGCTGCTGGAGCACCGGGGGATCCCTCATCAGGTGCTCAATGCCAAGCAGCATGCGCGGGAGGCCGAGGTGGTGGCTCAGGCCGGGCGCCTAGGCGGGGTCACCGTCGCCACGAACATGGCCGGTCGTGGTGTCGACATCCTGCTTGGTGGTAACCCCGAGGGCCTCGCGCATCAAGAGGCGCTGGCAAGAGGCGTGGACACGGCTACGGAGGAGGGGAAGGAGGAGTACGACCGCATACTGAGCTCCATCCAGGCGAAGTGCACGGCCGAGGGCGATGTCATACGTGGGTTGGGCGGGTTGTACGTGCTCGGCAGCGAGCGGCACGAGAGCCGGCGGATAGACAACCAGCTTCGCGGGCGGTCAGGCCGTCAGGGAGATCCGGGGGAGAGCCGGTTTTACCTTTCCCTGGAGGATGACCTGATGAGGCTGTTCGCGACAGGCGCGATGCAGTGGGTGATGAACCGGACGCTGCCCGACGACGTCCCGATCGAGGCGAAGATGGTGACGAAGGCCATCGAGCGGGCACAGAACACCGTAGAGGCTCGCAATGCAGAGATCCGCAAGGATGTTCTCAAGTACGACGAGGTGCTGAACGAGCAGCGCAAGGTCATATACGCGCGGCGATTGCAGGTAATAGACGGCGAAGACCTGAGCGAGCGAACCGAGGAGCTTCTTGAAGCAACAATTGGTGCCCTGGTGCGAAGCTCATGCCCGAGCGACTATCCAGAGGAATGGGACCTGCCGGGCCTCCTGGCAGAGGTATCACAGTATTATCCGACGGCTTTCACGCCTGAGGACCTGGCCGAAGCCAACAGCAGCGCCCATGTAGCGGAGAGCCTGCTTGCCGAGGCACTGGAACAGTACCGCTCCCGCGACGAGATGTTCCCGGGAGGAGCCGAGGAGGCCAGGCAGGTCGAACGCGAGGTGATGCTCCAGATCATCGACCAGCGCTGGCGTGATCACCTGGCCGAGATGGACTACCTGCGTGAAGGGATCAACCTCCGGGCAATGGGCCAGCAGGATCCACTGGTGGCCTGGCAGAGGGAGGGCTACGAGATGTTCGGGGCCCTGATGGAGGGGATAGACGACGATTACCTGCGCTATGTCATGCACGTCCAGGTGATCTCCGAGCCTGCGGCCGAGCTGGACCTTGCCAAGGCGAGCTATCAGGCGGCCGACGATCCTGCGCAGGCTCCTGGCGTGCTCGCCGCTGTGATGGCTGGGGGTGATCCCCTGGGGGGCATGCCTGCAGAAGCACCTGCCCAGGCCGTGAGGACGGCCGGAGGGGCCGCCGGCGGAGGGGTGATGGCCACCTCGGCTGTGGCCGAAGAAGAGTCTCAGGTGCCGCTCGTGAAGGCCAGTAACGAGAAGCTTGGTCGCAACGACCCGTGCTGGTGCGGCAGCGGCAAGAAGTTCAAGATGTGCCATGGCTCCGCCTGAGGCCGCCGGCCTGGGTGAGCAGCGAGATCCTCGTGCCGAGCTGGAGGACCTCGCCGGGAGGCTGAGGGATGCTGAAGGGTATCTCGGCCTTGACCGCCTGACGATCCGTCAGGGCGAGCTCGAGGAGGAGGCTTCGCGTCCGGACCTGTGGGAGGACTCCGCACACGCGCGCGAGGTGACCACCGAGCTCGGACGGGTGACAGCCGATGTAGAAGCGCTGCAGGATCTCTCCAGGCGGCTCGATGACGCGGGGGCACTGCTCGAGCTGATCGAGGAGGAAGACGGCGACTCGCTCAAAGGCGAGTTGTCGGATGCCGTTGCGGAGCTTGACAAGCGACTCGGCGAACTCGAGCTCAGGTCGCTGTTCAGTGGCGAGTATGACGAGCGTGATGCGATAGTCGAGCTTCACGCGGGTGCCGGCGGAACGGATGCCCAGGACTGGTGCGAGATGCTGCTGCGAATGTACCTGAGATGGGCCGAGCGTCGCGGGATGGAGGTCGAGGTGGACGAGACCACTCCTGGCCAGGAGGCCGGGCTGCTCTCGGCAACCTTCATCGTGAAGGGACGTTTTGCCTACGGACTGCTTGCTGCAGAGCGCGGTGTGCACCGGCTGGTCCGGATGTCACCCTTCGACGCCCAGCACAGGCGGCAGACCAGCTTTGCATCGTTGGACGTGACTCCGTTCCTCGACGAGCTCGATGGAGACGTGGCGGTGGATCAGAAGGAGCTCCGGATCGACACCTACCGTTCATCGGGTGCAGGGGGCCAGCACGTCAACAAGACGGATTCGGCGGTGAGGATCACCCATCTTCCCACGGGCATCGTGGTGTCATGCCAAAACGAGCGAAGCCAGCATCAGAACAGAGCCCGCGCGATGCAGATCCTCATGGCCAAGCTAGCCGACCGGCAGCATGCCGAGCGTCGTGCCGAGATGGACTCCCTGTCAGGGCCGCTGCTTGAAGTGGCGTGGGGCAACCAGATCCGCTCCTACGTGATGGCGCCATACCAGCTGGTGAAGGACCTGCGAACGCAGATGGAGACCGGAAACGTAGAAGCCGTGCTCGACGGCGACATCTCAGGTTTCATGGAGGCCGAGCTGCGTCGGCAACGCTCCATCGCTGACACGCACTGACCCGACTTGCTGCCGACAGCTCGGGTGCCCGTCCCGTCACGAGGCTGCTCCTGCTCGATGGTTGGTCTATCTCCGATGGCGGGCGCGACCATCTCTGCTGGGAGGTGCCTGCGCGTGTCGCCCAGGGCTGCTAGCCTTGGGCGGCTGCCATCGAGCGCCTCTGCCGTCGTGCAGCCCCAACCAACCGATCTGCCAGATGATCCGTTTCGAGAACGTCACCAAGACATACAAGGCAGACACCGTCGCCCTGAAGGATCTGTCGATCGACATCGACAAGGGCGAATTTGTCTTCCTCGTCGGGCCGTCCGGATCCGGCAAGACGACGTTCATCCGTCTCATGCTGCGCGAGGAGTCTCCCGACTCGGGCAACATTTGGGTCGCCGGCCGCGAGATAGGTCACCTCAACCACTGGCGCGTGCCGTACCTGAGGCGCAATATCGGATGCGTGTTCCAGGACTTCCGGCTGCTGCCCAACAAGACCGTCTTCGAGAACGTGGCCTTCGCCCTGGAGGTGATAGGTCGGCCCAAGCACGTCATCGCGACGCAGGTTCCCCAGGTGCTCGACCTAGTCGGCCTGGCGAAGAAGAGCGGCAACCTGCCGAGCGAACTGTCCGGCGGGGAGCAGCAGCGTGTGGCGGTTGCGAGGGCCTTTGTGAACAGACCGCTGGTGCTGCTTGCCGATGAGCCGACAGGGAACCTCGATCCCGCTACGAGTCAGGGGATCATGAAACTGCTCGACAGGATCAATCGGACGGGAACCACTGTCGTGATAGCAACGCACGATGCTGCGATGGTGGACCAGATGCGCCGGCGAGTCATGGAGCTCGACAGGGGGATTCTGGTGCGCGACCAGGCACGCGGTGTGTACGGCTACGCGACCAAGGCAGCCGAGGCGGCAGGCGACTCCGGCGAATGAGGACGTCTCGTTCAAAGTGAGATTGTCCAGGGAGGTTTGAGGCAAGTTGGCAGTATCGGTTGACTACGTGGCGCGCGAGACGGCATCCAACCTCTGGCGCAACCGGCTTATGACGATCGCCGCGGTCCTGACTGTTGCCGTGTCGCTGTCGCTCGTGGGAGCAGCGATGCTGCTTCGTCAGGGGGTGGCCAACGCTACGGTGCAATGGCAGCGAGGCGTGGATGTCATCGTCTGGTTCCAGCCGAGCAGTGCGCTTGGTGCGCAGTCTGCGTCGTCCGCCCGCCCGGTCGGGGATCAGCGGGCCATAGCGCATGAGCTCACACAGCTCCCCTATGTCCAATCGTGCCTGTACCGATCACAGCAGTACGACTTCGGTGAGGCCCACAGGGTGCTCGCAGCCGATGTGGTCGACGCGCTGTCGCCAGCCACCACCCCTGCATCCGAGCGCTGCGTTCTCGACAATCCGAACCAGGCCCAAGCGATATGGCAGCAATTCAAGGGACAGCCGGGAGTTCGAAACGTGTGGTACCCGAGCCAGGCGATCCGCAACATGGAGCACGTGACCAAGGTGCTCCAATGGGTGTTCTTCGTGCTGGCCGTGGTCCTGCTCGTCTCGGCCTCGGTGCTCATTGTCAACACGATCCGGCTTGCCATATTCGCTCGGAGGCGGGAAGTGTCGGTGATGAAGCTCGTCGGCGCTACCAACTGGTTCATCCGGGTGCCGTTCATGTTCGAAGGCCTGGTTCAAGGACTTGCGGGGGCGCTGGTTGCGACATTGGCGGTGCTGGGGCTCCATTGGCTGTTGGACAGCCTGGCTGCTCATGACCCAGGTGGGGTTTGGGCCCAGATGGGCATGTCCGGGATCGAGGTTGCCGGTGTGGCGGTATTCGTCGTCCTCGTGGGGGTGCTCGTGGGAACGGTAGGATCAGCGCTTGCGATCAGGCGATTCCTGGACACCTGAGCCTTTCTGGCGTGATGTGTCACCAGGGTGCAAGAGGATAGGGTCAAGGCCCGCGCGAGCGTGAAGGAAGCTACGTGAACGTGAAGGCTCTGGAGCTGGCGACCCATTGGCCGGTAGGGCATGTGGCTGCTGGCGCTGCCGTGGCCACGGGCCCAGGTAGAGTGGAGACCTGCGCGGTAGGCGACTCAGATCATGTATTCGAGTGGGCCTCGATCACGAAGATGGTGGTGGCACTCGGCGCGCTCATAGCGATCGAGGAAGGCACGCTCGCCCTCGACGAACCGGCCGGGCCTCCCGGCTCAACCGTGGCCCACCTGATGGCTCACGCTTCGGGGCTCGGACCCGAAGGAGGAACGCCCCTGTCCCCGCCGGGGGTTAGGAGGATCTACTCCAACGCGGGCTTCGAGGTGCTCGGCGGCCTGCTGGCGCGCAACGCGACGATGCCCCTGGAGCACTACCTGCACGAGGCGTTGTTCGAGCCGCTCGGAATGGTGACGGCGTCCCTGCCGATAGGTGCATCGCCGGCGTGGGGAATGAGGGGGACCATCGGGGACCTGCTGAAGCTGGGCTCCGAGCTGCTGTCTCCGACGCTCATCGGGCGCTCTACCCTGGATGGCGCGACAGTGGTGGCGTTCGAGGGGCTGTCCGGGGTCCTGCCGGGCATCGGATATTTCGATCCCTGTGATTGGGGGTTGGGCTTTGAGTTGCGTGCCGTGAAATCGCCTCACTGGACAGCGCCTGGCAACTCTCCGGAGACCTTCGGTCATTTTGGCCGTTCGGGTGGCTTTCTCTGGGTCGACCCCGTTGCCGGGGGAGCATGTGGGTCACTGACAGACCGCCCTTTCGGACCCTGGGCCATGGCTAGCTGGCCCCCGCTGTCCCAGGCGGTGCTGGACGAGTGGAGGGCCGGCCCCGATGCCTCCTTGATTAGGGCCTAGGCTACCTGCGATGAAAGGCGTCATCCTCGCCGGAGGCAGCGGCACCAGGCTTCACCCGCTCACCCGGATCACGAACAAGCATCTGCTGCCGATCTATGACAGGCCGATGATCAGCTACGCCATCGAGGCGCTGGTGAACGCGGGCATATGCGAGGTAATGCTGGTTACGGGCGGGACGCATGCCGGGGAGTTCCTGAGGCTGCTCGGCAACGGCCACGAGTACGGGCTCGATCGGTTGCTGTACGCGTACCAGGATCGCCCTGGCGGTATAGCCGAGGCGCTGGGTCTAGCCGAGCGCTTTGCCGGGGACGACCCCGTCATGGTCATGCTGGCTGACAACATCGTGGAGAGCTCGCTCAGGCCGACGGTGGAGCGTTTCGAAGACCAGTTGACCGGTGCGCGTATCGTGCTGTCCGAGGTGGACGACCCGGCCCATCTCCGTAATCTGGGCGTTCCCGAGCTGGATTCCGAGGGACGGGTCGTCCGCATAGTCGAGAAGCCCGAGACGCCGGCCAGCGCCTATGCCGTAACGGGCATCTACTGCTACGAGCCGGGGGTGTTCGGTGTCATCGAGACGTTGGAACCCTCCGGGCGAGGCGAGCTCGAGATCACCGACGTGAACAACTTCTACGTGGCCAGGGGAGACATGGACTACGACGTCCGGCAGGGCTTCTGGGGCGATGCTGGTGAGTCCATCGATGCGTACTACGCAGTCAACGACCATGTGAGGGCTCACGGGGCCAATAACGGTTGACCAGTGGGCTCGGCCAGCCAAGCGATGGTCTCCTCCCGGTGACGCTTGTAATCGACCTTGCCGGTGGGAGCGCGCCCTATCGATTCGACCAAGCGCACCCGCTTGGGCGCCTTGTAACCGGCCAGGTGCTGTTTGACGTGGTCGACGAGCTCGGCTTCGGTGGCCTCGGCGTCCGGGTGCAGCTCGACTACCGCAGCAACGACCTCCCCGAAGCGCTCGTCTGGGATCGCCACTGCGACGGCGTCGCGTGTGGCCGGATGCAGCTTCAGAACTTCCTCCACCTCTTCGGGGAACACCTTTTCGCCGCCCGTGTTGATGCAGACCGATCCCCGGCCGAGGAGCTGTATCTTGCCGTCGGCGTCGACCAGCGCATAGTCGCCTGGTATCGAGTATCGCATACCGTCGATCACCTTGAAGGTGGAGGCTGACTTGCCGGCATCCTTGTAATAGCCCAGAGGATTGCGCCCGCCAAGGGCCAGCACGCCGACGATGCCCGAACCAGGCACGACATCGGATCCTGACTCGTCCAGGACGCGTACGTCAGGGCCGAGGACGAAGCTGGCCGTGTGCTCGGCCACGTCTCCGCTCGACAACGAGGCCCCCATGCCGAGTGCTTCCGACGAGGAGAAGGCGTCGATCAGCCACATGTTTGGGTGGTGGTGGAGCAGGCCGCTCTTCGTCTGCTCGCTCCAGATAACCCCGGAGGAGATGATCGCCCACAGGCTCGATAGATCCCAGCGGCCCGGCTGTCCGTCCAGGGCAGCGAGCAGAGGCTTGGCGAAGGCATCTCCTACGATCGCTATCACGTTCACCCCCTTGGCCTCGACGGTGTCGAGCAGCTCGACGGGATCGAATCGCCTGGAAGGCAATGTCACGATGCAGCCAGCGACGTTCAGTATCCCTAGCGCGGTGAAGGCCCCGGTGCCGTGCATGAGCGGGCAAGCCGGGAGATGAACCGGCCCGGGACCGGTAAGCGCCTCGCGGATCCTGTCCATCCCATGATCTTCTGGGAGCCTGATCACGTTGCCTGTATTCAGCCGGGAGAAGAGATCGTCCTGGCGCCACATGACGCCCTTGGGCATGCCGGTCGTCCCTCCTGTGTAGAGCAGGTAGAGGTCGTCGCCACTGCGGCCCCAGGGCCCCTGCACTCGGTCCGCAGCACATCCGGCAGCCTCCTCGTAGGGAACTGCCCAGCCCGGGCAGGGTCCGCTCGAGTCGTCCACCCAGAGCCACCCTCGCACCTTCGGCAGCTTCGAG
>JAJZJN010000117.1 GCA_021851165.1 Actinomycetes bacterium
CGGAGTCTGGGCACACGGAGTCTGGGCACACGGAGTCTGGGCACACGGAGTCTGGGCACACGGAGTCTGGGCACACGGAGTCTGGGCACACGAGCGAGGCACGGTGACCGGGTCCCACGAGGAGGCGCTCGGGGCTCCCGCGGTCCTGTGGAGACCGAGCGAGGACGTGCTGGCCAACGCGGGGATCACGCGCTACCTGCGCTGGCTCGATCAGACGCGGGGTATCCACATCGAGGGCTACGGCGAGCTGTGGGAGTGGTCGGTCGAGCACCTGGAGGACTTCTGGGGATCCCTGTGGGACTTCTTCGACATACAGGCCTCCGTACCTTACGACCAGGTGGTGACCGATGAGTCGATGCCGGGCGCTCAGTGGTTTCCCGGTGCGCGGCTGAACTTCGCCGAGCACGCGTTGCGCCACAGCGGAGACAGTGGAGACAGCGCGCATCCGGCAGTGGTTTTCACTAGCGAGAACGGAGACGTGACCGAGCTGTCCTGGGCTGAGCTACGGCAACGGGTCGCAGCGTTCGCCAAGTCGCTCACTTCCATGGGCGTGCAAAGCGGTGACCGGGTTGTCGGCTACCTGCCCAATATCCCCGAAGCCGTGGTCGCGTTCCTGGCGTCGGCATCCATCGGTGCGGTCTGGTCGGCGTGCGGACCCGACTTCGGGATCCGCAGCGTGGTGGATCGCTTCCGCCAGCTGGAGCCCACGGTCCTGGTAGCAGCCGATGGCTACCGCTACGGGGGCCGTGAGCACGACCGGCGCGAGGTGCTGAGGGAGCTCGTGACCGAGCTGCCATCGGTCCGCCATGTGGTGTTCGTGGACTATCTGGGCCTGGGGCCTACGCCGGCAATGGGCGGGGTGGACGTCGTTGGCTTCTCCGAGATGGCCGCGGGTGATGGGGAGCCGGCATTCGTCCAGGTTCCGGCCGATCATCCTCTGTGGGTTCTGTTCTCCTCGGGGACGACCGGCTTGCCCAAGGGCATCGTGCACAGCCATGCAGGCGTGCTCCTGGAGCACATGAAGGTGGTTGTCCTCGCGGCGAACCTCTCGGCAGAGGACCGGTTCTTCTGGTTCACGTCGACGAGCTGGGTCATGTGGAACCTGGTGGTGGCAGGCCTGCTCGTGGGCGCGACGATCGAGCTGTACGACGGCAGCCCCGTGTATCCCGATGTAGGGCGGCTCTGGCGGCTGGTCGAGGAGAGAGGAATAACGTCGTTCGGGACGAGTGCAGGTTTCATCCTCACGTGTGCGAAGGCAGGGCTGCGTCCCGGGGAGATCTACGACCTCTCGACTCTTCGCTCGATCGGATCCACCGGCTCCCCGCTCCCACCGAGCGGTTTTCGGTGGGTTTACGATGCGGTCAAGGCAGACGTTTGGCTCTACTCGATTAGTGGTGGCACGGATATTGCGGGTGCCTTGGTCGGTGGAGCGGTGACCCTCCCGGTATGGGAAGGCGAGATACAAGCGAGAGCGCTCGGGGCGAGCGTCGAGTCCTGGAGCGATGAGGGTCGCGCTCGGATAGGGGAGCTGGGGGAGCTGGTCGTCACCAAGCCGATGCCCTCCATGCCGCTTTACTTCTGGAACGACCCGGACGGGAGCCGCTATCGCGAGGCGTACTTCTCCACGTTTCCCGGCGTCTGGCGGCACGGTGACTGGATCACCATCACCGATCGTGGGACGGCCATCGTGCATGGCCGATCGGACTCCACCTTGAACCGCATGGGAGTGCGTATGGGCACGGTGGACATCTACGAGGCAGTGGAGAGCCTTCCAGAGGTGCGAGAGGCACTCGTGGTGGGCGTCGAACAGCCCGACGGCGGCTACTGGATGCCGCTGTTCGTGGCGCTCGAGCCCGGTGTCACACTTGACGAGGCGCTGGAGCAGCGGATCAAGGACGTGATACGAACGGGAGCCTCGCCACGCCACGTGCCCGACGAGATCCTGGTGGTTCCGGGAGTGCCGCATACCCTGACGGGCAAGAAGGTCGAGGTTCCCGTGAAGAGGGTTCTCCAGGGCACTGCACCCGACGTGGCAGTGAGCATGGGGGCGATCGACGCCCCCGAGCTCATGGACTACTTCGTCGAGCTCGCCCGCGCGCGTTCCTAGCATCGCCGGCCGAGGGCGGTCCACCATCGTTCAGACGAAGAATTTCTTGGCATCAGTGTTGACAGACCTATGTAAGTCACATATGCTAGTCACATGCAGAGTTCAGGAAGAGGAGCAAGGTGCAGGTGCAGAGTCGGACCAGGAATGTTCGAGGTCCGCGCCAGGGTCGAGCGTTTCGTCGAGCCGTCGCTGCTGCTGCTGCTGAGCGAGGGTTCTAACCACGGCTACGAGCTTGCCGAGCAGGTCGAGTCATTGCTCGGTGAGGGAAGGGTCGATCTCGGCAATCTCTACCGGCTGTTGAGATCCCTCGAGGCCGAGGGGCTCGTCCGATCCACATGGAGCGATGATCTCCCGGGACCCCTGAAGCGGACCTACGAGCTGACCGACGAGGGCAGAGCATTGCTCGATGCATGGGCAGAGTCGCTCAGGGCAGGCCAGCAGCGAATCGGCACCTTCCTCCAACGCTATGACAATGCAGGAAACCACACAGGGGTTGACCATATAGGGGTCGACCACGCAGAACAACAGACAGACCAACAGACGACCAACGAGGAGAATGAGCAATGAGATGCACTGACGAACAGACATGGGCAGGACGAGGGCAATCCGGTGGACACGGCCGAGGCTGTGGCTGCGGCGGAGGCCGCGGCAGTGGCAGAGGTCCTGGTGGAGCCGGTAGAGGCCCCGGAGGCGGCGAGGGCAGAGGCCCCGGAGGCGGTGGCGGTGGAAGCGGCTGCTGTGGCGGAGGCCATGGCCGCGGTCCTCGCTGGGCCGACGAGGGGAGCTCTGCGGAAACAGAGCGTGAGTCTCTCGAGGAGGTCCAGCGCGATCTCGAGCAGCAGCTCGCGGACGTGACGGCAAAGCTTCGACGGCTTAGCTGATACCAGCGGCAGGAGGTGCCAGGCAGTGCCGGTCGAACCGGCACTGCCTGGTTTGTCGTTCGGGGCGGGCTCGGAAGGCAGGCCAGGTTTCAGGCCAGGTCGGGCTCGCCGCAGTGAAGCGATATGACCTCGCGGGCTTGATGACCGAGGGCGACGGCGGCGTGCCAGTCGGACCCTTCTGGATAGATCGGCGCACCGACTGCCACGTGGATCCGGCCACGGTGTACGAGGCGGCTCCCGGGATGCACCATGGCACGGGTGCCGCGTATGGCGACGGGCACTACGGGGCATCCGGCGGTAGCGGCTACGACGAACGCACCCTGGTGGAACCGCCGTAGGCCGGGTGCACGCGACAGGCCACCCTCGGGAAAGAACACGAGGGAGGCGCCACGGCGTGCGAGATCGGCTAGCTTGGAGGTGTCGCTCCTGGTGCTGGTGCGCCTGGTGCGCTCGACGAACTCGACGCCCAGGCGACGGAGGAAGAACCCGGTTAGCGCCTTCGTGGCGAAGACCTCGCCGGCGACGAAGGTGACAGTGTCGGGCACCACGGCAGCCAGAGCAAACGAATCCAGATAGCTCGCGTGGTTGGCAACCACCACGAAGGGGCCTGCAATCCTCAGGTGCTCCAGCCCCTCGGCATCGAGGAGCGTGCCGGTCATTCGCACAAGGGCGCGCGCCGCAGCGTAGGCAACTGCCCTTCGCCTCCTCTGGCCGGGCATGAGCGCCACTGCTATCAGGGTAGGAGTCCCGAGGATCCCGAGCAGGATCCAGGCGTACCCGGCATAGCTCAGACGCGAGGTGGCGTGTAGCGCTCGTTTCAAGCTCGGGAGCACTCCGAGCGAGGTGAACCGAACGAGCTGCCAGGCGACGCTCCTATGGGTGGCGGCGAGCTCTCCACGCTGGTAGAGGTCTCGTGTGGCTCCCCGCCGGATCTTGCCGCTGGAGGTCTTGCGAACCGTGCCGGGAGGAGCGATCACGATCTCGTCGGGGGGACCTCCGATCAAGTCAGTCGATATTCTCACGATGCCGGCC
Source organism: Actinomycetes bacterium (assembly GCA_021851165.1). Classification (GTDB taxonomy): domain Bacteria; phylum Actinomycetota; class Acidimicrobiia; order Acidimicrobiales; family JAJZJN01; genus JAJZJN01. Next base: position 4,021 of record JAJZJN010000117.1, read on the forward strand.
CGGAGCTCGTCGAGCGTTGCCGGATCGGTGGCGTGGCTCTCGGCGATCACTACCAACCTCTCGGTGCCGGCCCTCGGGTCGGTCACACCGAAGACGGCAACGCAGCCTTTGCGCACGTTCGGCAGCTCGCCGATGGCTTCTTCGAGCCCCTCGGGATGCAGGTTCTGGCCGGCACGGATCACCAGATCCTTGATCCGTCCCGTCACGAAGAGCTCGCCATCCGCGAAGTAGCCGAGGTCGCCGGTGTCGAGCCATATCCCGTCGTACAGCTCGGCCGTGGCCTCGGGATTGTGGAAGTAGCCGGTGGTGGCCGACGGGCCGCGGAACTCGATCCGGCCCTCTCGGCGCTCCGGCAGCACCTCACCGGTGCTGCCGGCGATGCGGATCTCGTATCCTGGCAGGGCGAGCCCGCATGAGGCGAACTCCAACGTGGGAGCGGTGCCGTTGCGGGCGGGGACGGCGTGTCGGGCTCGCGTGAAGGAATCTTGGTCGATCACGTCAACGAGGATGCCTCGCCCCATCGGTGGGAACGCGAGGCCGAGCCCTGCCTCAGCGAGGCCGTACACCGGCGTGATTGCCTCGGGCTTGAAGCCGTGGCGGGCAAAGCGCTCGGCGAAGCGCTCGAGGGTTCTGGGGCTCACCGGCTCCGCTCCGTTCAAGGCGATTCGCCACGAGCTCAGGTCGAGGCCTTGGATGTCAGCATCGTCGATGCGCCGGGTGCAAAGTTCATATGCGAAGTTCGGGGCCGCCGAAACCGTCCCCCCGTGATGGTGAATTGCCCAGAGCCATAGCGACGGCCTGGTCAGGAAGGCCTGCGGTGTCATCACCGTGAGCACCATGCCGTAGTACAGAGAGGACAGCCAGGTTCCTATGAGACCCATGTCGTGGTAGAGGGGAAGCCAGCTCACCACCACATCGGACGTGTCTATGCGCGCCGCACTCACCATCGCCTCCATGTTGGCCACGAGGTTCGCGTGGGTGAGCACCACTCCCTTCGGGTTGTCGGTACTGCCGGAGGTGTACTGGAGAAGGGCTATGTCTCCGGGACGAGGACGGACGGGGTCCCTGCCGAGTCCTAGGTCAGCACCGAGGTCACGTCGGCCGACGCCTCCGCCTCCCCCGGCTGGTGCCCGTGACTCTGGCGTGGCTTGCCCGGTGGGCCTGGTGCCCGTGCTGGCGGTGTCAGAACGAGTCGTCAGGAGGTCGCGGGCGATGGCGACCTTCTTCATGCTGGGCACTTGGGCGCGAACCAGGAGTGCCATGTGGCGAGCCTCGGGAAGCGTGACGAGCACGCTTACCGCGGCATTGGCGAGAATGCCGACCTGGCGCCTGAGGTGCTCCTCGAGCTGCGAGGGGCGGCTTGGAGGGTAGATCGGCACCGGAACACCACCCGCCAGAAGAATTCCCATGAAGACAGAGAAGTACTCGTCGCTGGTCGGGAGCATGAGGGCAACCCGGTCACCGGCTCCAACCCCGTAGCCGCTCAAGATGTGGGCGACGCCTCGGGCCTGCTCGTAGAGCTCCCTATAGCTCATCTCGCCATAGGCGAGGTCACCAAGGCTCGACTCACCACTGCCGGGGTGCTGTGGCTGGCGGGTGTAGGCCTCGCCGAGAAGCCTCATATGGCAACGATCAGGGTGAGTTCGGGCGTGCCATTCCAGGGCTTCTACGAGGGTGGTGATCTCTCCGGGGGCGGGGTGTGCGTCTGGAGCCAGGTGTGCCCGCTGGTCGGCTGGGGGATGGAGTGTGGCCGCGTCCGGTGCTCGTGCTCCCGAGGAGGCTTGGCCGGTCCGGAGGTCACCCGTGGTCGGTGCGCCAAGACGCGACGGGGCGCGGCGCAGGGCATCGAGCAGGTCGTGTGGTGTCTCGGCCGAAGCCATGACGGAGGTGGGTAGATCGACACCGAACAGGTGGCCGAGGTGGTCTATGAGCTCTACCAAGCCGAGGCTGTCTATTCCGAGATCACGATCCAGCCGGCTGTCGAGCTTGGCCGGTGGCATGTGAGAGTGTGGGTAGAGCTCGTGTAGGAGGTCGGTGACGGCCGCCATGACCATATCCTCGTCGCTGGGTTTACCAGCCTGGACCCCGGCGTCGCCGATCGCATCCTGCACTGCTTCTCACCGTATACGGCCGCGGGCCAAAGCGTTCAGCAGAGCACCTCCTGGATCAGCTGCAGGACCCGGCGAGTTGCTTCGTCAACGGCCAGTTCTACTGCTGGGCTCAGGCCGTTGCCTGCCTCGAAGACCATGCCCTCGATTCCAACGACCACTACGCGCTGCGGGGCAGAGCCGAGTGCCCTCGCCAGCTGCAGCACGCCGAGCAGGCCGATGCCATGGGTGCTCGAGGCATCGAGGGCATAGGAGCGGTCTGGCTCCGTCTCGGGCGAATCGAGGTCGATGACCCTGATGGTTCCAGGTGGGACGTCCGACGAGGTTGCATCTACCACTACGGCGAGCTCAGCGTGGTCCCACCTGCCGAGCAGGTCCAGTGGTTCGCCGACCGGGCCTATGTCCACTGGTGATGCTATCGATGTGGCGGTCAGCGCTGCACCCGTCTCGCGCGCGACGATGCAACCGACTCCGTCGTCGCTGCGATTCAGGCTTCCGAGCCCGGCTATCACGCAACGTGCCATCAGGTCGCTCCGACGGCCCTGGCGGCTCCAGCCGTCAGAGGAGCCATCAGTGACCCACCACCGACACATGGAGGAAGTGTGCTGCGCAGGAGATGCACGGGTCGTGGTTCCGGACGGCCTGCTCGCATCGCCAGGTGAGGTCCGCTTCGGACATGCCCAGGCTGGCTTCAGCTACGCGCTTGAGATCCTCCTCGATTGTGAGCTGGTTCTGCGAGGTCGGGGCAATGATGCGTGCGGTTCTGATCATCCCGGTACCGTCGATCTCGTAGCGATGTACGAGCAGTCCACGTGGTGCCTCGGTAGCTCCTGTGCCGATGCCAGCTCGGGCCGGCACCTCGCGGGCAGGTGGGGCCGGGGGTTCGTAGGTCTCGATCAGCCCCAGGGCCTCTTCGCAGGCGAACACGAGCTCTACCGAGCGGACGATGATGCTCTGGAAAGGGTTGTGGCAAACCGGCCCGATGCCTGCACGGCCTGCGGCCTGGCGAGCCACGAGCGGAAGGCGAGCGTGGTTCAACGCATAGCGTGCCAGCGGCCCGGTTAAGTAGGAGCCCTTGTCGCGGATACGGGCGTGGAGTGCGGTAGACCGCCTCGCGTGTGTCTCGACCACCAGATCGGCGAAGCCGGACGGGGTCAGGTCCAACCCATCGGACGAGCCGACTCGGCCGCGCTCGATTGGGTAGTCCTCTGGATGGACCAGTGACACGAAGCGGTACTCGCCATGGACATCGGGGAACTCGAATGCCGCAACCCACTCGACCGTTGCGAGCGCGTCATCACGCGCGTGGAGGAGCGCCTCTCGCAGCGAGGAGACCTGCTCGGGCGATGGAGCCCGGTAGAAGCCTCCTAGCCGCACGTTCACGGGATGGACCGATCGGCTGCCGATGACCTCCATGACCAGGTTCCCGGCCTGCTTGATCCGGAGGCCGCGTTCGACGGACCTCCTGTCGATGTCGGCCAGTCGGACCGCATCGGCAACGCCGAGGAAGTCCGGCGCGTGCAGTAGGTAGATGTGAAGCGCGTGGCTCTGTATCCATTCGCCGCAATACAACAGCCGCCTCAGCCGGCGTACCCTCTCGTCTGGTGCTACCCCGCAGGCGTCCTCCATCGCAGCGCATGCGCTCATCTGGTACGCCACAGGGCATATTCCGCAAATCCTCGCAGTGATATCGGGAGCCTCGGCGTAATGGCGGCCACGCAGAAGCGCTTCGAAGAAGCGTGGCGGCTCGAAGATGCTGAGCGCGACCTCGGATACGTGACCGTCGGCCACCTCCACGCGAAGTGACCCCTCACCTTCGACGCGGGCGATCCCCTCGACCGCCACGGTCCGGGAGGACTTAGAGGTCCCATGCGTCATGGCGTGCCACCATGGGCCGGGCTGCCAGCACCCGGGCTGCCACCATGGGCCGGGCTGCCAGCACCCGGGCTGCCAGCACCCGGGCTGCCAGTACTCGGGCTGCCGGGCTCAGCTGGGTTCGCCTCGTCGTTGGCTAGACTTTCGTCGCGGAAGGCAGGGGCTGCTGCCGTGAATGTGCGGAACAGGCGCG
>JAJZJN010000008.1 GCA_021851165.1 Actinomycetes bacterium
CGGCAGTATCGCTTACCTCGCATCGCGAGGTGACGTCGCCGGTCTCGGGCCGCTCCGCGGGGGCCCTGGGCCGCGCGGTTCAGCAGGACGCGCCTCTGTGCACCCAGTGCGGCATGGTGATGCAGCGGGCAGGGTCGTGCTATGTGTGCTCAAGCTGTGGCACCACGAGCGGCTGTAGCTGAGCCGAGCCTCTTGCGAGTTTCCCCGTTTCGGGGAGGGCTTGCGGCGCTGGTGTGCCGCGGGTCGCGAGGCCGGCGAGGTGGAGGTTGATGGCGGCGCACGCTCGAGAGAACGCCGAGTGGATCGAGGAAGTCGAGCAGATCCCAGCCTGATCAGGGGAGCAGGGAGTTGCGGGACGCATCTGGTCAGTGCCTCACAGCCCAAGCCACCCCGCCGCCTCAGCGACGACGGGATGATCCGGGCCGAGGTCGACTACGCTCGCCTCACGGATGAGGCCGGCACAGCGCTCTGAGAACAGGCTCAGCTCGGCCCACGACGCCTCGTGGATCGACCACCACCGCAGGCCTACTGGCTCCGGGTGGCTGGCGAAGAGTGCCGCTCCCTGGCGCTGGGTGACCCCCCGCTGGCGGGTTGCCACTGCAGAGGGCCGAAGCTCTTCTCGGAGCAGCACCTCCGGGTCGTCCAGGTCGATCAGGGCCGCCCCGTCATCCAGGTCGATCCCGGCGAGCGCGAGCGGTAGGCCCGCGCGCCGCAGCAGGGCGGGCGACAGTGGCCCGCTCCCTCGGAACGGTGCCAGTGCCTCGACGACCGCTGCGGCCGGCGTCCCGGTCGCGTACAGCACGCCGTAGAGGTCAGGGTTGTCGTGGCGTCCGTCGCCCTGGTACGCCCGGGGCGCCCACAAGGAGCCGCCCTCGGAGAACGGATCGTTGCCCGAGCGCGGGAAGACCCGCCAGATCCTCAAGCGGGCGAGCCGGCCCGCTCGGCCCGCAGGGCGGCCAACAGCTCCTCGGGTCGCCCTGAGCGGACCACGTCTAGAGGGCGGCGGTCCCCGAGATGGGGGTTCGCCCCGACCAGCCAGCGCCTGGCCGCTTCGGGTTCGTATAGTCGCGACAGCTCGGAGAGCACCAGCTCGAGCACCTCGACCCGTTCGGCGTTGAGCAGGCCGGGGCCCTCCCCCCGGCTCCAGCGGCTCACCTGGGCCGGGTCGACGCCTAGCAACTCGGCCAGCCGCCTGGCCGAGCCCATCCACGAGGCGAGGGAGCGGACTTTCTCGGCAGTCGGGATCGGCACGCTCTGAGCATAGCGCAATGTATTGTGTTGCGGCGGTACGGCCGACATGCGCTCGTTGCCGAGGTGAGCGGCGTCGCCAGGGACGTGACCGACATCCGCGAGCGTGCAGCTCGCACTCACCGGCCCGACCGCCACACGGGCCGAGGCCTAGCGGAGGAGGGCGGGTGGTCGTCGGCGTCTGGGAGCGCGAGGACTACGAGCAGGCTGTGGCGCGAGCCGACAAACTGGTGCGGGTGCAGTATGGAGAATCACGGTGCCGACGACCACGACGGACCACGACGGACGAAATCCGCACATGGCTCGAGTCTCAGCGTCGTGCGGGCGTTTCGCCTCCGTAGGTGTCGGACATCCACTGGCTCACCAAGGTGGCCACCTCGGAGTCGTGACCGCCGATCCCGTGGTCGGCACCGTCTATCCAGGCATGGGTGACGGGCCCGGGGATAGCTGTGGTCTCGCGCTGAAGCTCTGCCGGGGTGGCGAAGTTGTCGCGGGTACCAGAGACGAACAGGCAGGGCAGCTCCAGTTTGTCGAAGTGCTCGGTGCGCAGTCGTTCTGGCTTGCCAGGTGGATGGAGGGGATAGCTGATTAGCACGAGCCCTGCCGCAGGAAGGCCGGCGGCCACGGCAATCGAGCAGATGCGGCCACCTAGTGACCGTCCACCGAGCGCGAGGGCGCCGGGGTCGACCCCGAGCTCTCCGGCAAAGGCGGTGGCTGCGCTGACAACCGTTGCCAGGAGCACGTGCTGGGGGTCTGGAGAACGTCGGCCAGCTAGGCGATAAGGGAAGTCGATCCGCTCGACGGGGACCCCGCGTGCAGAGAGAATCTCGTCGATGGCTACAAGCGCCGGCTGGTCGCGTCCTGCCCCTGCCCCTGGAGTGAGGAGAACGCCGGCCGGCAGGGCTAGGTTGTCCATGTGCGAGAAACCAATCCACCAGGGCATCCATCCGGACGCGAGGCGCAGCTTGCACAGACCCGTAGGGCAATCATGGATGCGGTCTACTCCCTTCTGGAGGATACGCACCCTGCGGCGCTATCGATTCCAGCAGTTTCGAAGCGTTCAGGAGTGTCCCTCGCGACCATATACCGCCATTATCCATCCAAGGAGCTCCTCCTCGAAGCAGCTGCATCCGGCGTCGACAGGCATACGCGGGATTGGCTCGGCGAGGAGCCAGTGGTAGCCGGCAAGAATCTGGAGGAGTTCGTCTCACGCATGTGGCACGAGCTGGCCGGACAGATTCCAGCGATCCGTATTTCCCACTCCACGCCGGGGGGCCATGAGTTTCGGGCCCTGCGTCAGGTGAGACGCGAGCAAGACGCTGTGAGAGGTATCGAGGCCTCCGGTGTCGATGCCGGCAGCGATGCAGGCAGGCGCCTGGTGCGCCTGGTGCTGTTGCTATTGTCGTCGAGCACCCTCATCGAGCAGGTGGATCGGATGGGCCAGGACGTGGACGAGGCAGCCGGCGACATCGTCTGGGCAATCGAGACCCTGGTGGGAGCAGTCGCCGCCCTACAACAGCGCTCTTCGTCGTAGCGGAACGACCATGCGGGCGATGGCTCCTCCCTCGGCGTCGTTGGCCACCTCTGCGCGACCTCCGTGAGCAGCAGCAATTGCGCCAACTATGGCGAGACCGAGCCCGGAGCCGCCCTCGTAGGAGCCACGAGCAGAGTCGGGTCTGCTGAATCGCTCGAATGCACGGGGCAGGAAGGATTCAGGGAACCCCGGACCGTGGTCGTGGACTTCGATGGCAACCTCGTCATGTCGCCATATCGTAGACAGGATGATTTCCGAGCCCTCGGGGGCAGCTCGCAGCGCGTTGTCCACGAGGTTGTCCAGGGCCCGCCGTAGGCGACTGCGGTCACCAGCGATGGTTGTACCGCCCCCCGGACGGGTGCTCTGGCGTAGCGAGACCTGGATGGCTCGTGCAACTCCTCGGCTCGATCCAACCTGGGCAACCTCGTTCATGAGGTCGTCCATGTCCACCGGCTCCACGACGAGTGGCTGGTCGGCGTCCATCCGGGATAGCAGCAGGAGGTCCTCGGCCAGGTGCGCCAGGCGTTCGGCCTCGCCAGCTGCATCACGCACCGCCTGGCGGAGCTGGTCACGGGTCCGTCCCGGCCGGTCTGCAAGCTCGAGCTGCGCCTGGAGGACGGTGAAGGGTGTCCGCAGCTCGTGACCTGCATCGGCCGTGAAGGCTCTCTGGCGTTCCAACGCAGCCCTCTGGCTGGCGAGAAGCGCGTTGACCGTGCCGGCCAAAGAGGCGAGCTCATCGTCGCGCCGCGGCATTCCGAGCAACCCGTTGGAGCCGGTGGCAGCGATCCGTTCGGCCTCCTTGCGCATGCTCTCTACTGGCTTGAGGGCAGCTCCTGCGAGCAGCCAGGCACCGGTCCCGGCCAGGACTATCGCCAGGAGGCTCCCCGCGAGCAAGAGGAGTTGAGCGCGGTGGACCGCCTCGTCTGTCTGGGTGAGCGAGGCTGCCACTACCACGGTCCACCCGGGCGCCTGTGGGGAGCCTTCGGCAAGGACGCGTAACTTCCTCGCGGGGTTCAGGCCCTTGGCCGTTGCGGTGGATCGGATCGTGGAGATCCGTGAGCCGTTCCGCAGTGTCTCGCCTACGGTGAGCGCAGGCGCCAGGGGATGGTTTCCAGCAGCGGGGCTGGCCTCTACTACCTTGCCGGAAGGGGCGATCAACTGGACCATGAAGCTCGATTCCGGGAGTGCTCGGTCGTAGGGCTGGCCTGCTTGCCCTGGCCGGCCTGCTTGCCCTGGCCGGCCTGCCACCATGTCCGGCCCCGTGGCATCGTCGCTGTCAGCGCTCCCTGCTGAGCGTGTGGAAGTACCTTGTCCGGCTCCATCGTGTGCGGAGCCGCCATAGCCGCGCAGCTGGTCCAGGGCCTGCATGCCGAAGGTGGCCTGGCTGTGCAACGATGCGTCGAGCGACGACACGAGGCCTTCCGAGAAGACCTGGAGGAATGCCACGCTCCCAGCTAGAGCCAGCGCTGCGGTTATGGCGGCAACTGCCAGGGCCAGCCGGAGGCGAATGCTCACAGAGCAGCGCTCGGTTACTCGATGCGCAAGCGGTAGCCTGCGCCCCGGATCGTCTCTATGTCCGACGTCCCGAAAGGATGGTCGACTTTACGGCGCAAGCGGGCGACCAGCTGGTCGACGACGTTGGAGCCTCCGTCGAACGCGAAGTCCCAGATCTCCTCCAAGATGCGGGATCGACTCAGCATCTCTCCGGGGTGGGACATGAACAGCTCGAGCAGCCGCAGCTCTCTGGTGGTCAGGGCAAGCTCGGCGCTGCCCCGCCAAGCCCTGCGGGCGGCGGGGTCCAGTCGCAGGGAGCCTACGCTCAGCACCGCTGGTCGTGGGTTCTCCCCCCGCCTGGCAAGCGCCCGCAGCCTGGCGCCGAGCTCGACGAAGCTGAAGGGCTTTGCAAGGTAGTCGTCAGCGCCCCCGTCCAGACCCTTTGCCCTGTTGTGGACGTCCTCCAGGGCCGTGAGCATCAGTATGGGAGTCCAACACTTGTGTGCTCGCAGCCTGGCGCATACCTCGAAGCCGTCGATGTCAGGCAGCATGATGTCCAGGATGATCACGGAGTAGGCATTCTCCGTCGCGAACCAGATGGCCTCCTCGCCATAGGCGGTGACATCGACCGCGTGGCCGTCCTCCTCGAGTCCCTGGCGCAGCACGCGTGAGACGCGTGGTTCGTCCTCGACCACGAGCAGGCGCACGTACACCAGATTACGCGAGCCACCGGGTGTCCAAGACGCTCGGGTCTCCCAACGGCGTGATGGCCGTGTCATGGCGATGTCATGTCACTCGATGCACCATACTGGGGTGATCGATCAGGCAACGGATGATTCCGCGCGCACGCGCTCGGCGGAGAGGGTGGCAGAGCGTCGTTCCCGAGAAGGGAGACCCGAAGGCGGCCAGCCCCCCCCGGGCCGCTCGGAGCGTCGCTCCGCGGCCGACAGACGCAGGCGGAGGCGCAGGCGCATCCGGATAAGGCGGGCCGTGGCATTGGTGGTCGTGGCCGGAATGCTCTTCGGGGTGGTGTCCGCCGTGGGAGCGGTCACAGAGCCGGGTAACGCTGCGCTGTCGGTCAGGTGGGTCGAGTGGGTACGGGGACATGGCGGAGCACGCGTGGTGGCTATAGCCGAGCGTGTCTGGTACGAGCACCATCAGCCTCCGGTAGGGGGGCGACCTGCCCCTGGCCTGATCAAGGCCCATTCGGATGTGAAGGTTCCCGTCTCTGCACCGGGGGTGGCCCACCTGCCGGCCCCCCCTTCCATAGCGCCGATCGTCACTCCTGCATTGGCCGGTGAGGGCCAGTGGCGCCCAGCCGGCCCGCTCGTAGACGGAGTACCGGCTATCTACGTGGCGGATCTGCGTCCGGATCCGGTTCACACGAGCCTGGTTGCGGCAGTGGCGTGGATGGACCCGACGCTGTTGAGCTTCAGGCTGTTTGCCGGGGCTCAGGAACCTCCGACGGGAGGGCCGTGGAAGTACATGGCCCCCATCGCATCCTCGCTCAGGCCGACGTTGGCTGCTGCGTTCAACTCAGGATTCCGCATGCAGGACGCCCAGGGAGGTTATTACGCAGAGGGAAAGACTGCCGTGCCCTTGGTGAAGGGCGCCGCATCCCTGGTCATATTTCGCAATGGCCAGGCGACGGTGGGGCAGTGGGGCCGTGACGTATCGATGGGGTCTGACATCTCGTCGGTCCGCCAGAACCTGAGCCTGATCGTCGACGGGGGGCACCCTGTCGCAGGACTCCGGCGTGCTCCTACCGTGCAGTGGGGTGCGACAGTCGGAGGCCACCTGCTCGTGTGGAGATCTGGGATCGGGGTGACGTCGAACGGGGCTCTGGTATACGCGGCGGGTCCTGGCCTAAGTGCTTACAGCCTGGCCGACGTCCTTGCCCATGCTGGGGCGGTACGTGCCATGGAGCTAGACATCAACACGGACTGGGTCAACTACTTCTACTTCGACCACGCTGTCGGGCAACCTGCGAGCCCGTCCAACGGGCAGCGGTTGTTGCCGACGATGCTTCGCCCACCGCTTCGGTACTTCGAGGGAACCGCTAGGGACTTTGTCGGGGTGTTTGCCCGTCCACGTCCCGTTGGACACCTGACGAGCACACCGGCGGGCTGATCCGCTCAGCCGTTCCGCGGATTCCTGGGGTTGGCGCCATCCGTGCCGGCGCCATCCGTGCCGGCAGCATGTGGATCGGTGAGCGTCGTGTCGGCGTGGTTTGTCGCAGCCGGGTCGGCGGCCTTCTGCCCGACTGCGACGGCTGCCTCGGCCACCACCCGGGTGATGCGGATGTCCACGAATCCAGCGTCCTCGAGCATGGAGGTCCAGGCCTCGGCGGACACCGGGCGCTCTGTCGTGCGGAATGTGAAGCGCCAGGCGTTCTTTGCCACACGCCACCAGCCTCCGGGTCCACGCTTGGCCAATGCCATCACCTTGCCAGCTATCACCTGACGGTCGCCGCTGGTTCGCCCGCGCCCGAACATCATGTCACCGATCACGATCTTCCCACCGGGGCGCAGCCAGCGGGCCGACTTTGCGACGACGGCAGCCTTCTCCCGGTCATGGAGGTGGTGAAGAACGTAGTTCGACACTACGAGATCGACGCTGGCGTCGGGCATGTCGAGCCTCTCTATGGGGCACACCATGCCGCGTACTGCCACGCCGCGCTCGCTCGCTCGGATGCCCAGGCGGTCGATCATCGCCGGGCTCACGTCCACCGCGGTAACCGAGGCTCCGGCCTCCGCAAGCGGCAGGGCGAGCTGACCGGTACCGGTGCCCAAGTCGAGCACGGCCTCGCCGGGCTTCACGCCGGCAGCATCGATTACGGCGTTTACGACCCTCGTGAGATTGGGCGACGCGACATCCTCCCAGGAGTCGACCCGGCGGTTCCAACGCTTACGCTGTACCCGGGCGTCGTGGTCTTCCTGACGCGCATGAGGGGTGGGGGAGGCGGCGGTCACGAGATGGGGACGCGCTTGATCCATGGGCCCATTGTGCTGGTGCAACATGACACTGCGATGACCTGCATCGCTAGGGCCTCGTTGGCGGGCTCAAGGTGAGCGCAGGATCTCGGACGGACACCGGACCCATGAGCTCCTCCACGGCAGCGATGAGGCTCACATCGAGCTCGATCCCTGCTGCAGATGCGTTCTCCACCACCTGCTCGGGCTTGGTGGCGCCGACTATCGCGGCTGAGATCCCGGGTTTGGCGAGCACCCATGCGAGGGCAAGGCGGGCAGGGGACAGACCTGCCTGCGCGGCCAGCTCCCCGAGCTTCTCCACGCGCTCGAGCACGTCGTCACCCATGAAGCCTTTGACGAAGCTTGAACCGGAAGGAACGGTTGCCCGGGAACCGGGGGGTGCCGGCTGGCCCGGGTGGTACTTGCCCGTGAGCACCCCTTGGGCCAGTGGCGACCAGACGATCTGGCCGATGCCCTCGCGTTGGCAGAGCGGCAGGACCTCGGGCTCTATCACCCTCCACAGCAACGAGAATTGGGGCTGGTTAGAGACGATGCGGTCGAGTCCCATCTCCTCTGCGATCCGGAGGGCATCGGCTATCTGGGTGGCATTCCACTCGGATACCCCGATGTAGAGGGCCTTACCTTGGCGGACCAGGTCGTCGAATGCTCTCATGGTCTCTTCGAGCGGGGTCTCGTAGTCGTAGCGATGCGCCTGGTAGAGGTCCACGTAATCGGTATGGAGCCGTCGTAGGGAGGCATGAATGGACTCCATGATGTGCTTGCGTGACAGCCCGCGGTCGTTCTGGCCGGTGCCTGTGGGCCAGTAGACCTTGGTGAAGATCTCCAGTGACTCCCGCCTCGTCCCGGCCAGCGCTTTGCCCAGGATCTCCTCTGCCGCTCCACGTGCGTAAACGTCTGCAGTGTCGAAAGTGGTGATGCCGGCGTCCAGTGCGGCACGGACACAGGATCGAGCCTGGTCCTCGGCGATCTGATCTCCGTGGGTGATCCAGTTGCCATACGCGATGGCGGAGACCTTCAGGCCTGATCTTCCGAGATGGCGATGTTCCACGGGTGCGAGCGTAACCTGCCCAGTGACTGGATGCCTCGCGCCGGGGACTGCTAGATACCGTCGAAGGTCGGTTCGCGGCCCTCCAACATGGCAGATACCCCCTCAATGGCATCGGCGGTCCCAGCAAGGCGTGCCTGCTCTGCCAGCTCGTGGCTGAGTGCTTCGGCAGCATCGGCGGCGAGTCCCTGGCGCAGCGTGGCTCGCGTGGAGGCGACGGCGAGGGGAGCGCCGTGGGCGATCTCGTGAGCGAGCCTGATCGCCACTTCGATCTCGGTGCCCGATGACACGAGTCGTTCGGCGAGTCCCATGGAGGCTGCCTCTGCAGCTTCGACGCGCCGGCCGGTGAGGAGCATGTCCGACGCCCGCCCCGGGCCAACGAGGCGCGGGAGAGTGAGGCTGATGGCGAACCCTGGATGTATGCCGAGGCGTACGAAATTAGCCGCGAGCCAGGCATTTTGGCCGAGGACGCGTAGATCACAGGCCAGAGCGAGGCCTAGCCCTGCACCTACGGCTGGGCCGTGGACTGCAGCCACCAACGGTACCGGTGCCGTGAATATGCGCGCAGCCTGGGCATAGAAGGCTCGCGTGGAGGCCTCGAAGGTGCTGCCGGACGCGGGATCGGGTGCATCGCCGGAGCGGAAGTTGGCGCCAGCGCAAAACGACCGGCCTTCCGAGCCGATGACGGCGGCTCGCGTGGATCCTCCGAGGCCGGCCAGCGTGTCGGCAAGTGACCGCAGCAGTGGCTCGGTGAGAAAGTTGTGAGGGGGGTGGCGCACCATGATCAACGCGACCTTGCCATCGAAGGTCAATTCGATTCGACCGCTCGGGTCGTGGTTGCCCGCTGATGGGCTCATGGATCTCCTCGATGTGGACAGCCGGTGGTTGCTAGCACACCGGTCCCCGGCATGAGTGCAGCGTGATGTGGTCGTGTCTTGATCATGGCAGCTCGCGCCGGTAGAGCACGAAGTGCTCGTTGCTGCGACTGTCGAGCTCGCGCACGGCATGCCACCCGAGCCGCTCGTAGAACCTGCCGGCACCTGAGTCGCCTGGAGGCGTTACGAGCTCGATGCGTTCCGAACCACTGCCCCGGGCGACCTCTTCGCATGCGCGGACGAGTGAGGCCCCGATGCCACTCGAGCGCCACGCGGGTTCCACGGCCACGTCCACCAGCTCGGAGGTTCGCGGCTCTGTTACCGCATCGGTGAGCGACCCGTTCACGCCCGCTGGAGACGATGCGGGCCTAAGGACGCGCCACACCGCCGAGGCATATCGGCGTGCGCGGGTGCGTATCAGCTCCGACGCGAGACCTGGATCGGATACCAGGTGTGCGGCGACCAGAGCGGCCAATTGGAGCCCGTGATGACGTACGAGGTAGCGGTAGTGACTGGCCGGATCAATCGCAGCGAGCAGGAAGCCGATTGGTCGATTGCCGTCAGACGGCGTAGCGACAAGGGCGATGGCATACGGGCTTGATGCGAAGGCCAGGTGGTACTGGCGGAGGACCTTGACGCCGAAGCGAGTGATGAAGACATCGGGCATGATGTCGTGGTGCAGCCTGGCGGTAGTAGCCAGGTCGCCGCGGTCCATCTGCCGTATCATCTCCGGCAGCGTAGCGAGTTACTGGGTCCGCCTGGATTCGGCAGCCGAGTGTCAACGCGCCGGAGCGCTGTCTCGCTTAGCCTGAGTTACTGTGAACAGGCGGGACTCCACCTATCCCAGGGCGTGGCCCGTGGCTGCACTGGCGGCTGGGGTGGAGCTGCTGGTCGTGACCGGAGCCCTGCCGGCCTGGGCCGGTCTGACCAATGAAGTCGCCTTGCCTCCGCTTGGTCTGGTGACCGACATACGGGTCCTGCTGTCGCGAGCGGCATCCCCCGCATGGTTCGCAGCCGGACTCATGCTGGCGCTGGCTGTCAGGATCGTCGTGCTGGCTGCTCTGATGGGATGGAAAGGCCGCCTCGGGTTCGCCGTACGCTTCTACCTGGCTGCTGTCGTACCGGCGTACGTGGCGGCAGAGCTCGCCTACTGCGGGCAGGCGCTGCTCTATGCCGTGCTGCTCTGGGCCGGCATGGCCGTCACGTTGGTGCTGGTTCTCGCGATGGGGCCTTTGCCGTGGAGCGGACGGGGCAGGCTCATAGGGGCGCTGAACCATGGCCTGGTGCGAGGCATGCGGGCGCCGACCATCGTTGCGTACTTCGCAGGCCTGGCAGTGCTCGGGGCTCTCGTGGAGGGGCAGGGCCGACCAGTGGAGATGATAGGGGTGGTCGCTTCGGCGAGCATGACCATGCTAGTGATAAGGAGGCTCGCATCGCCGGGCATCCCAGCCGGTGCTGCCCGCTTGGCCTCCGTGGCGATCCTGGCGATCGTGGGCCTCGTGGCCTTCCTCGCCCTGCCTCCAACTTCGGGTGCTGAGGCTGGCCCGATAGCGGGTGTGAGGGCCCGGCCGGGCACCCTGGTCCTGGTGGCGGGAATGGGAACATCGAGCGGCTATGGCGCCCTGTTCTCGCTTGACCCCATGGATCTGGGCTTCTCGTGCGGCCAGACAGTGTACTTCTCCTATAGCGGGCCGGGCAGGGGTGCTCGCCGGGGCCAATCGGTGTGCCCCATCCGCTCGGGGGCACCGTACGATTCCGCCAGCACGGAATACCCACTGGAGCATCTGGTCTCGGAGCTCCACGCCGAGCTGAGCGGGCTGAAGGGGCCGATTACGGTAGTGACCCATTCGGAGGGAGCCTGGATCGCCTGGGAAGCCATCAGGCAATACCCGGCGATGGCTGTGAGCCACCTGATCATGCTGGCTCCGCTCGACGGCGGAATTGGTTACCCGCAACCTGGAACGTCTGGGAGGGGAATGATCGGCGCTGCCGGGATGCGCCTAGTGGTGAGCCTGGGCCATCGCATATCGTTCACCAGCTTTTCCCCCGACGCTCCTCTGGCGAGCGAGGTGCTTGGCCAGAGGCGGGAGACGGCCGATATCTTCGATCGTCGCCTGGCGCGTTCGGTGAGGGCGCTCGTTGTCGAGTCTTCGTTCGACCTTCCCGTGATGCGTGCAGCGGCGTTTCCGGCGGCTGCGCATGCCTGCCCGGTGCCGCGCCTGCATGGAGCTATCCCCACTGCCAGGCAGGCTATGGTCGAGGCCAATCGTTTTCTCGACGGCGCCCGCCAGCTACCGTGCGAGCCATGGGACTCCTGGCCGGGCCCACTTTCGGCAGGGATGAAGGTTCCCTGAGGATGCCGGCTTACATCCCGGTAGGCCCCGGCCGGAAAGCACCTCCCTTACAGGGAGGACCGGCCGGGGCTGGCGACACACCGGCAGTGTTCTCAGTCCAGGCCCAGCTGTTGAGAGCACACAGGCCACTGGCCCCAGCCGTTTCGTGCCTGGAGCTCGGCTGCAGCTGCGTCCTGCTCGCCTGGCGAGGCCTGCGAGGGTAGGCCGGCAAGGCCCAATGACTCCCATGTGGCAAGCGAGAACTGGTAGGCGCCGTAGTAGCCGTTGCCGGTGTTGGCCCAGTAGTTGTCGCCTGACTCGCACTGCCGCAGTGCTGCCCACACTCCACCGGCGGGCACTGGTGGCGCTGGTGTCACAGCGGGTGGTAAAGGTGCAGGTGCAGGTTGGGCCTGGGCCTGCGGAGGTGGCGGGGCCGGGATCCTGAGCGATGCCAGGTCCACCGCTCCGTCGCCTGACGACGCCGGGTGTGGTGATGTGTGCAGCAGCCCGACCGTTGCGGCAACACCCGAGGTGAGGCCGTGGCCGGAGGGCAGCATATAGAGGCTGGCCGAGGCCAGCCGTACCCCGGCGCCAGGTAGAACTGTGCCGGTATTCATATTTGATTGGCTCGGTCGATGGAGGATTGTCCCCATTCCGAGAAAAGCGGCGATGACAACGCCGTAGAGCCGGTGCTTCCGCATCTTGCGCCTCCCTTTGAATCACGGAGTCCCGTGGGGCTGAGGTGGGGCTTGGGAATGCGGGCGCCCGTCGTCTGCGCATTCGTCTCGCGGAGCCAGCGCCGGGAAGGACGGTAGGCCCTGGACTTAGATCAGGTCCGTACGAGGTGCGTAACGGAGCAACCCGTCGTCGATGGTCGTCAGGCGCCTCCTCGGTTGCGTGTCGTGTATGCAGGCATGGTCGTATGAGGTTCTGGCTGAGGGTGGCTCCTGCCGGCGCACAAACGGCTTGCCGACAAAGAGCGTGGGCGATCCACTCGAATGCTCGGGCCCAGCAGGCCCGAGTGGCAGCCTGACTGGCTGCTGAGTGGTCACCGGCTACCGGTGGTGTGGTATGCCTGAAATACTAGGCCAGGTTACGAACGCGTTGCAAGATTCGCGCATCGGCAACTGCGGTCATGACCTTGTCGCCTTCGGCTCCAGCCTCGCGGACGCCGACCAGGGGCGTGAGCGAGGCAAAGCCCGCGGCGACGAGGCCTGCGTCGGAATCGGGATCTGCGTTCCTGTCCGATCCCGGCATGGCGAGATCCAATCTGAGCATCCCCGAGGGCGACGACGGGAGGCTCATGATGGGCGGGTGCCCGTCACCATCGGGGAGATGGAGGTGATCGGGCTCCTCGACGACGGCGGAGCGGATCGTGCCCCCGCTGCCGAGTCGCCCGCGCCGGATTCCGAGCAGCTCATCCAATGCCACGTTGGGCACATTCAAGTTGAGCACCGTTCCAGGGGCTGCGGCCTCGAGCACTGGCACCAACTCGCCTGCAAGCGTGGCAGGAGTCTGCCAGGGCACGGGGTCGTCGCAGTAGCGTATGGAGACGGCCAGGGAGCGCAAACCGAAGTGCGCCGCCGTCAGGGCTGCTCCTATCGTGCCCGAGTGAAGTGCGGAGCGGCCTACGTTGGCGCCGAGGTTGATTCCCGAGAGCACGAGGTCGGGGCGTGGTCCGAACCCCCCGACGCAAGCGAGGATGACAGCCAAGGCCGGTGGACCGTCTATTCCGTAGACAGGTACGTCCGGGATGGCCTCCATGGGATAGGAGGCATACTCGACGCCCTCGCGCTGGTGCACCGGACCGACGGCGGCCCCGGCTCCACTCGAGTCGACCATTGGCGCCACGACGATGACTTGGTGCCCAGTGGCATGAGCAGCCTCGGCCAGTGCAGCGATGCCGGGAGCGTGAACACCGTCGTCGTTCGTTACCAAAATTCGCACTCGAGGCTCCTGTCCGTCAACCGTCGGCGTCGATTCGTCAAGCGTCGGCATCGATCAGCCATTGATCATCCGGCGGCCGCGGAGAGCTACCGGCTTCCCCGACTACCATACCGGTGCCTGGTGGCACCGAGTTACCCTGGGTACGGTGCTTTGGCCGCGCCGACCGGTACGCTTCGTGAGAAGACCCAGGTACAGCCGGCCAGAGCCGTAACCGTCACGGAAGATGGAAGGAAGCCATGCACGAAGACGACCCTGGCCGTACCGGCGACTCCTTGCGCACCGACAAAACCGGTCATGACGCTGCCGAAGTGGCTCCTACGGGCGATCAGCACTCCATAGGCTATGGCCGTCAAGAGGTAGTGGTGACCGAGGTCGGTGCGACCCTTCGCTCCTACAGGGTCGGGGATGACTCAGTCGTAGACGGTTTCCCAGTCACCGACATCAGCTCTTCAGGGCGCGGTCAGGTGCTGGCGCCATGGCCGAACAGGGTCGGTGATGGCAGGTATGCCTACGAAGGCATCGAGGGCCGTGTTGCTCTCGACGAGCCGGAACGCCGGAACGCCATTCATGGTCTGGTCAGGTGGCTGCCATGGCGGTTGGTCTCACGTGCCCAGAATGTGGTTGTCCTGGCCTGCAGGCTGTACCCGCAACCGGGGTACCCGTGGATGATCGATCTTGCCGTGGAGTACCGACTGGGCCGCGCAGGGCTTGCGGTCACGACAGAGGTAACCAACCCAGGTACGCTGCCCGCGCCGTTCGGACTGGGATTTCACCCGTACCTGACAGTAGGGACGCCGTCGATCGATACGGCGCGTCTAAAGGTGCCTGCCGGTCGCCGGCTCGTTGCGGACGAGCGGGGTCTGCCTACCGGCGAGGCCGCAGTGGAAGGCACCGAGCTTGATTTTCGTGTTGGGCACCGGATCGGCAGCCTCCGGCTGGATACCGCATACTTCGACCTCGAGCGGTCTGCCGACGGGCTCGCGAGCGTCGAGCTGGAGGACTCGGGAGCCGGCAGGCGGCTGGCAGTGTGGATGGACACGTGCTTCGGATACGTGATGGTGTTCACAGGTGACACCGTTCATCCAGCGAGCAGCCGCCGGACAGCGTTGGCCATAGAGCCGATGACGTGCCCACCCGATGCACTGCGGTCAGGACGCGACTTGGTACGGATCGCGCCCGGCGATATCTGGCGGGCTACCTGGGGCATCACGCCCGATGGTCTGGGAAGATCGATCTGAGCCAGTCGTGGGTTGGGCCCAATTCGCGGTTGGGCCCAATTCGCGGTTGGGCCCAATTCAAGTCAAGGAGCTGGATCCGGCGTCACCTTCGGGTGCTCGTTTGCTATGTGGACGAACGCGAGGCGGATCTGGGCGAGGGCTGAGGCCAGCTCGTTCTCGGATTCCCCGAGCCGCCCGGACATCCCCTCCACCAATGCCCCCATGGCGTCTGTAGCCAGGCGGGCCTTTTCGAGTGACGGAGGCTGGCTTGACAGGTGCAGCGCTGCAAGTTCGAACAGCCCGTAGGCGTGGTTGGCGATCACGACCTCTACCGGCGTGTCTGCCAGGCTCCGGCGAAGCTCGTCCAGGCGGGCACGGGCAGCCTCCTCGTCGGGGAGTGCATCGCTCCCAGCCTGGTTGCTGGCGGGTTGGTCGCTGGCGGGTTGGTCGCCCCCAGCCTGGCTGCTGGCGGGTTGGCTGCTGGCGGGTTGGGCTGCGTCGCTGCGAGCGCGGACGGGGTGCTCGCCTTCGGGTGTCCAGAGGGTGCTCACGCCTGATAGCGTATGCGAGCGAGACAGTAGAGCAAGTGGGGTACCGCCAGTGGGTCACCCCCACCCGTCCACCGTGTTCGGTGAGCCGGGTTCACAATGACCTCGACGGTCATGTGGCAATGGCGGCCACCCTCACATTTTTGGCACCGAGGAGGCTCGGGGCCAGTAGTCAATTGGAGGGATGCCGCATCGCCACCGCCACGACGACCAGCGAGCCACGGATCAACGACAGGATCCGTGCTCGTGATGTGCGCTTGGTAGACCCCGAAGGGCGCCAGCTCGGGATCAAACCGCTACCCGAGGCACTGGCCATCGCACGGCAGGCCGACCTGGATCTCGTAGAGGTTGCCCCCCAGGCAGTGCCTCCGGTTTGCCGCGTAATGGACTACGGAAAGTTCAAGTTCGACTCTGCTCAGAAGGCCAAGGAATCACGGCGCAAGACCCTGAGCGTCGGTGTCAAGGAGATGAAGTACAGACCGAAGATCGGTCCGGGCGACTTCGATACCAAGACACGGCAGGTGGCAAGATTCCTCGCCGAGGGTCACAAGGTGAAAGTGACGATCATGTTCCGCGGTCGAGAGGTGTTCCATCCGGAGCTGGGCAAGAGGATCCTTGATCGTGTGGCGGAAAGTGTCGAGACGAGCGCACGTGTTGAGTCGGCCCCAAGGCTGGATGGACGGAACATGGTGATGGTCCTGGCGCCTGATAAGCGCGCGCGCCAGGCTGCGGCCGCGAAGGCAGAGCATGCGGATCAGGATCATGTCGATGACAGGGCCGGTGACGGGCACGCCGATGGTGGCAGTGCCAGCGCAAGTGCAGACGGGAGCTGACGAGATGCCGAAGATGAAAACCGACAGAGGAGCAGCCAAGCGGTTCAAGATCACCGCCACGGGCCGCCTGCGGCGGCGCAGGGCCATGCGGTCACACCTGCTCGAGAAGAAGTCGAGCACCCGCACGCGGCGCCTCGGCCGTGAGGCAGACGTGGCCTCCGCCGACTTGCGCCAGGTTCGTCGCCTGCTCGGCCGCTAGCTGCCGCCATCTGTGAGAGCCGGCCTGATGTGAGCTGCCGGCGGCAGGCAACCTGTCACACAAGTCTCATCGTCACGAAAGGAGTTCGTCATGGCCAGGGTCAAGCGCGCCGTGCATGGCAAGAAGCACCATCGTTCAGTACTTGAGCAGGCTGAGGGATATTACGGGAACCGGAGCAGGAGCTACCGATCGGCCAATGAAGCCGTCATGCACTCCCTGCAGTATGCCTACCGTGATCGGCGTGCGCGCAAGGGCGACTTCCGCCGGCTGTGGATCCAGCGGATCAATGCCGCCGCACGGGTGAATGGGACGAGCTACAGCCAGTTCATAGCCGGGTTGAAGCGTGCCGAGGTGGATGTCGACCGGAAGGTGCTCGCAGACCTGGCCGTGCGGGAGCCAGAGGTGTTTGCGTCGCTGGTCGGGGTTGCCACCCGGGCAATGGCCGGTGAAATGGGCGGCTCCTGAGCTCCCAGCTCGCTTTCCGCCATCAGAGGGTACAACGACTGCGCAGGTTGCTTGGCAGACGTAGTGCTCGGGATGCCGAGGGGGTGATGGTGATCGAGGGGCCGAAGCTTCTCGATGCAGCACTCGGAGCAGGCGTATGGGTGGAAACGGTGTTCCTGTCGCCCGAGGCGTCAGGGGATGCATCTGTAGGCGAGGTGGTCGGACGTGCGGTGGCTCAGGGGGCCCGTGTGTTCGACCTGGCGTCCGGGGTCATGGAGCGTATTGCCGGTACTGTGAGCCCCCAACCGCTTGCTGCGGTCGTGCGTTCTACAGTTGCGGCCATCGACGATCTGCGCGAAGCGTCGTTCGTGGTCGTGTGTGTAGACGTGCGTGATCCTGGCAATGCAGGTGCTGTCATCAGGGTGGCCGATGCTGCCGGGGCAGACGGTGTTGTCTGCTGCCGGGGGGCGGTTGACCCGCGGAACCCGAAGACCGTCCGAGCATCGGCAGGGTCGGTGTTCCATCTCCCGGTCGTCGTGTCCGAGGAGCCCCTGGCAGCACTTGGCCGGCTGGGGGAGTTCGGCATGCGTCGGATAGCCGCTGTCGCCCATGGCGGCGCTCCCCATACCTCGGCGCACCTCGGAGGGCGTGTGGCAGTGGTATTCGGCAACGAGGCCTCCGGATTGCCGGATACCCTGTCGGGGCTCATGGACGAGGCGGTAACGATCGAGCTGCCCGGACGCGCCGAGTCACTCAATGTCTCGACGGCGGCGGCAGTCCTCTGCTTCGAGGTGGCTCGCCGGCGTTCTACGCTGTAGGCCATGTCGAATCCACAGCGCCTACCGAACGCTCGTAGAGTCCTGTGACCGGCGTGGAGGATCTCGATGTGGAGGGTTCCGTGGTCGAAGCGGAGTCACTCCTGGCCCGCTGCAAATCCGTAGCCGATGTCAATGTCGTAGAAGCCGAGTTGATTGGCAAGCGCTCGCGCCTGGCAGAGGTGAATCGGGAGCTCCGAGGCCTGCCTCCAGACGTGCGCCGCGAACGCGGCAGGCGCTTGCACGAGGTACGCGGACGGATCGAGTCTCTCCTCGTGGCAAGGCGCGAAGAGCTCAGGGCTGCGTCCAGGCAGACCAGGCTCGAGAGCGATCGAATAGATCTGAGCGAAGTGATGTCCTTTCCTCTGGATCGTGGCGGCCGCCCAGGTGGACGGATGGGTCCCCCCGCTCCAGCTCGCGGCCATCCGGGCGTCGTGCAGCGCACGCGCGATGAGCTGGAAGATGTGTTCGTGGGCATGGGGTTCATCGTTGTCGAGGGCCCTGAGGTGGAAACCGATTGGTACAATTTCGAAGCGCTCAACATGCCCCCGGCGCATCCGGCGCGGGGTATGTGGGACACCTTCTACCTCCGTCTCGGTGATCCCGAGACGGTGCTCCTGCGCACCCACACCTCGCCGGTGCAGATACGTCTCATGCAGGCTCAGAGGCCTCCGATCTACGCAGTGGTGCCGGGCAGGTGCTACAGGCGCGACACGCCGGACGCACGTCATGTGCCCATATTCCACCAGATCGAAGGGCTTGTAATAGACCGAGGAATCAGCTTCTCCGACCTGGCTGGTACGATCGATGCCTTTACCACGGCCTACTTCGGAGAGGGCATACACGCCAGGCTGCGGCCCGCGTTCTTTCCGTTCACCGAGCCATCCGCGGAGTTCGAGATCACCTGCACGATATGCGCCGGCGTCGGGTGCCGGACGTGTTCCCAGACGGGTTGGATCGAGCTGGGTGGGTGCGGCATGGTCGATCCTGCGGTTCTCGGCGCAGTGGGAATCGACGACGAGGAATGGTCGGGGTTCGCGTTCGGGTTCGGCATAGACAGGTGTGCCCAGATGCGGCACGGTATACCCGATATGCGCGTTCTGCTCGAGAACGATGCGCGCTTTCTCCGGCAGCTCTAGATAGGACGAGAGAGGATTCACGTGCGCGTACCCTTCTCATGGCTGCGGGACTTTGCGCCCTTCGATGGCAAGCCGGCGGAGATCGCCGGCGTTCTCGACAATCTCGGCTTGGTGGTCGAGAGCATCGAACTGGTGGGGGAGGGCCTGAGCGATGTAGTTGTCGGCGAAGTGCTGGGCATAGACCCCATTCCTGGTGCCGACCGGATCAGGAAGGTGAGTGTCTCGACGGGCGGGCAGCCAGTCGAGGTCGTCTGCGGCGCATGGAACTTCGAGGTCGGCGACAGGGTCCCGCTGGCCCAGGTCGGTGCCGTTCTCCCAGGTGGTTTCGAGATAGCCCGCCGGAAGATGAAGGGGGTCGTATCCAATGGGATGCTGTGCTCGGGCCGGGAGCTGGGGCTGTCCGAGGATCAGCAGGGCATTCTCGTCCTTGAAGGGGCGCCGGAGGCCGGCACTCCTCTGACAGAGGCGCTCGGCATCGAGGCGGATGCGGTGTTCGACATAGCGGTCGAGGCGAATCGCCCGGATGCGTGGTCGATCGCAGGCGTGGCGCGTGATCTTGCTGCTCGTCTCGGCCTGCCATTCGCTATTCCCGAGCCCCGTGTGGCCGGTGTGGAGGGTCCCTCGCAAGTCGGCGGCTTGGCAAGCGTGGAGGTGGTCGACTTCGACCTGTGCCCACGCTTTACCGCGAGGGTGCTCACCGGCGTGAGTGTCGGCCCGTCACCCAGTTGGCTTGCCAGACGTCTCGTCCTGGCCGGCATGCGCCCGTTGAACAACGTGGTAGATGCATCGAACTACGTGATGCTGGAGCTGGGCCAGCCGACTCATCCCTATGACTTGGACAAGCTGGAGGATGGCAAGCTGCGCGTTCGGGCCGCACGCCCGGGTGAGGTCATCCGCACGCTCGACGGGGTGGAGCGTCACCTCGGGCTGAAGAGCGTGGGTCCGGGCGATCCGCTTCGTGACTGTGTCATCTGCGATGCCCACGACGTACCGGTGGGAATAGGCGGGGTGATGGGCGGGGCGGGAACCGAGATATCCGATGGGACCGAGAAGGTTCTGCTCGAGGCGGCGTACTTCGATCCCATGGCGATAGCTCGCACGTCTAAGCGCCTGGGCCTGCGTTCGGAAGCCTCTGCCCGCTTCGAACGAGGCTGTGACATCGAGGGTATAGATCGCGCTTCGACTCGGCTGATCGAGCTGCTCTCGACCACTGCCGGTGGCTCCTTCGAGGTGGCGCGCGGCGTCATCGACGAGCACGGGGTCCTCCCGAAGCGTCGGCGGCTTAGGGTTCGGGTGCAACGAGTCAACGCCGTGCTCGGAAGTGAGCTCGACGGTAGGGCGATAGAGGGCTACCTCGAGCCGATCGGGTTTTCGTGCTCGGTGGCGGAGCCAGGTGTGCTCAGTGTCGAGGTTCCGAGCTTCAGACCCGATACGAGCCGCGAGATAGACGTGATCGAGGAAGTGGCGCGCCACCACGGGTATGCGAACTTGCCGCGCCGACGCCTGGCAGTAACACAGGTAGGGCACCTGACGCGCTATCAGCGTGAACGGAGGCTCGTGGCGGAGGTCCTGGCAGGCCTGGGAGCCCACCAGGCATGGACGCCATCCCTGGTGTCCCCGCGAGACCATGAGCGGGCTCGGATGAGCGGGCCGGCGGTGGAGCTTGCGAATCCCCTCAGCCCTGACGAGTCAGTTCTCAGGCTGGGGCTGCTGCCGGGGATGCTGAAGGCGCTCGCGTTCAATTGCGACAGGCGGCAGGCCGACTTGAGGCTATTCGAGATCGGGAAGGTCTTTCCCCCACCCGACGCCGAGCGAGTGGCTGAGGCGTTGAGGCGCACGGGCTCTACGGTGGTCGACGAGAGGGAGCTCCTGGCTGCGATGTTCGCGAGCGGAAGCGATGATGCCACGACGGCAGTGAGGAGTTGGACGACCCTGGCCGAAGCGCTCGGCATCGAAGGCATCGAGATCTCCCAGGGCGAGTGGGGTGAGTTGCATCCCGGTGGAGCTGCAGGCGGGAGCGAGACCGGATGGGCGTTGATGGCCGGGCTCCACCCGACTCGCAGCGGGCAGCTCGTGGTCACCAGCTCGTCAGGTCGGCTTCCTCCAGGGGTACCCCTGGGAGTGGTGGGTGAGATCGATCCAGAGGTCCTGGAGGCCTTCGGCATCGCCGTGGATGGCCAGGACCAGACCCGTGTGGGATGGCTGGAGATCGACATGGGTCTTCTTCTCGGCGCAGCGGAGCGCCGGAGAGCGGTTGCCCGTCCGGTGAGCCGGTTCCCATCAAGTGACATCGACCTGGCTTTCGTGGTGGACGACAAGGTTCCGGCCCGATCGGTTGAGGCATCACTCAGATCATCCGGGGGCGAGATGCTCGAAGATGTCTGGCTGTTCGATGTCTATAGGGGGTCGGGAATACCTGCTGGAGCCCGCAGCCTGGCCTATCGCCTGCGCTTTTGTGCGCAGGACCGTACCCTCACCGACGAGGAGGTCGGTCTCTTGCGCAGGAGCTGCATCGACGCCGTGGTCAGCGCTCACGAGGCGCGCCTGCGTTGATCCGTGACAGAAACGCGAGCACGAGCCCCGGGCTTCAGCCCTGGGGAGGATGTCAAAACACCTCGAGGGCAATGGCGGCCTCAGCCGCTACAGAGGTCACGGTCGCTCAGATCATCGGCACCGGTCCTCGTCGCCCGCCTCTACCATGGCGGCGGTGTGGGGGCCGAACCAGGGCATGAGGCTGCGTAGGTCGGCAGGTGGCAAGTTGTCAAGGAATGCCCCTCCTACGAGCTCCTGCGCGTCCGCGGACGCGTGGGCGACCGTCTCCACGGCTGCGAGGCAGCGCTGGAGCAGGCAACGGCAGGGCTCGACGGAGGCGGTGAGATCCGAGACGTACCAGGCCAACTCGCCGAACACCATCGCTGCCCCGGGGTCTCCGTCAGCCGCTTCGACAAGATCGAGGTAGCAGTCCGCGAACTCGGGCACTGCATCCAGAATGGTTTGAACGTCGTCATCGATCACATCAGAAGGATATGACAAAGTATGAAATAGGTCAATGCCAATGATGCATGATTATGCGTAACAAGGTATAGTGTTGCAAGTATGAAGGTAGGCATCGTTGGTGCATCGGGTTACACAGGTGCTGAGCTGTTGCGGCTGTGCGCGAGCCACCCGGGGCTCGATGTGGCTCTAGCGGGGGCGGATACCCAGGCAGGCCAAGAGGTGGGGGAGCTGTACCCCTCGCTCGCGGCTGTATACGGGGATATGAGGTTCGTCGCCGCCGAGCCGGCAGATCTTGCAGGGCTCGACGTGGTGTTCCTTGCTCTGCCCCACGGTGCCTCCGAACGCTATGTGGTCGCCCTCGATGGTCGCGTGCGACTGCTCGTCGACTTGTCGGCGGACTTCCGCCTCAGAGATCCGGCCCTTTACCGGAAGTGGTACGGCCGTGAGCATGGCGCGCCGGAGCTGCTTGCCAAGTTCGCCTACGGGCTGCCCGAGCTGTTCTATGACGGGCTGACGGACACCGGGTTGATAGCGTCGCCCGGCTGCTATCCGACCGCAGCGGCGCTTGCGCTGGCTCCGCTGGTCCGGGCCGGCGTGATCGAAGCCGAGGGAGTGGTGGTGGATGCAGCGAGCGGGGTATCGGGTGCCGGACGTGGTCTTGCCAGCTCCACACAGTTCGCTGCAGCAGACGAGAACTTCACTGCCTACGGCCTGCTCAATCACCGCCATACGCCGGAGATCGAGCAGGCGACCGGGGCGACGGTGCTTTTCACGCCCCACCTGGCCCCCATGAGCAGGGGGATACTGGCTACCTGCTACGCGCGGCCGGCTCGTACGGCGGGTGATATGGATACCAGTGGGGCGATGGAGGTTCTGCGGGAGACCTACCGAGACTCCACCTTCGTCGTCGTCGCGGACACGCCCCCATCTACGAAGGCGACCATGGGGTCGAACTGCGCTCACCTGACGGTCAGGGTGGATGACCGCACCGGGTGGGTTCTCGTTCTGTGTGCAATAGACAACCTCGTGAAGGGCGCGTCGGGCCAGGCGGTGCAGGCTGCGAACATCGCTTTGGGCCTCGAAGAGGCAGCCGGATTGCCTATGACTGGCATCTACCCATGACTGGGCAGGGGCCTTCAGCAGCAGCAGCTTCTGCCAAGACCGCGGTATTGGTCGAGGCGCTTCCCTACATCCGGCGATTCTGGGGCAAGGTCGTGGTGGTCAAGTACGGTGGCAATGCCCTGGCGTCGGGCAGCGGTGCTGTGTCGTCGGGCGGCGGTGCTGTGTCGTCGGGCGGCGGTGCTGTGTCGTCGGGCGGCGGTGCTGTGGCGTCGGGCAGCGGTGCTGTGTCGTCGGGCAGATCCGCAGGCCCGGGCGAAGCGCTGGTCTCCTTTGCCGAGGACATCGTCCTCATGCGCTCGGTTGGGATGCTTCCGGTGGTGGTTCACGGAGGTGGTCCCCAGATCGGGAACATGATGAAGCGACTGGGCAAGGTTCCGGAGTTCCTCGACGGCATGCGCGTCACGGATGCCGAGACCCTGGAGATAGCACGTATGGTGCTGGTGGGTAAGGTGAATCGCGAGATCGTGTCAGCCGTGAACATACACGGCGCGCTTGCCGTAGGTCTGTCCGGCGAGGACGCAAACCTGATGAGGGCGCAACCTCGCAGCGCCGAGCTCGGCTTCGTGGGGGATGTCGAGGTGGTCGACCCGACGCTCCTCCAACGCCTGATAGCCGAGGGGATCATCCCGGTGGTTGCCACCATTGCCGCCGATGCAGCGGGGCAGGCTTACAACATCAATGCCGATACTGCGGCAGGTGCCCTGGCCGAGGCGCTCGAAGCGGAGAAGCTCGTGTTCTTGACCGATGTGGAGGGGTTACGGGCTGATCCCCGGGATCCCGCGACGCTGCTGCGCAGGGTCACTGCCGACCAGATCGACGAGCTGGTTGCCGCGGGCGTTGCCGGCTCGGGTATGGCTCCGAAGGTGGCGGCGTGTGCCAGGGCAGTGCGTGGTGGGGTCGGGCACGCGCACATCCTCGACGGTCGCGTTCCGCACGCGCTGCTGCTCGAGGTGTTCACCGACGATGGAGTGGGGACAATGGTGACCGATCCGGATGGAGGATTGCGTTCATGACACGAGACACGAGCGGTGGGGTCGATCGCTCCTTCCTCATGGGGACATACCGCCCTCCCCGGGTTACTTTCGTACGGGGACAAGGAACCGAACTGTGGGACTCCGAGGGCCGGCGCTATTTGGACTTCCTCTCCGGGCTGGCTGTGGTGTCCCTAGGGCATTCCCACCCGGAGGTGGCAACGGCCCTGGCCGAGCAGGCAAGGACCTTGCTGCACGTATCCAATCTCTACGGGACCATGCCAGCGCCTCGAGCAGCGGCTACCCTCGATCGTCTGGTCTCGGGCTTCACGGGCGCTCATGGGCAGGTGTTCTTCGCCAACTCTGGTGCAGAGGCAAACGAATGCGCGATCAAGCTGGCGCGCAAGTGGGCCGGTCCGGGGCGTTACGTGGTGCTGAGCACTCTCGGCTCCTTTCACGGGCGCACGCTGGCTACCCTGCATGCGACAGGTCAGCTGGAGAAGCATCCCCCCTTCGAGCCGCTCCCGGAGGGTTTCGAGCATGTGGCCTACGACGACATCGCAGCCATGGAGGAAGCCCTGGATCCGGCACGGGTGGCCGCGGTCCTGATCGAGCCCATCCAGGGGGAGGCAGGCGTGATCCAGCCCTCGCCCGGCTATCTCGCGCAGGTTCGTAGGCTGTGCACCGAACGCGGAGTGTTGCTCATGATGGACGAGGTCCAAACAGGGTTGGGTCGGACGGGTCGCTGGTTCGGCTTCCAGCATTCCGACGTGCAACCGGACGTGGTGACGATGGCGAAGGCTCTGGGCAACGGCGTACCTGTAGGCGCGTGCTGGGCCCGAAGGGAGGTTGCCGCGGCCTTCGGTCCCGGGGACCATGCGACGACGTTCGGCGGGCAGCCGCTGGTGATGGCAGCCGTCAATGCCACGCTGGCGGTGATGGAGGCGGAGGACGTGCCCGGGCGCGCGGCGCGTTCGGGAGAGCAGCTCCGCCAGGGCTTGCTTGCCATTCCAGGCGTCGTCGAGGTTCGAGGGCACGGCTTGCTCCTAGGCGCTGGTCTCGCTCGGGAAGTGGCGGGGGAGATCGAGGCTGGTGCCCTGGCCAGGGGTCTGGTGGTGAACGCCGCACGTCCCGACACCGTCCGGCTCGCACCGCCGCTGCTGGTCTCCTCCGAGCAGATAGACGAGGCGCTTTCCATCCTTCGGGACGTCATAGGTGAGGTCCTGGCTGCTGCCGGGAGCACAGGGGCATGACCAGGCATCTGCTCGACATAGATGATCTGTCGGCTGGAGAGCTGGAAGAGGTGTTGAGGATCGCCGAACGGTCTGTGGCGGACACCCCCAAGGCGCTCGCGGGCAAGGGGGCGGCGTTGGTCTTCGAGAAGCCCTCAGCGCGCACCAGGAGCGCTACCGAGCTTGCCGTGTTCGGCCTGGGTGGTCATCCTGTCTATATACAGGGCTCGGAGGTCGGGATCGACTCCCGCGAGACGGCTGAGGATGTGGCGAGGACCCTGGCGTGCTACCACTCGGTGATCTGCGCACGCGTGGTCGATCACCGGACTCTGGTGCGTATGGCCGCGGCGATTGACACAGCAGGCGTGGGCGTGCCGGTGGTCAACTTGCTGTCCGACCTGGCGCATCCAGGCCAGGCAGTTGCGGACGTGTTGACCATGCGGCAGAGGTGGGGGGCAACCAGAGGCCGCACCTTGGCCTATGTGGGGGATGCGAACAATGTCTGGCGCTCGCTGGCTGCTGCATGTGCCATGTCCGGGATGAGCCTGCGGCTGGCGGCTCCGGAGGGTTACGGGCCGTCGCCTGCCGATCTGGACCGCATCGCCCGGCTGGGCGCGGTGGTGGAAGTGACCACTGACCCTGCCGAAGCCGCTGCCGGGGCTGACGCGCTCTACACGGATGTGTGGGTCTCCATGGGCCAGGAGCCCGAGGCTGCCGACCGGCGCAAGGCATTCGAGGGTTTCACCGTGGACGAGCCGTTGGTGGCGCGGGCCTCTTCGGAAGTGATCGTTCTACACTGCCTGCCGGCGCATCGAGGTGAGGAGATAAGCGCAGGTGTGCTTGAAGGACCCCATAGCGTCGTTTGGAGCCAAGCCGCGAACCGGATGCACGCGATGCGCGGGCTTCTAGCGTGGCTGCTCGGAGACGATGCACCGGGAGGCGTCGTTTTGTGAGAATGGGCAAGCAGCAGCGCCAGCACCGCATAGCCAAGCTGCTCGAAACCAACTCGGTGAGCAACCAGAGCCAGGTCGTGGCCCTGCTTGCTGCCGAAGGGGTCGAGGCCACCCAGACGACAGTCTCACGTGACCTGGAGGAGATCGGTGCGGTGAAGGTCAGGGTGCCGGGCGGTGATACTGTCTACGCGCTTCCCGAACTGCCCACCCGTCAGGTGGCACCCGAGGACCACCTGCGCAGGGTGCTCGGGGAGTGGGTGGTGGAGATCGCACATTCGGGAAATCTGGTGGTCCTGAGGACGCCCCCAGGCTCGGCCCACGTAGTTGCTTCTGTGATCGATAGGGGGAACATGCCCGGCGTAGTGGGTACGGTGGCGGGCGACGACACTGTCCTGGTGGTCGTGGCCGAGGACCATGCGGTAGCCGCTGTGGCGGGTCGTCTCGCCGAAGCGTCAGGGCTTGGCGCGGAGAGTACCGGCACGCTCGGAGAGTCCCAGCGGCCGATTACATGAGTTGCCGGTGGGACAGCCCCGTGAGGAAGGGACGGGTTGCCTGGGTTCGCCAATGGTGCCGGAGCGGTGCCGGAGCGGTGCCGGAGCGGTTCGACAGCGGTGATGTGAGTGATGGAAGCGATGGAGGAGAGAAGAGATGGCCAAACGTGTGGTGCTGGCATACAGCGGTGGGCTCGACACCTCGGTGGCGGTCAAGTGGCTGGCCGAGGAGTCGGGGGTGGAGGTCGTGGCCGTAGCTGTGGATGTAGGCCAAGGAGGGGACTTCGAGGCAATCCGCAGCCGCGCTCTGGCTGCGGGCGCGGTCGAGTCAATCGTGGTCGATGCTCGAGCGGAGATGGCTGAGGAGTTCGTAGTCCCTGCGATTGCAGCGAATGCGCTTTACGAGGGCAAGTACCCGCTTGTCTCTGCATTGTCACGACCGGTGATAGTCCGGCATCTGGTGGCAGAGGCGCGCCGCCACGGAGCAGACTCGGTGGCACACGGATGCACGGGCAAAGGAAACGACCAGGTCCGCTTCGAAGTCGGGACGAGGGCTCTGGCTCCGGACCTGGAGATCCTGGCCCCGGCCCGCAGTTGGGGGCTCACACGGGAGCAGTGCGTCGACTATGCGGCTCGCTATGGGATACCCATCGAGGTAACGCGGGAGAAGCTCTACTCGATTGACGAGAACCTATGGGGTCGGGCAATAGAGTGTGGTGCGCTCGAGGATCCATGGGCCTCGCCTCCCGACGACATCTTCGCGCTGACGAGGCCGGTGGCAACCGAGCCACACGACTTGGTGATCGGCTTCGAGGCCGGCGTACCGGTGAGCCTCGACGGCCGGACCCTCCCCCTCGTCGACCTCATCGCCGAGGTCGGCTCGGTCGTAGGTGGTTATGGCTGGGGGCGCATAGACATGGTGGAGAACCGCCGTGTCGGCATCAAGAGCCGCGAGACATACGAGTGCCCGGGCGCCCTGGCGATCCTGGCAGCCCATGGGGATCTGGAGGATCTGACCCTCGAGCGCGATCTTGCCCACGAGAAGGCGAGGCTGGAGCCACGTTGGGCAGAGCTGGTATACGACGGGCTGTGGTTCTCCCCCCTGAAGGAAGCCCTCGATGCGTTCTTCGCGACGACCCAGCGTCATGTCACGGGAGAGGTTCGCCTCTCGCTGTCGGCAGGAAGCTGCAAGGTCTCCGGGCGGCGCAGCCCCGTGGCGCTGTACGACTACGGGCTTGCCACCTACGACGCCGCCGACACCTTCAGGCACGAAGATGCCGAGGGCTTCGTTCGCCTGTGGGGATTGGGTGTTGCAACTTGGGCGTCCAAGCAGGGAGAAGGTGCGGCGGCCGAGCACACCGGCTCTCGACAGGTCCAGCCATCACAGGTCCAGCCATCACAGGTCCAGCCATCACCCCAGGGGGGCGATTGATGACGCTCTGGGAGGGACGCCTGGGGGCTACGACGGCTGACGAGGTGCTCGCCTTCACCGAGAGCCTGACGTTCGACAGGCGTCTGGCAGGGGACGACATTGCAGGCTCGCGAGCGCATGTGAGGGGGCTGGGCCGTGGCGGGATCCTCACGGAGGACGAGGTGGCGATCTTGCTCGCTGCGATTGATCGCGTCGAGGAGGAACTCGGTGGAGACTTCGCCTTCCAACCGAGCGACGAGGACATACACACGGCGATCGAGCGCAGGGTGACAGAGATAGCCGGCGACGTCGGGGCAAAGCTTCACACGGGGCGCAGCCGGAACGACCAGGTGGCGACCGACCTGAGGCTCTTCGCCCGAAGGGAGTTGCTCGCGATCGTGTCTCGAGTCATCGAGCTTCAAGAGGTTCTCGTCACTCGCGCTGCCGAGGCTGGGGATGCCTACCTGCCGGGGTATACGCACCTTCAGCGTGCGCAGCCGGTGCTGCTGGCCCACCACTTGCTAGCCCATGGCTGGGCGCTCGGGCGGGACCTTGACCGCATAGTGCACAGCGTTGACCGTCTGAACGTGAGCCCGCTTGGCGCCGGGGCACTGGCCGGCTCGTCGCTACCTCTCGACCCGGACTTCGTCGCGGAGAATCTGGGCTTTGCTGCCCGCTTCGAGAACTCGATGGATGCCGTCTCGGATCGTGACTTCGTCGCGGAGGCACTGTTCGATCTGGCCATGATCGGCGTGCACCTTTCCCGCATAGGCGAGGAGATCGCGCTGTGGTCGAGTGAGGAGTTCGGCTTCGTCGTGCTGGACGATGCTTTCGCGACCGGTAGCTCGATGCTGCCCCAGAAGAAGAACCCGGATGTGGCAGAGCTGGCGCGAGGCAAGGCAGGACGGCTCATAGGCCACCTGACGGGGATGCTGGCCACCCTGAAGGGGCTCCCTCTGTCGTACAACCGTGACCTGCAGGAGGACAAGGAGCCGTTGTTCGACTCCGTCGATCAGATCGATCGGGCTCTTCGTGCCACGGCCGGCATGCTCGCAACGGCGTCGTTCGACCTCGATCGGATGCGGGCGGCTGCCGACGGGTCAGCCGCAGCAGCAGTCGACCTTGCCGAATGGCTGGTCCAGAAGGGGATGCCGTTCCGCCAGGCGCATGGGGTGGTTGGAGGGTTGGTGCGCGACTCCATCGAGAGAGGAGTGCCTCTTCTGGAGCTGGTTCAGGCCCACCCTGCTCTGGGCGCGGATGCAGCAGGGTTGCTCGAGCCTGGTATGGCTGTGACGAGGCGTACCACGCCTGGAGGAGCGGGACCTGCCGCGGTGGCCGTACAGCTCGACAGGTTCCGCCATCGCCTGGAGATCGATCGCGAGCGTCTGGATCATGCGCTCAAGGCGATGACGGAACCGCCGCCGACCGGCTGAGGAGGCTAGGAGAGCCGCTCCACGATCATCGCCATACCCTGGCCACCGCCGATGCACATGGTCTCGAGCCCGAAGGTCTTGTCCTCGTCCTCGAGAGCGTTGAGCAGCGTGGTCATGATGCGTGCTCCTGTCATGCCGAAGGGATGCCCTAGAGCGATCGCCCCGCCTTTGACGTTTAGCTTGTCCCACGGGATGCCGAGATGCCTTGCCGAGGGGATCACCTGAGCAGCGAAAGCCTCGTTGATCTCGACCAGGTCGATGTCGTCTATGGTCATCTTTGCTCGAGCAAGTGCCTGCCTGCTCGCCTCTATGGGGCCGAGGCCCATGATCTCGGGATCGAGAGCCCCGAGGCCGCTCGACACCACGCGGGCGAGGGGGGTGATGCCAAGCTCGGCCGCTCGTGTGTCCGACATCACGATCACGGCGGCCGCGCCATCGTTGAGAGGGCATGCATTGCCCGCCGTTACCCGACCGCCTTCGCGGAACACGGGCTGGAGCTGGGCCAGCTTCTCGACCGTGGTTCCCGGACGAGGCCCGTCATCCTTGGTCACCACCATGCCCTCGGGCGTCGTGACGGGGATGATCTCCCGCTCGAAGAACCCGTTCTCCTGCGACGCCACGGCACGTTGCTGGGAGAGCGCTGCGTACTCGTCCATTTCCTCACGGGTGATCCCCTCGAACTCAGCTACGTTCTCGGCGGTATCTCCCATGGATATGTACACGTCCGGTAACCCGCTCGGGGGGCTCCACGGCTCTCCCGCCTTGACGCTCCGGGTTGCCGTGCGAGCTTCGGCATCGGCAAAGGCCGGGTTGTGCGGGCCTATGTCGGACACGCCCAAGTGAAAACGGCTGACGGCTTCGACCCCGGCAGCCACGAACACATCTCCCTCGCCGGCTCGGATGGCATGGGTGGCCATCCGTATTGCCTGCAGGGACGAGGAGCAGTAGCGGTTTACCGTTACACCCGGTGCGTCGAGGCCGGCCAGAAGGGCGGCAACGCGGGCCACGTTGTAACCGGCCTCCCCTGCGGGCTCGCCGCATCCGACGATGACGTCCTCGATCAGGTGTGGGTCGAGTTGGGGCAGCTTGGCAACGACCGCCTTGATAACCCCGGCGGCGAGGTCGTCAGGCCGGCAGGTGACGAGGGAACCTTTCATGGCTCGGCCTATCGGTGTGCGGCCGGTGGCGACGATGACGGCTTCAGGCACTGTTCAGCTCCTTGATCGTACGTGGAGCTAACAGGTTGACATACCGAGCCGCTGTCGCCCAAGCCCGCCGCGCCAGTGGGTCGTGGCGGATCCTCGGGCAAGCGGCGAGCAAGCCGTGTCGCGGCGTCGTCCCACCGATGGATCAACTGTGTCTAGAGGATGGTCGTGGTGGCGTTCCTCGGGGCAGTCAACTGCTTACCAGAGGTTGACACGCTGTCTACTGCAGCACAGACGGTGGAGATGAACTCGGAGCTCTCCTGCAGGCAGATGTCATGGTCTCCCGGTACCTCGAACCCGATGGCGCCAGGAAGGGCGGCACGAAGCATGTGCTGGTCAAGTGGGGGGACTGCGTGGTCATCGGTTGTGACCACTACAGCGGCAGGAACCTCGAGAGTGTGGAGCCACGACGTGGCGTCGAAGCGAGCGAGCTCGCCACCGGCTTCGGCGACCTGGGCCAGGTCATGGCCAAGCGGCGTGTGCAGGTGTCGGTAGATGCCGTTGGACACTTCTCCGGCAATGTCTCCTCGCGACGTGACGAATGCCATGGCCTGCTTCGTTGCCCTTCCGATCGCACCGACCGCACCGAGGGCTACCCGTCCGGCGGCATTGTGGCCGAAGTGGGCGGCGGTCGCGCACAGGACGACGCCTTGGACGACTTCAGGCCGGTGCCTGGCCATCAGAAGGGCTACGGGTCCACCCATGGAGTACCCGAGCACCACTGCCGGTCCGGCTCCCAGGTGCTTCAGCAAGTCTGCAGCGTCATCAGCGCAGGCACGCAGGGTGAATGGCTCGTCTGACCGTATACCCCGGCCGTGTCCCCGATGATCAGGGGCTATTACGGCGCAGCGCTCGCTGAGGGGCCTGTAAAGCGTGGAGAAGTTCACGTCGGCTGTGGCGGTCCAGCCGTGGAGCAGCAGTACCGTCGGTGCCCCCGCTACCGGCGGGCGCACCAAGCGTACGTTCAGCCTCCTGCCGGCGCCAAGATCGACACGGCGCACCTTGCCGATGGAGATCTCGGGCGGCTCGCTATGGCGAAACGTCTCGCTCAGCACGTCGGTAAGCGTCATTGACGCGACCCCCTCCCCTTAGCCCATCCCCCAAACCTCGACACCTGACTACCTCATCAGCATCATCAGCAACATCTTGCTGCGTAAAATAATGCCGCGTCCAGCGTTCGATGTCACGCAAGCCTGCTTCGGACAGCAGCCAGGGCTAGATCCAAAACCAAGGAGTGGCTTTTCCGATCATCGGGACACGGGGGCCGCGCAGGAGCGGATTCAGGACGAGCCGAGGCGGTCGTGCTCGACCGCGAGGGCTTCGCTTACCACCGCAGCGATGCCAGGTCCGTCCAGGCCGAGCTCTTCGAGGATGCGATCTGGCTTTCCCTGGGCTATGTAGGAGCGTGGCACGCCGAGCACCCTTACCGGCGGTACGGAGTGCACCAGCTCTGGAAGTCCTCTCATGGCGTCGACCAGGAATGTTCCCGCGCCGCCTACGCGTATGCCGTCCTCCACGGTGACTACGAGTGAATGCTCGGCCGCATCCGCGAGCATCGCGGGATCGGGGGGAGATACTGCTCTGACGTCCCACACCGTGGCCTCTATGCCGTCTGCTGCCAGCTGGTCGGCCGCGTCCCGAGATGCTTTGAGCATCTTGCCGACTGCGAGGATGCAGACGCTTCCAGCGCCTCGCCGGACGAGGCGCGCCGACAAGCCTGCGCCAACCGCGCCATCGGCGGCATGAACCGCAGGGGTCTTCGGGAAACGGATCACAACAGGGCCGTTGATCTCCAGAGCCGTGTCGAGCATCACCTTCACCTCTTCGGCGGAGGAGGGTGCCAATACGGTCATTCCTGGTATGGACAGCGTCAGCGACAAGTCAAGGAGACCATGATGGCTCGGCCCGTCGTCACCGGTGATGCCGGCGCGGTCCAGCACGAGCACCACCGGTAGGTGGTGCAGGCCTACGTCGAGGTTTGCCTGGTCGAACGCTCTGCAGAAGAATGTGGAGTAAACCGCGACCACGGGGTGGAGACCACCCATTGCCATGCCGGCAGCGGCTGTGACTGCGTGCTGCTCTGCGATGCCAACGTCGAAGAACCGCTCGGGGAAGCGCGCCTGGAAGGCGAGCAACCCCGTGGGTCCCGGCATGGCCGCTGTTATGGCGACGACCTCCGGCTTCTCTTCGGCAGCCGAGAGGAGGGCTCGTGTGAATGCGTCCGTGTAGGTCGCGGGCAGGACGGGATCGCTTACTTTGCCCGGTGGGAGCGGCCGCACCTTGACGTCGTGGAGGCGCTGTATATCATCCTCCTCGGCAGGAGCGTAGCCTCGCCCCTTCTGGGTGAGCACATGGAGCAGGATAGGGCCGTCCCACGCTGCGGCATGGGCGAGAGCCTGCTCTAGACCCGGTATGTCATGGCCGTCTACGGGTCCGACATAGCGGACGCCCAGCGTTTCGAAGAAGCGGTGAGGAGTCACTATCTCGCGCAGGGCGCTCGTGAGACCGTGGATGCTCGAATAGGCGATGCCTCCGACGGCCGGCAGGTCACGCAGGCGATTGCGAAAGCGCTCGCGGACGTGAACATAGGAAGGATTCAACCTCAGGCTTGTGAGGCCTTCGGAGAGCTTGGAGATCGTCGGTGCGTAGGAGCGACCGTTGTCATTCAGCACTATGACAACCCTGCTGCCGGAGTGGCCGATGTTGTTCAGGGCCTCGTAGGCCATCCCGCCCGTCAGGGCCCCGTCCCCCACCACCGCTACCACCCGCCGGCCCTCCTCGCCTCTCAGGCGGATCGCGCTGGCTAGCCCGTGCGCATAGCTGAGGGCGGTCGACGCGTGGCTGTTCTCGATGAAATCGTGAGCGGATTCCCTTCTGGATGGGTAGCCTGACATGCCACCCTCCTGGCGAAGCGTGGCGAAGCCGGCACGCCTGCCTGTCACGAGCTTGTGCACGTAGGCTTGGTGGCCGGTGTCCCAGAGAATCGGGTCGCGCGGCGAGTCGAACACCCTGTGGAGCGCAAGGGTCAGCTCTACCACGCCCAGGTTGGAGCCCAGGTGACCGCCTGTGGCCGTTACCGACTCGACGATGAAGGCGCGGATCTCCTCCGAGAGCTCCCGGAGCTCGTCGTACGACAGCTCACGCAGGTCGGCGGGGGAGTTGATGTGGTCGAGGATCATGGTCGTATGGTGCTTTCCGTTGTCACGCTAGCGCGGGTCGATTCGATCGAGCGGTCGATCGCGGCTCGCAGCAGGCGGGCATCTCCTTCGGGATCGGCCGAGCCGGTAAGGTAGCGGACCACTACGAACCGGCGCGCGCCGGCTTCGACGAGTCCGCTGACTGTGGCGGGAGTGACGCCTCCTGTGACGAATACAGCTCGTCCTGCGCGACGTTCTGCAAGCGCAGCGTAGCCAGCCCCGGTCCCGGGACGGCCCGGCTTGGTTGGCGTGGGTACGACCGGACCTGCAGAGATGTAGTCGACCGGCTCACTCACGCTGGCGTCTAGCTCGTCGGGGGAATGGGTGGACAGCCCTACGAGCCTTGACGGACCGACGATACGGCGCGCAAGCGCTGCGGGAGCATCGTCCTGACCGACATGGACACCGTCAGCCTCAGCCTCCAGTGCCAGATCCGGTCGGTCGTTCAAGATGAGAGGCACGCCATGGAAGGCGCATGCCTTCCTGGCGACACGTGCACGGGCAATGATGTGCCGGGCGTCCAGCTCCTTGTCGCGTAGTTGCACGACGTCCACACCTCCGGCGATGCAGGCTTCCAGGAAGCGAGCAAGGTCGGGCCTGTCTGGCGTGCACAGGTAGAGGCGGCGGCCAGACAGCGGATCCATCCGGGGCGCTCCGGCAAGGTCTGGAGGACTCACTGGCAGTGTTCAGCCGGCTTTGAGCTCGAAGAACGTGCGGCTTCCCGGGTCTGCTCCGGTTTGCCGGCAGCCTTCATCGCCTTCTTGAAGAGCCTTACGCGGTCCAATGAATCAGCGTCGACGATGTCGGCTATGGATTGGTGCGTGCCTGGCTTTCCGAAGGGTTCGGAGGCGTCCATCCAGCCGGCCGGGGTTACGCCGAGCTGCTTGCCGACGAAGGCGACGAAGATCCGGGCTTTCTGCTCACCGAAACCTGGCAGAGCATTGACCCTGGCAAGCAGCTCGTGACCGCTGGGCGCGGTTCTCCACAGGTCCTCGGCATTGCCGTCGTAGGCCGTGAGCACGACTTCACAAAGAGCCTGGACCCGTTGTGCCATCGAGGCAGGGAAGCGGTGCAGCGCAGGTCTCGCTGTGAAGGCCTCGGTTAGAGCGCCGGGGTCCATGTCTGCGATCAGCCTGGCAGTCAGGGGTTGTGTGAGGCGGCGTTGGAGCTCCAACGGGGCCGCGAAAGCTCGCTCAAGAGGAATCTGCTGGTCGAGAACCAGGCCTATGAGCAATGCAAGGGGGTTCTGTGACAGGAGCTGATCGGCGTCTGGGTCCTGGCTCAGGCACAGCTTGGGCACGAGTCATCCTACCTCGCGGTAACCAGGTGGTTGGCTTCAGCCTGCATCCAGTGTCTGTAACGACAACCCACTCCTGGAGCCGGTGGACGGTTCCAGTTCAACAGGTGCGGACCTGGCTGGCGGCTCGATCAGGTGGGCTCGTCGTATCACAGCCCGGGCACGAATAGGCATAGCTGATCTCCCTGGTGGCAACTACATAACGATGCATCCCGCCCGGTTCACGCCAGTGCAGCACAGGGCAGCCCTGCT
Source organism: Actinomycetes bacterium (assembly GCA_021851165.1). Lineage (GTDB taxonomy): Bacteria > Actinomycetota > Acidimicrobiia > Acidimicrobiales > JAJZJN01 > JAJZJN01. The sequence continues at coordinate 35,226 of JAJZJN010000008.1, forward strand.
GGTCGGCGATCCGGGCAAGCTCGTCCATGCCGGCAAGGTCTACGGGAGCAGTGATGCTCCTCATGGCAGAAGGTCTTGCCTCGACGAGGAGACGCCGGTAGCGAGCCTGGATCTGCTCAGCTTCGGGAGCGAAGGCGGTTCGCCGGAAGGCTACGGCCACTGCAATGGCACCGAGAATGCCCACGGCGAGCCCAGCCAGGCCCAATACCCGGGCGGTACGCACCCGGAGGTGGGCACCGAGTAGATCGAACGAGGCTGGCGTGGTTGTCGGTACTCCGACAGCTCCTGTGTGAATCGGGCTCAGATCGGCCGTTGCTGCTCCTCCCGGACCCTGTGCAAGGCTCAACTCGGTTGCGTCCATGGTGAAGGGAAGCCCGGGAGCGAATGAGGTCGATAGCCGTTGGCCTGCGATATGGCCCCTTATGGCGACGCGAGGAGAGATCGTGACTGTAGCCCCGGGTGCACCGGTAGCCGCTATGGCATTCCCTAGGGGAGCGAGCAGGGCCTTGACGGTGTCCAGGTTCAGCACTCCGCTGGCAGTGACTCTCGAGCCACGGAATCGAGAAGCTGGCGACAGCGGGACGGTCCGTGACCATCCGTCAGGCTCGCTCACGACAGCCACAAGCGAGTCCGTGCCGGTCACGTCGACAGCGGACGGTGAGGCGATCCTGTAGGCGAAGCTGAAAGTGACGTTATGGACGAGCCCGTCATAGACAGGTTGCCCGGTTGTGACCTGGCCGTTGGCATAGATGGTCGTGGGTCCGACGGCGTGATAGGAGAACCGGCCCTGCTCGGTATAGCGCACGGGAATCACAAGTGGGCGAGTGGTAGCTGAGCCGAAGGCGGCTGCCGCTGTAGCTGCTCCTGCGAAGCCTATGACTGCTATGAGTACCCCGACTGCCATTCCCCATGGCCCCAGGAGGCCGAGCGTCAGCGAGCCGTGCGGGTTGAACCGCGGGCATGGGCGACCCGGGGTTGACCGGGCCCCGATGGTTCCAGCACCGCCCGGTCGGGCGTGCTCTCCTGCCAACCGGGGCATCACCAGGACTCCCGAGCCGATAGCGACGACCAGACCTGTGACAGCCGCCGGATCATGCAACCAGGAAAGAAGCATACCAATGCCATGGACATGTAGCCAAAGATGTCCGACGATATCTGATGGCCGTGGATGGTACGGATCCGCAAATGCATTATGGTCTCCCTTCATTATGAAGTATCCAGAGCGATAACCTATTATCCGGTGCAAGATAAGACCGAGTTTTGGATAACGATACAAGACAATCTGGCCTATATGGTATGGACCGCCTTGTCTTACTATTGCAAGATCTCCGGTATGGAATCGCGGAAGCATGCTAGTGCCACGCGTTATTACGTAATATACGGATCCACCAGCTCCCGCTGGACCAAGTACATCCCACACAACCCCGAGCATGACGAGAGCAGCTGCGAGGGCGGCAGACCCTGGCCATGCCGGCCAGACGCCCTTTCCGAGCACCTTAGGTTGGCTCACCTTGGCCTCCTGCTATGTGCAGCGCTCATGGCATCCTGGCTGGAGATCGAACGCGAGTGCTCGTAAAGCCCGGCTGGGGGCTCGAAACATCCGAGACCGGCCCCAGCCGGGCTTGCTACGAGGAACGACGCGCCTGCCTTGTGGACGCGTTCCTACTGAGCTGCGTTGATCTCCAGGCTGTCCGTCCCGACGGTCGGTACACCGGGCCCTGGGGCGCTGCAGGTGACGGGGAACAGCGGGCCTGCTCCGACCGCCCCACAGGTCAACCAGACGGCGTTGACGGGGGGAGGTGGGTCGAGCGCCGCGTCGACAGTTGTCGCCGGAGCGTTGAGATCGAATGTCACCGACTTGATCATGTGGCCATGGGGGCTCAGCGCGTAATGCACATTCGTCACGTTGTATCCGCTTACTGCAGCGGTACCGGCACCTGCATAGGATAGAGGAACGGTATTAGCTGCAGTGAAGGCATAAGCCCCCGCTCCGAGCATTCCAGTGATTACAAGCGTGCCAGCCAGCTTAGCTATGCGATGATGCATAATATAGTCCCCTCTCAGTTATCGGATATAGTCACAGGACCTGTGGCAATGATCCTGTGCTACTATCATCTTCAATAACTTCTTGGGATGCATCTATAACTCTATAGAAATACTGATACGGCTACGAAGAGCATGGTGGTATCAGGCCAGGGATCTCCAAGCTTTCCTGAAGGTGCGTGGCGAGCCAACCACTCTCATGGGCCATGGCGACTGCCTTATGTTGGCTACCAACGCCGAGCTTCACAAGAAGCGAGTGGATCTGCGAGCGGACGGTGCCGAGTGAGACGTATGAGGCGATTGCTATCTCCCGTGCAGAGCTACCGGCCGCCAGGGCGGCCAGTATGTCGCGCTCGCGGGGTGTCAGACGCTGGAATGGACCCAAGAGCCTGTTGCGGGTCATCTCGTGTAGGCGCAACTCTCCCAGCAGCTCGTCTTTGAGCGCCCTGCCGGGCGGGTTTCCCGAGACGCATCTCTCGATGGTATCGACCAGTGCAGCCAGAGCCACCCCCTTGCCGAGGATCGCGTCGGCCCCAGCCATGGCCGCTCGGGCGAGCTGCATTCGATCGACGACCCCCGTCAACACGATCACTGAGGATCCGTATTCCTTCAACGGCTCGACCAGATCGATGCCGCTAGGGTTGTGAACTGTTGATGCTCCTATCGTTGTCAAGCAGCGAGGAGGCGCTTCGCCTTTGGGGCCTGTTCGGCGTGCTCATCGAGCCAGGCCACGTAGCGCCGGGCGAGTGCCGTGTCGTGCTTGAGTCCGCGTTCGAGT
>JAJZJN010000118.1 GCA_021851165.1 Actinomycetes bacterium
AGCAGGAGGGGATCCAGATGATGCGTCGCGCGATGGCCGATGCCAGGCCTCGCTCGGGAAGGTTGCACGGTCTGATCTCCGGCGCGTCGTCGAGGTCCCTCGCGGCTCGTGGGGCTCCGGAGCGATCGGCTCGAGGTGAATCCCATCACGAGGTTCGGCGCAAGGCACGCGAGGTGCTCGGCTCGCACCGACCCAAGGGAGGCAAATGATGAAGGCGCTTACCGTGGTGCCCATGCAGGCCGGATCGGCTCGCCTCGACGATGTTCCGGAGCCGCCGGAGTCGGATGGCCCCGTGCTGGTGGAGACCCTAGCGGTCGGAGTGTGTGGAACCGACGCGGAGATAGTGTCGGGTGCCTACGGCTGGGCTCCCCGCGGGCGTGAGAGGCTCGTGCTCGGCCATGAGTCCCTTGGTCGTGTCAAGGAGACACCCCCAGGAGCAGGGCTGTCGGTGGGTGATCTCGTGGTAGGGATAGTGCGGCGTCCGGATCCGGTTCCATGTGCAAACTGTGGCGTCGGGGAGTGGGACTTCTGCAGCAATGGCCGTTATACCGAGCGCGGGATCAAGGAGCACGATGGGTACTGCTCCGAGCGTTATCGCATCGAGCCGGAGTATCTTGTCAAGGTTTCCCCGGCGCTTGGCACGCTGGGGGTCCTGCTCGAGCCCACGAGTGTCGTGGCCAAGGCATGGGAGCAGATCGAGCGCATAGGGGGGCGTGCACACTGGGCCCCTACCAGGGTGGTCGTGACGGGCGCAGGACCGATAGGCCTCCTTGCGGCACTGCTTGGCGTCCAGCGCGGATTGGAGGTCCATGTGATCGACCAGATGACGACCGGGTTGAAACCGGATCTGGTGGCGGCCCTGGGGGCGAGCTACCACACCGGGTCGATCGAGTCTGCCTGTGACAGTCCCGATGTGATCGTCGAGTGCACCGGCGTGGGGTCACTCGTATTCGACGCTGCGGAGCACGTAGGCCCCGGTGGGGTGGTCTGCCTCACGGGTGTCTCCTCGGGCGGTCGAAGCATCGACGTCGACGCGGGCCTCGTGAACCGGTCGATGGTGCTGGAGAACGAAGTCGTCGTCGGCTCGGTCAACGCGAACCGGCGTCACTACGAGGCGGCTGCCGAAGCCCTGGCCAAGGCCGATCCGGCGTGGCTGTCACGGCTTGTCAGTCGCAAGGTGCCGCTGGAGTCCTGGGCTCAGGCGCTGGATCGCAAGCCCGACGATGTCAAGGTGGTGATCGAGGTGGCGAGGTGAGCCTGAGTCGGGAGATCGCTCCCGGGGTGGTGGAGATCGACACGCTCCTAGGAGGCTGGGAGCGTGTGACAGCCGGCTATCTGATCACCGGAGCGGCCCCGGTGCTGGTCGAGACAGGGAGCCAGAGCTCCGTGCCGACACTGCTGGCTGCCCTGGACGACCTTGGCGTCCAAGCCGGTGACCTTGCGGGAGTGGCTGTTACCCACATCCACCTCGACCATGCGGGCGGGGTGGGGGATGTGGCGAGGGCATTTCCGCATGCGACCGTCTATGTCCACGAGAAGGGAGCGCGCCACCTGGCCGATCCCACTCGTCTGGTCGACTCCGCGTCCAGGGTGTACGGTCCCCTGCTCGACTCCCTGTACGGTCGGCTCGAAGCCACTCCCGCAGAGCGGGTTCATGTGCTGGCGGATGGCGAGGAGCTCTGGGTGGGACCTGGCAGGGTGCTGACCACCGTGTACTCCCCCGGCCATGCAAAGCATCATCTGGCATTGCACGATTCGTCGAGCGGGATACTGTTCGCGGGAGACGCCGTCGGGGTGAAGCTTCCCGATGCAGGGGTGCTGCGGCCGGCTGCTCCACCACCGGACTTCGACCTGGAGCTGGCGCTGGGTTCGTTGCGACGCTTTGCGGAGCGGCGCCCGGCAGGCATCGCCCTCGCTCATTACGGGCTGCTCGGCGACCCGGAGATGCTACTGGAAGAAGCGGACGACACCCTGCGTCGATGGGCGGATGTCGCAGAGAGGGCATGGAGGGCGGGCGAGGACATAGCGGGGGCACTGGATGCGGCCTTTGGCGCAGACTTGGCTGGTGTGGACCCGGCGAATCGCGAGAAGCTCGAGACTCTGAGCGGTGTGCACTCGAATGCCGCCGGGTTTCGCCGCTGGCTCGAGACACGCACCGACCACCCTGGTGCTCATGCTGGCGACCACCCTGGTGATCCTGGCGGACCCCTCGAGGTGGCATGATATCGACCGTGAAGCACGCCAGGCCCTTCCTCGTTGCAGCAGCGTTCGGGTTCGGGGCGCTTCTTGCCGCATGTGGTGGCCAGACGGCCGCTCCCTACAGCGTCGCCGGCAGCCCGAATGCCGCTACAGTCGCTGCGGCAGGAGTGTCGCCCCGGGGACCGGTCGGAGCAGTCGTCACCCTGGACTACGCGAGCTTCGAGCCCTCGGTGGTGAAGATCCACGAAGGCCAGGCGGTCGAGTGGCAGTGGCAGGGTAGACCTATTCCGTACAACGTCGACATACCGCATGTGGCGTCAAGCCCGACACAGGATTCAGGTGTGTGGTATCACACCTTCTACCACCCCGGGATCTATCGCTATCGCTGCGATCTCCATCAGCACATGGTGGGAGAAGTACTGGTGCTCCCCTGAGGCCTGATCGCTCGGGCGGGCTTCATCGGGTGCTCTCTGGCGCTCGGGCAGCTATCGTCTGAGCATGCCGGAGGACTCGTCATCGAAGCAGTTGGGCGACAGGGGGCTCGGCGGTAGCATGTCGGAGGGCAGCCTGGTCGGCCCGTTGAGAGCCATCGTCATGTCACTGCTCGGCCTGCTTGGTGTCCAGTTTGTTCTTGGCATGTACGCGAACCTCGATGTCTCCTTTGCAACCGGGCCATCCGGTGCGTCGGGGATGGACGGCATGCGGACCGTGATGGATCATCCTGGGCTGGCACTGCACATGGGCGTGGGCTTTGCTCTGGTGGCACTGGGAATCGTGGCCGTCGTGCTCGCGGCAAGAGCCGGCATTCACAGCGCGCTCTGGCTGGCGGCAATCGGGCTTGCGGCACTCGTCGGGGCCGGGATAGGCGGCTTGACGTTCGTGATGGACGGCCAGACGTCGGCGTCCTCGTACGTGATGGCGATCGGTTTCCTGGTTGGCTTCTCCTGCTACTTTGCCGAGCTTACGGTGACCAGGTAGGACTCGCGCTGCCAGGTGGTGTTCGAGCAACTCGTTCGTTCGGCGATGCGCCCGCTAGGCACGGTATGTTCGGTGGCAATGGAGCGTGGCCCGCGTGGAGGAGAACGACCATCGCTCCGTCTCGGGGCGCAGTGCCCCGTGGTGAGATGACCGCATGCCCCCCGCAACCCCCTGGCTTTAGCTATGGGGAGGATGTCGGCGGACCAGAGCGGACTGGAGACCGGGTAGGAATGGAGCGCGACGGATGGCCGCCCCCTGGGTCCGCTGAGCATGCGAGCGTGGGCCCCCTGCTCGCGGTGGACCTGCGGGGTGTGCACAAGAGCTTCGGAGCTGTCAGGGCGGTTCGTGGTATCGACCTGGCGATCAGAGCCGGGGAGGTCGTCGCTGTCCTCGGCCCGAATGGAGCGGGCAAGACCACGACGATCGACATGATCCTCGGGTTGTCCCGCCCGAGCGCGGGTGAGGTCGAGGTGTACGGCATGGCACCGCACCAGGCGGTCAGCCGTGGGCTGCTATCGGCGGTCATGCAGAACGGGGGACTGTTGAAGGACCTTACGGTGGGAGAGACCGTCCAGTACATAGCGCTGTTGTTCGCCGCGAGCCGGCCGGTGGAAGAGGTGCTGGAGCGGGCGGGTATCGCTGCCATAGCGTCTCGCATGGTCGGCAAATGCTCCGGAGGGGAGCAGCAGCGGCTTCGCTTCGCCATGGCGCTGCTGTGTGATCCGGAGCTCTTGATCCTCGACGAGCCGACCCAGGGTATGGACGTCGAGGGGCGGCGCGACTTCTGGAGCTCCATACGCCAGGATGCGGCCAGGGGGCGCACGATCCTGTTCGCGACCCACTATCTCGAAGAGGCGGACGCCTATGCGGATCGTATCGTGTTGATGCGGGAAGGGGAGATCGTCGCCGACGGAACCGCTGCCGAGGTGAAGAGCCTGGCGTCGGGAAGGACAGTGCGAGCGACCATGGCGGGAGCTGATGTCGCAGCGCTACGCGACCTTCCCGGAGTTGACAGCGTCGAGGTACGAGGCGACACGATCCTCATCCACTCTGCTGACACCGACAGCGTTGCGCGGTACCTGCTGAACGAAACTGGTGCCCATGACATCGAGATAACGGCGCGTGGCCTAGAGGAGGCGTTCCTGGCTTTGACCGTTGACGGCCCGGCGGCAGGCAGCGGTTACACCGACGGGTCGGGTGCGAGCCTCGACGCCGTCGCGGACGGCAGCTTCACCAGGGACCGCTCGTCCCGGTGAGCGGTTCCGGTGGACCGGCCAGACCCGTCCTATCGGACAGGAAGGCACCTGCCATGGGAGGGTTCAGCGCCGCCGTGCTTCGCATCGAGGTGCGGAGGTTGCTGCGCAATCGGCGGACCCTGATCTTCAGCCTGGTCATGCCGGCTATGTTCTTCTTGATCTTCGGCCTGAACAGCGCCTACGCGAGCCAGAGGGCCGGACGGGGCAATGTATCAGCATTCATAATGATCTCCATGGCACTTTATGGTGCTGTGCTGGCCACGACCAGTGGGGGAGCAATGGTCTCCGTGGAGCGTGCGGCAGGATGGAGCCGCCAATTGCGTGTCACGCCGCTGTCCCCGGTCGCCTATATCGCGATCAAGATGCTTACCTCGCTCGTTCTCGGCCTGGCGTCGGTCGCGGTTGTCTACGGAGCCGGTATCCTCACTCACAAGCCGGCCATGCCTGCATACGTGTGGGTAGCGACGGCTTTGTGCGTGTGGATAGGGTCATTGCTGTTTGCTGCGTTCGGCCTGTTCGTCGGTTATCTTCTTCCCTCGGAGAATGTGATGCAGCTGATCGGGTTCTCCCTCATGCTCTTCTCCTTTGGCGGGGGGCTTTTCATACCGCTCAGCCAGTTCTCCCCTGCTCTCAGGACGATGGCTGCCTTTACCCCGCTGTACGGTCTGAACCAGCTTGTGCACTACCCGCTCGTCGGTGGTGCGCTCGAGTGGAGCTGGGTGCTGAACCTGATCGCCTGGCTGGTGATATTCGTTGCCGGCGCTGTCTGGCGCTTCCGCCGTGACACCGCCCGGGTTTGACCAGCGGAGGAGGTGGGATTCGAACCCACGGTGGCCTTACGACCACAACGGTTTTCGAGACCGTCCGATTCGTCCGCTCTCGCACTCCTCCGAGTGTGCGCAACGCTATCGCATGCTGGTTCGTGGCTCGGCACGGGTCCGCCGAGGAGTGACGACGGTGTTCACCCGTCCCGGCGCTGCTGCCGGCGACGCTCGAAGAAGTCGCTGATCATGTCCCCCGCCTGCTGGGCAAGCAGACCTGCTGAGACCGGTATCTCGTGGTTGAGCCTCGGATCGCAACAGAGGTTGTACAAAGACCCGCACGCCCCCGCTCCAGGATCTGGGGCACCGTAGACCAACCGCCCTACCCGTGCCGCTACGAGAGCGCCCGCACACATGGGGCATGGTTCGAGTGTCACCACCATGGTCACGGCATCGAGCCGCCAGTCCCCGATCCTCGAAGCGGCGTCCACCAACGCCAGCATCTCTGCATGGGCAACGGGATCGCATCGCCTCTCGCGCTCGTTGTGCCGGGCAGCGAGAAGCCTTCCCCCGGCCAGGGCTACGGCGCCCACGGGGACCTCGCCGTTGTCCGCGGCGAGGCTGGCTTCTGCCAGTGCCAGCCGCATGGCTGCCTCGTCGTCCAGCAGCTCAGGTGATTCGGGCAATGGGCGCACAGGCGAACGTTACCTTCCGATGCATCGACACCTTTGCCATAGCTGCACCTCGTGGCGGAGGAGGTGGGATTTGAACCCACGGTGGGTTGCCCCACACACGATTTCCAGTCGTGCCGATTCGGCCGCTCTCGCACTCCTCCGTGCCGTCTGCCCGACAGCACCAGGCAGGCTATCGTCTTTGGAGGGTCGCCGGTGCTCCGTGCGGCGGCCGGGTCCTGCGCAACGCGCACCCGTGAACCGAGTCAGGGCCGGAAGGCAGCAGCTCTCAGCGGGCAAGCGTGTGTGCCGTAGCAAACCTGGCCGTCGCACCGAGCACCGGCGGCATCGGGGATGACCGCGCCGGACGAACTGGTAGCCGGACCAACTGGTACGTGGCCTCCTGGCCTGCCGGTAGGCTTCCCACCGTGAGCGAGGTCGTCAATTCCGGTCCGTCCGTTGCCGATCCCCCTACCGGCGTCACGGACGTCTATCAGTCGCTCTACAGGCGGTTTCGGCCGCAGCGTTTTGCAGAGGTCCTTGGCCAGGACCATGTCGCGTTGTCTCTGCGCAATGCGGTGAGGGGTGACAAGGTGGGTCATGCCTACCTGTTCAGCGGTCCCAGGGGCACGGGAAAGACATCTACCGCGCGGATCCTTGCCAAGGCGCTCAACTGTGCTGCCGTCGATGACGGGGAGCCGTGTGGAGTGTGTGCCTCATGCACCGAGATAGCCCGAGGCTCCTCTCTCGACGTACACGAGTTGGATGCGGCATCGAACAACGGGGTGGATGCGATGCGCGACCTCGTGGCGCGGGCGTCGCTTGGCACGCCAGGGCGCTGGAAGGTGTACATCATCGACGAAGTCCACATGCTGTCTACTGCAGCGTCGAACGCTTTGCTGAAGACGCTGGAAGAACCTCCCGGTCATGTGGTGTTCGTGCTGGCGACCACTGATCCCCAGAAGGTGCTCCCTACGCTACGCAGCCGCACCCAGCACTTCGAGTTCAGGCTGCTCGGCCCGGAGACGCTCTCGGGGCTCCTACGCGAGGTCCGTGATACCGCAGGCCTGCCGGTGGATGACGGCACTCTGGCGTTGGTGGTGCGCAGGGGGAGGGGATCAGCGCGCGATGCGCTGTCTGCCCTGGACCAGGTGGCTTCTGGGGGGATCGCGCTCGACGACTCGGCTGTGCTCACGGAGCTGTGCGAAGCGCTCGTGCAGCACGACAGCACGCGGGCTTTGACGGCAGTGGCGTCTGCAATCTCCGTCGGCCGGGATCCAATGCGACTGGCTGCGGAGCTGGCGGAGTATCTCCGCCAGGGGATGCTCGGGTTGCTGGCACCGGAGCTCGTCGACCTGGTGGGCGATGATTTGGAGCAGGTGGTCGACGTTGCCCGGCGTCTGGGGCTGCCGGCGCTGGTGCGCGCGATGGAGGCTATGGGCAGTGCCCAAGTCGTGATGCGCGATTTGCCAGATCCGAGGATCCACATGGAAGTGGTTCTCGTACGCTTGGCCAATCCCCAGGCTGACGACTCACCCGCTGCTCTTGTACAGCGCCTCGCTGTCCTGGAACGAGCTGTGTCTACCGGCAGGCAGGCATTACCATCAGGAGGGGAGATCGGAGCTGCCCCGGCGACGAGGAATGAGACTGCCTTGACGCCCAGCCACACAGGCACGCCCAGCCACACAGGCACGCCCAGCCACACAGGCACGCCCGGAGCACTGGACAGCGTGTCCGAGGCGAGGCTGAGCGGCCCGGATCTTGCCCGCCAAAGTCTCGGTGCTATCCGGCGCCAGCGAGCCGCGCAGACGGCTACCGCAGGCACCCCGCATCGATCCAACCGCGGCGGTCTGCCAGCCATCCCGCCGGCAGCACCGGCAGCACCGGCGGACCTGGCGGCACCAGCCATCCCGCCGGCAGCACCGGCAGCACCGGCAGCACCGGCGGACCTGGCGGCACCAGCCATCCCGCCGGCAGCACCGGCGGACCT
>JAJZJN010000119.1 GCA_021851165.1 Actinomycetes bacterium
GCACACCACGTGGGGCAATTTGGCCTGGTGGCACTGCGGGCACACGCTTCGTGCCGGCGGGCGCAGAACCCAATTGGACGCGCGCCGACTACGGCTCTTGGCCTTAGATGTCTTCTTCTTGGGGACGGCCATGATCGCTCACCTCGTGTCTGGGGCCTCGCCAGGATACCCGCGCGAAGCGGTAGAAGGCTACACCGGCCCGCTGGAGGGGTGAGCCGGGGGCTCTCCGGGTGACCTCAAGACGTCGAGTGCGGCGAAGCGCGGGTCACGTTCTACCACACACCCGCACGGGCCCTGGTTCAGGTCCTCGCCGCAGCGCGGGCACAGCCCGGCGCAGCTCTCCCGGCATAGCGGCGCCACGGGTAGATCCAGCAGCACCGCGTCATGGGCCATCAGTTCGAGATCTACTACGTCGTCGAAGAGCGGGTACGTCTCGTCGCAGTCCCCTCCGGGTGTGTAGAGCTCACGAACCGCCAGCTCGAGAACGCCTCCGGCAGGCGACAGGCAGCGTCGGCACTCCCCGGCCCAGGGAGCCTTGACCGTACCGGTAACCGACACACCGCCTATCACCGCTTCGAGAATCACGTCGACAACGATCTCCGCCTGGGGCGGCACCTTGGCTCCAATACCCTCCAGCCCGGGGATCCGGCCACTTCGCACCTCGTGGCGTCGCGTCCCGACCGCACGCGTAAGCCCGGATACCTGCACCACGAACTCGGAATGTCTGGTCATACCTGCCACCCCACCTCTGAGAAGCACCCGGCCGTCTCATGCCGGCCGGCGACGAGCTGATCCCACCTCAGGGCTGGTCCTGATCGAAGAAGCCCCCGCCACCTGGGCCAGCACCCCCGCCGTCGTCATGGAGCATGTTCGCGACGCTTCCCGCGTCCCTGCCTCCGGCGACCGCACCCGACGGCGAGCCAACCGGCTCCTCCGGCGACGCCGGGGTCGAGGCCAGACGCTCGCGCCCCGCCTGAACCGTCTTCATCGTACGTTCGAGCACTATCTCGAAAGCCGCCAGCTTCTGGTCGCAGTAATCCTCTGCCTCATGGCGCAGCCTGCGGGCCTCCTCGCGCGCGTCGTCAAGTATCCGCTGGGCAACCTGATGCGATTGCCGGACGATCTCCGACCGCTGGATCATCCGTTCGGCTTGGACCCGGACCTCGTCCAGCAGCTCGTCCGCCTCCCGCTGGCGAGAAGCTAGGAACTCATCTCGTTCCCGAAGCAGCCATCTGGCGCGACGCACCTCGTCGGGCAGCCTCCCCAGGGCATCCTCGAGCAATCCGGCCAGCTCCTCCCGCTGGACTAGCACCGAGGTGGATAGAGGCATGGCCCTGGCGGATTCCACCATGTCGAGCGCGCGCCTGACAAGGGTCTCGGCGTCCATGTCTCCTTGCTGGACGGGCAACGGCCCCTCAGCCTCGAGCACATCGTCGCTCCCGGGATCCTGTGGCAGGTCCTCGTTCACTTGGCAAACTTCTCCCTCAGGCGATCCGCCACCGGCTTCGGAACGAGCGAGCTCACGTCACCACCGAAGCGCGCCACCTCGCGCAACAACCTGGCCGCGATGAAAGACGAGGTGGACGAGGTCGGCAGGAACATGGTCTCGATCCCGGCAAGCTCCTTGTTCATCTGGGCCATCTGCAGCTCGTTCTCGAAGTCCGACACTGCGCGCAGTCCCTTCACGATGACCGTGGCACCCACGTCGCGGGCCACGTTCACCACGAGTGTGGACACCGATACGATCCTCACCCGTTCGAGATGGGCAAGCGAGTCCCTCAGCATCTCCTCGCGCTCCTTCAGCGTGAAAAGGGGCTCACTCTTCTGCGGGTTGCGAATGGCCGCCACCACCACTTCGTCGAACAGGCCGGCGGCTCGCTCGACCACCTCGGCGTGACCGTTGTGAAACGGGTCGAACGATCCTGGGAACAGGGCGATGTTCACGAGATCCCTTTCTTCTGGGGGTTCCGGGACTGGGCATGCGGGCACCGGGGCTCCACGAAAGCACCCGCACTCCCAGGCAACTCGCCGGGGAAGCAGCAGTGACGTTGCGGAACATCCGATGGGACTACGGACTCTGCAAGCCCTACGAGCGTACCGCCGTATCGCTTGCAGCGGAGGCTATCCCAACCGGCCGGTAGCTCCACGGGTGTCGAGCTCTCCAGCACCACCAGTGAGGCCTTCAGGTGGCCGAGCAGCCGCGCCCAATCGCCGAAGGAATAAGGAGGGTCCACGAATGCAACATCGAATCGGCGGTCGCGTAGCACGAAACCCATGGCATCCCCCCGAAATACCTCAGACCGGGAACCATCGAGTCCGGTCGCCACCAGATTTGCCCGGATGGCCGGCAACGCCGTCGAGGAGCGCTCGACGAATACGGCGCTGTGCGCTCCGCGAGACAGAGCCTCTATGCCCAACGCCCCCGAGCCGGCGAAGAGATCCACGACTACCAGGCCGTTCAGGTCGATCCGGCTCGCAAGCATGTCGAACATGGCTTCGCGCACCCGGTCGGAGGTAGGCCGGGTCTGCGAGCCTCGCGGAGCCCGTAGGGGGCGCCCACGCTTGGATCCCCCGATCACACGCACAGCCACCTAGCGTACCGGCCCGACGGCACTAGCATCAGCCCTTAGAGAGGAACTCGGCCTCACCCGGATCCATCAGCAGCCTCAGCTCGTCTGCCAGCAATGGGTGGCGCAAGAGCAGGTGATCCTCACCGAGGAGCTCCTCGGCTACACGCCGCGCCCGGATGACCATCGCCTTGTCGCCTCGTCGCAGAGAAGCGAGCTTGAGGTCGCTTCTGCCCTTCTGGCGGGTCCCGAGGATGCTCCCCTCACCCCGGAGCTCGAGGTCGACCTCGGCCAACTCGAACCCATCCACAGACGCCTCCACAGCGGTAAGGCGCTTCTCAACGGCTGAATCCACGTTCAGAGCACCCCTTGCTCCTTTACCGGGGTCACCACCGCCGGGACCAGCGCCGCCGGCGCCGGTCGCCCGACCCGGCGTGGCCTCATCAGAGGCACCCGGCAGCGCTCCGCCGAATAAGAAGCACCATGACGGCATGGACGAGCGACCAACCCTGCCTCTCAGCTGGTGCAGCTGGGCGATACCGAAACGATCGGCGTCGAGCACCACCATGACCGTTGCCTCGGGGACATCGACCCCGACCTCTATGACCGTCGTGGCCACCAGCACCTTCACCTGACCGCTGCGGAACGATGTCATCACGGCCTCCTTGTCCGCCGGCCTCATCTGACCGTGCAGAAGACCCAGATCTATTCCAGCGAGCACTCCAGCGGCCAGCCGTTCGTGCTCCTCCACCGCCGAGCGCGCCTGGATCCTCTCGGAGCCCTCCACCAGCGGGCATACGACGTAAGCCCGGTGGCCGGCAGCTACCTCGTCACGCAGCCGCTGCCAGGCCTCGGCCTCTGCTCCAGGGGTGCGGGCCCACACCGTCGTCACCGGGCGCCGCCCTGGGGGCAACTCGTCGAGTATGGTCATGTCCAGGTCGCCGAACACGACCATCGCAGCGCTACGGGGTATAGGCGTCGCCGTCATGACCAGCAGATCTGGATCGGCCCCAACGCCAGCCGAGCCCCGTCCCTTGGCCCCCAGCAGAGCACGCTGCTCGACGCCGAATCTGTGCTGCTCGTCGACGACGGCGACACCAAGACGAGCGAAACACACCTCATCGGTCAAAAGCGCGTGCGTCCCCACCACCAGGTCCGTCGCTCCGCTGGCCAGCTCATCGAGAACCTTCGCCCGCGCTCTTGAAGGTGTCCGGCTGGTTAGAAGCCTTACCCCCACAGGGCGCTCGCCGCCGAGCACGGCCTGGTCCGGAACCGCCATGCCGGCCAGCAGGTTGCACACACCGAGGAAATGCTGCTCGGCGAGCACCTCGGTGGGTGCCATCAGGGCTCCTTGATAGCCCCCCTGGACAGCCACGAGCAACGCTGCTAGGGCTACGACGGTCTTGCCTGCGCCGACGTCGCCCTGGAGCAGCCGCCTCATAGGCAGCGGGCCGGCAAGGTCGGCGGCAATCTCGTCGATCGCCCTTCGCTGCGCTCCGGTGAGTGGAAACGGCAGGCCGGCCGTGAACTGCCCCAGGAGGTCAGCGCCGTCGTCATACCCGACGCCGGCGCGCTCGTGGTCGGGGACCTGCCGGCCGGCGCTTGGACCCCGCAGCACATGCCGTATGCCACGAGCTGAGCGCATCGAATCATTCCTGCGCATAACCACCTGCAGTTGGAGTCTGAGCAGCTCGTCGAAAGCCAGGCGCTCACGCGCGCGACGGTGATCGGCAGGCTCTGCTGGCTGGTGAATCCCCCTGAACGCCGACGTCCGATCGACCAGGCCAAGTTCCCCGCGCAGCTCCTCACCGAGGGGATCCGCGAATTCGCCTGAGCGGTCCAGCACCTCGGCCATCCAACCTGATATGTCCCTGCTCGTGATACCAGCCTTGCCCGAAGCCGGGTAAACCGCAACGATCCGGCCGGCCTGATCTCCCACTAGATCAACGCTCGGATTGGTCATCTTGCGGCGTGAGCGGAACATCTCGAGCTTGCCGAAGAAGAGGGCCTCGGTCCCCTCGACAAGCTGCCTGGAGCGCCAGGCCTGGTTGAAGAAGGACACCTGCAGCAGATCCGAGCCGTCGGTTACCTCCACCTCGACGAGGCTGCGGCGGTTGCGGGTGCGGCTCGCATGAACACGCCGAACCCGGCCGCGAACCCAGGCCTCCTCACCGATCCCGAGCTGTCCTATCGTCGCCTGACGCGTCTGATCGTGATAGCGATATGGGTAGTGCGTGAGCAGGTCCAATATGTTCGTGATGCCAAGCTCGCCCAGGGCACCGGCATTCCGGGCACCCACGCCTCTCAACTCGGTGACCGGCACGCGCGCCAGATAGCCAAGCGTTCGCAACGACCGGTGGGGACTGGCCGGGGTAACGGGACTGGCCTGGAGCTGGCCTCCTGAGACACCATGGGGGTACACCCCGCCGGGAGAGCACATGGGAGGAACCTCCGCACTCAAAGGCCTATCCAGGGCTCACTTGACACTCGACCAGCTCACTCGACGCTCACCAGATAGGGATACAGGGGTTGCCCACCGTCGAGCACCTCCACCGCCATGGCCGGGTGGTGCTCCGCAAGCCATTCGGTCACCTTCCTCGTATCCGCGGTACGCGCGCCCTCACCCTCGATAAGGGTGACCATCTCATGACCGTCGCCTATGAGCCGACCGAGCAGCCCGCACGTAGCATCCACGAGGCTGCCTGCCACCACTTCCACGCCCTCGCTCGACAACCCGAGATAGTCACCTGCCGAGATATCACCTGCCGGGCCCGTGGCGTCACGAACCGCCCGTGTGACCTCGCCGGGAACCACCTGGCGGGCCGAGTCGGCCATCGCCAGCGCGTTGTCGTCGGCACTCGATTCGGGGTCGTACTCGAGAAGGGCCGCGAAACCCTCCACGATGCTGCTTGTCGGGACAACCCGGACCGGCTTCCCGGACAACTCGCACACCTGCATCGCCACTGGGTGGATGTTGTCGTTGTTCGGAAGGAGGACCACCTCGGGTGAAGCCGTCGACTCCACTACTTCGAGTATCTGCGCCGTTGAAGGGTTCATGGACTGGCCACCCGGTACGAGATGATGCACGCCGAGTGATCGGAAGATCCGTCCTATGCCCTCGCCGGTGGCAACCGCAACGACCGCCGTGCGATGAGGCTGGGCTGGGGTCCCTGCCTCGTCGCCGGCCAGATTGGCCGAGCTCTCGCGCACCCATTTCATCTCCTCTACCTGCTCCTCCAGATCCGTTACGCGAATCTCGCGGGGCCTGCCCACGTCAAGAGCAGCTTCGATCGCACCACCGATGTCGTTGGTGTGTATATGGCAATTCCATAGGCCGTCTCCACCTACGACAACAATGGAGTCCCCTATTCCAGCCCACACTTCCTTGAACGCGGGCATGGTCTCGTCGGGAGCGTCGAGAAGGTACATCACCTCGTAGCGCAGCTCCTCACCGGCGGCACTGCCAGGCTCGGATGATCCAGCAGGCTCGGCACCTCGAGGACCAGGGCCGCCCAGATCTCCCTGGCCGGCCAGCGAGTCATCCAGTGCAGCATAGGCTGCCGAACCCGGTGCAACGTCGCTTGGAGCTTCAGGCAATGGACGTCCGTCCACAACTGCCAAGAACGCATCTAGCAGCAGCAGATAGCCCGAACCGCCCGCGTCGACCACGCCGGCGCGTGCCAGAGCTTCGAGCATCTCAGGCGTGTGCTCCAGGGCAATGGCCGCATCCTGGCGGGCCGCGTCGAGAACGTCAACGAGATCAGCCCCCTCACCCGCCGCTCGGCTGGCTCCTTCCGCGGCTGCGCGCGCAACCGTGAGGATAGTTCCCTCAACAGGCCGCAGCACCGCGTCGTGAGCAGCATCGCTCGCAGCCTGGAAGGCAGCTGCCACCTCGGCTGGACCGGCCGAGCGCGACGCTGCCAGAACCCCAGTCATGCCTCGCAGGAGCTGGGACAGGATCACACCCGAATTGCCCCGTGCCCCCATCAGGGATCCATGCGCCACTCCCCGACATACGGCTTCCATGGCCGGCATGCCTGGGTTGGCCGGGCCATCCGGCAAGGCCCTCAACTCGGCCACCACCGACTCCATGGTGAGAGCCATGTTCGTACCAGTGTCCCCGTCGGGCACGGGGTAGACGTTCAGACGGTTGATCGCCTCTTGATGGGAGCGGAGCCCATCGCGATACCTCGCCATCACCGCAACCACGTCGACCGCTCCGAGCTCCCTTAGCGCCTCCATGCCCGAGGATGCTAACCTCTGAACCCGTCCATCAGCGTCCCCGAGGAGAGTGTGCGTCATGGCTGCGGTATGCGAGATCTGTGGCAAGCATCCTTCGTTCGGCATGAGCCTTAGCCATTCTCACCGCAGGACCAAGCGGAGGTGGAACCCGAACATCCAACGCGTGCGGGCCATGGTCGACGGCGCGCCACGGAGGATCGATGCTTGCACATCGTGCATCCGGGCCGGCAAGGTCACCAAGCCTCCCGCGCGCTCTACCCGGCAAAGCTGAATGCGAAAGCCCGCTCCGGCACTAGGGCCCAACAGCCCATCCAAAAGTCCCTAGCGCGGCGCCGGTCGGCGCGATAGCTTGAACCTCGTGCTCGCGGCCCTGGTCAACCTGAACCATCACGACATCTACCTCCACTGGGGGTTCATTCTCGTCTCGCTGGCCAACTTCCTCGTCATCGTGGCGATGCTGGTTCTCTTCGCCCTGGCGATCATGGTGCCCTTCGTCCACTCCCGGAAGAAGCCGGCTCCGAGCGCGACCAATGATGCGGCCCCCGATAACCTCGTCCAGGGATCGCACGCTGGGCAGCCAGCCGGAAGCCGGCAGAACGAAGACCCTGCAAGCGCCGGGATGTGGACTGCGGCCATCCGTAAGCTCTGGCTACGCCGTCTCCCGCCCGACAAGCTCCTGCCCGATACCCAGCCCGCCTACGTAGCTTCCTGGGTATACGTGTTCGGAGTCCTCACCCTGGCCGGCCTCGTCGCTGCCATCCTCTCAGGGCTGATCCTCGCTCTAGAGGGTCCGGTGTGGTGGCACACGAGCACCGTCGGGCTGTTCGTGAACTCGATTCACCTCTGGAGCGTGGAGTGCTTCATGGGATTCATGGCGATCCACCTGTGGGGGAAGTTCTGGATGGCAGCCTGGCGGGGGAAACGAACACTCACCTGGATGACTGGCGTGGTGGCATTCCTCGTGTCCGTGTTCGAGGGATTCACCGGTTACCTCTCCCAGACGAAC
>JAJZJN010000120.1:0-2097 GCA_021851165.1 Actinomycetes bacterium
ATGGAAGCAGGGTTGAACACGCCGAGCGTCCCTCCATAGGAGCCCACGGCGGATCCAGTGCCTATGGTCGACCAGCCACCGCTAACGGGCTGAGAACCAGGTGCAGCCTGGAGCACCCACGTGAAGCCGTCGGCCGGAGCTCCTGTGGAGATGGTCCCCGTTACCGGCACGGGTGGCGAGGTGAGGGGATCATAGATGTGGTACCACCCAGG
Organism: Actinomycetes bacterium; assembly: GCA_021851165.1. Classification (GTDB taxonomy): domain Bacteria; phylum Actinomycetota; class Acidimicrobiia; order Acidimicrobiales; family JAJZJN01; genus JAJZJN01. Next base: position 213 of record JAJZJN010000120.1, read on the forward strand.
AGAGGTGAAGCTGAGTGCTGGGGGAACCTGGCCCGAGAAGATCATCTGGGCTGCCCTGTAGACATTCGGCATCCCGTAGCCGTACTGCATGCTCCAGTTGCCACGGCCTTCGGCTCCTGGACTCCACGAGAGCCCCGGCGTCGAATCTGTGAACGGAGTAGCCGTGGCACGAACTATCTGGACAAGCTCGGGACCGCTGAGAGGTGTGGCCAGCCTTCCTTCCGAATACGCTTTCTCGCCATAGGACAGCAGCAGGCCGAGAACGCCGCCTGTGGTCGGCGATGACTCGGACGTCGATCCCCCCGAGGTAGCCACGGTGAACATGGCATGCGTGCCCCATGAGGTGAGGTCCGAGCGTGTCCACCCGGTACCCGATGCATTAACCACGGCACCGTTGCCCGGTATCACGTGTGGCCAGAACATCCCTCCCTGATGATCAGTCGAGTCGAAGTCGTTGCTCGCTTCCACCATGACGATCCCCCGCTGGTGGATATAGTCGATGACCTGCCTCATGAAAGACGAATAACCGAGGTCGGCCGTCACCGAGACTATGACGGAAGCACCTTCCTCGGCTGCGAACAGCCAGGCCCTAGCCAGATCGTCCGTGGTATCCAGGGCCTCGTCGCCTGCTTTTACCGGGAGGATCGTGCAGCTCGGGCACTCGGTATGCAGGGTATCCATCTGGTTATTGGCATGGACATACGCGGTGTCCACTGTGGCGGGATCGTTCTGGCCTTCGGGCACCGATGGACTCCTGTCGTAGAAGTCCCAGCCCGAGATGTCACACCGGAGCCCTGTCGCAGGATCCACAGGCGGGTGGTATCCCGGCCCGCAGAACGATGCAATCAAGTCCTCGGGATCGATCACGCCGTTGTGATTGGTGTCGCTCACCCTTGGGTCGTGTGCCCAGTCAGCCGCGTTCACCCGCGCGCTACCGTCAAGCTCGTAGTTGGCAATGTTGCCCGAGTAGACCGTGTGACAAGCCTCTGTGACACCGTTCACGACCATGGTGGCGGTTGCAACGGTGCTGCCTGTGCAGGGAACCGGAGCTTCGCGCCAGTTGACGTAGACAACAGAAGCCAGGCTGGCCGCATCGGAGAGGTGCCAGTTGATCCCCCCTTCGACATAGGCGATGGTAACGCCGGGGCTGCCGGTTCCGTAAGCCGCCCAAGCAGCTTCAACGTTCATCCCCTGAGGCCCGTTCTCGTCCAGGGCAGGAGCCATGGCCGACTTCGCCGTCAGGATCGGATACGGGCTGGCAGCCCCAGTCGTCCTCACAGCCCCAGTCGTCCTCACAGCCCCAGTGGCACTGGCACTGGCACTGGCGGCACTGGCCGGCAGCCCACCCATGCCGATCACGAGGGCCAGAGCTGCAAACCCCAACATGATCCTGGCCAAGGCGGGCGCAGGCGGCCTCGGCAGCAAGGTCCGGGGCAGCGAGCGTCTGGGAAGCGGGGTCCTAGTCGACACCGGTTGGCGGGTCCTGTGCATGGAGGCGATGCTAGGACTGATCGCCTCGCGAGGTGGGCTTTTCCGCCAGGCTTCGGTACCCTGCCTCCAGCTGGCCCGTAGCAGATCGTCTCACCACAATACCTAGGGGGGTATATGATAACACTGCTTACCAATGAAACGTGTCTGGCGTGAATCCGAGGAGGGATGGATGGAGCTACCGGCGGATGTAGTGGATGAGATCAGGGTCAGGCTCCGGAGGGTAGCCGGTCAGGTCCAGGGGATCGAGCGAATGCTGGCCGAGGGGCGTGAGTGCCGTGACGTGGTCACGCAGTTGTCGGCTGCGACGCATGCTCTCGAACAGGCCGGTTTTCGGCTCGTGGCTGCCGGCTTGACCTACTGCGTGGAGCAGCCTGAGGAGGCAGAGGCCAGCGGG
>JAJZJN010000120.1:2107-7711 GCA_021851165.1 Actinomycetes bacterium
GGTCTCGGGGAGGTAGAGCGGATGTTCATGAAGCTGGCATGACGGCTGGGTTGGAAGGAGACGTGTGGCTGTGAAGGCTATAGAGACAACCGTTACCGGTTCGATAGGGGCCGTCGAGGAGAAGGTTCGCCGCTCCCTTGCGGAGTACGGGTTCGGAGTGCTCACCGAGATCGACGTGGCGGCGACTTTGAAGTCCAAGCTCGGCGTGGACCGTAGCGCGCTCAAGATCCTGGGTGCATGCAAACCCGAGTTGGCTCACCAGGCACTGGAGGCCTTTCCTGAGGCGAGCCTCCTATTGCCCTGTAACGTCGTGCTCGAGGACATCGGGAACGGGTCCATCCGCGTCGCCGCGGTCGATCCACGTGACCTACTCCCCACAGATGAGTTGTCCGATCTGGCCGACGAAGCGGCTCAGGCGCTCCAGGCGGCTCTCGACGCTCTCTTGGACTGACCGTTCCTACCACGGGAGGTAGCCTGCAACCCATAGTTGGCACGGCGTCCGAATGCTCGCCCAGGTTGTCCGCTCGGCAGCCGACTCCAAGCAACTGTCGGGTCTGACGTAGATGTTCGAGTGCCTGCAGTAGCCAGTCAGCTCCCTGGATAGCCAGTCAGCTCCCTGGATAGCCAGTCAGCTCCCTGGATAGTAAGTACAGCGCCAGCACAGCGCGTACGGAGCCTGCCATGCAACCACCAGATGGCCGCCTTCGCCGAGAACGTCGATTATTGACCTGCGAGCCGGAATCTCCCATTGTCGGCGTGACCGATCCTCGGAGAACGAGCCAGCCACATGAAAGTCACCTAGCAGTACTCTCCATTGAGCATGTTCGGGTATGCCCGCACGCAAGCGAAGCGCTTCCACCAGGTCGCCCAGCGTGGTCGACGGGGTCACCGGTAGGCGCTGGGCGAATCGCCCTTGCAGCGTCAGGTGCCCACACGTGGCGACCACGGTACCTACCCGTGGCGCCTGTTGAGCGTACCCGGGCGCAGTGGGCAGCAGATCGTCGAGTGTGATCACAAGCCCCTCCTCTGCTGGCTGTCACGTCACGGCGAGCACCGGCTCGGCGAAACGTGGAGCATCCGTTGTCCGACGCATGTCCTTCGGTCTCTTCCCTCTCGACACGACAACGGACGTCAAGAGCACTCCTTGCGGTCGCGTGAGGACAATATCGACGCTCGGGGCTCGATATCTGCTGGCCCACGCCAGCCCCGGCAGTCAGGCTGTGCGGCCTGACTCCACGATGAGGCTCTGGATCGAGCGCCCTATGGGACCGCTGATGTCCGACAGGGCACTCTCGGCCATGCCTATGCCCCTGGACCGAAGTGGTCCGGCACCAGCGTGGCGCTTACCCGACAAGCTACCCGGCTGCAGGGATGGGAGGTCGATCCATGTCCGGGCATCGAGGCAGATCCACTCACCGACAGGCATCCGGTAGACGTAGATGGTGAGGTCCGGGTTGATGAACAGGTCGCGCCCAAACTCCAGCTCGGCGCTGATTCCGTTACCGAAGTCGGCTGCAGCCGCCACCCGCTGCAGCGGGGAGGGCTCCTCGTCTGGCAGCACGGGGCAGCGAAGCCGCATCCAGGCCGTAGCCGGCCCCTGATTGCCAAAGGAGCCCTTCGCGAACCGAAGCTCCGCGCCGGAGTTGTGGAACGCGGGGTAACCACTGAACGCGGACTCTGCCGCCACGGCAAGCTCAGGTGGAAGGATACCGCTCGCCACCTGTGCCCCGTGAGACCCGACTAGCGAAGCCTCGGCTTCGAGGTCTCTGGCATAGCTAGCCTCTTCGGCGGATCCCCCGTGACCGGGTGGGAGCATCCGCACCGCCCTACCCCATGCCACATCGGTATCGCCCTGGGAAACCCTCACGTCCACCAGCTGCACTCGCTTGCCAGGTCTCACCACACGCGCGTCTACCGCCAGGGCGGCAATGGGAACCGGCCGGAGCAACTCCACGGTTAGGCGGGCGACCTGCATGCGGGGAACAGGCTCGCAGCCGTCAATCGCTCTGGCTATCAGAGCTGCCACCGGACCACCGTGCAGAGCGTCGGGGGACCACGGCCCTCGAGCCAGATCGGTCGGTACGAACCGACTGCCGACGGACTCGAACAAAGATCCCGGCAAACCATCCATGGAGATGGACCCTACGACCCTCAGGCGCAATCGGGCAACGTCGGTGGAGGCATCACGAAGATGAAGGTGCCATCCCGCGTCCCAGTGGTTCCTCGACCCGTGCCCTGGCAGCCGCATCCGAGCTCGCGTGGGCTGCGGCAGTCACAAGCAGACTCGCGTCTGGGGTCGCCCCAGGGATGACATCCGCTCCGGCATCGCCAGCCGCCCATCGCTCTGACATCCGCCGTCCGGCCTTGCCCAAGCGCTCTATGCGCCTGATCAACGCATCGCGCGCCTGGTCAGCTGGAGCGTCCAGGCCCGTCAGGTCTCCCACAGCCCAATGCCGCAGCACGACCGGAACGAGTATCTGCTCATGATGCACCTGGTGGTTGTATATACCAGCCTTTGCTATGGCGAGGGCGTGAGTCGTGAAGTCCTGGATCCCGGTTCCTGGCATCTCGAAGTTGCGAACCTGGCGTTCGATCGCCATCACTGTGCCAGACGGGTCGATGGCAAGAGCATCGTCAACGAGGTCGCGGTAGAACAGGTAGTGCAAGTTCTCATCAGCAGCCACTCTGGCCATAACCGCGTAACCGGCGTCGTCACCGAGCAGCTTACCCGTAGCTCGGTGGGATACACGGGTAGCCAGCTCCTGGAGCGTCACGTAGACCATCGCGTCCAGCACCGAGGGAGGAGCTGGAACTACGCCGCCGGTTACCTGATGCATCCGCCCGCGCTCGAGATCCACCGGATCCAGCGCGCCGGTGACAGTCACATAGTCCCGTATGGCTATTGAGTGACGGCCCTCCTCGGCAGTCCACCTGCGGACCCAGCCCCCCCAGGGGCCCTCCGTGCCGAAGGTGCTCTCTATTATCCGGAAATAATACGGGAGATTATCCTCCGTGAGCAGGTTGACCGCCAATGCGCTTCTCACCGCGTCGGGCAAGGGAAAGGCGTCAGGATCCCAGAGCTCTCCTGGCACATGGTCCCTGGCACGGGACCACGGGATCAATTCATGGGGAAACCATTCGCGTGCCGTCGCCAGGTGCCGGTCCAACAGCCGCTCGGCACTGGGGGTGAGCTCTGCGAGAAGCGCACCGTCAGTGACGCTCTGAATCTCCAAGGGTTCCACCCGCCAAGTCTAACGGGATTTGGCCACCTTCCGTAGTCGGCCCTGGCCTCTCTCTGCGCGCTCCCAGTGTCGGTGAGCGACGACGTACCCTAGGGATCGTGCAGAGCTCGCATGGAGGCGAACCCAGCCCGGATCGCCGTAACCCGGACCACGACACTGGTAGCCAGCCTGGCGACCTACCCCGCAATCCGGGCCACGACGCTGCTAGCCCGGACCCCTGGAGCCTGTTCATCACACCGGTAGGACATCATCGCCCCAAGCTCCGACACAGGAGTCGCACTTCCAGGCAACCGAGATCGGGGCTCTCGCGGCGGCGCGTGGTGGCGGCCACGATAACGGCTGTCCTGTTCGTGTCCGTGACAACGGCCGCTGTCGTGATCCGACCGTGGTCCCACCGGCCTCCGGCCCCAACAGGAAGCCACATCGCGCACTCTCGAGCGGCAGAACCAATATCACGCCCCACATCCCGCCTTCTGCCGGTACCAGTTCAATACGCTAGCTCGGCAGCACCGGTGTCGACGTTGGATGGCATAGCCTGCCCGACTGCCAAGCAGTGCTGGGCAGTCGGCAACAGTGGCATAGTGCTCGCCACCTCCGACGGTGGGAAGACATGGCTCCCCCAATCGTCGGGGACGGAGGACTACCTGTCCGCCATCTCCTGCCCCACGACACAGCGCTGTTGGGCGGTCGGTTACAAGGGGACCGTGCTGGCAACTAGGAACGGCGGGCGCAGCTGGGAGAACGAGGCGTCCGGCACGGAGCACCTGCTGTATGACATTGCATGCCCAACTGACGTGGACTGCTGGGCTGTCGGCAGTGCAGGGGTCATCGATGCCACCACCGACGGAGGCGCGCGGTGGCACCTGGAGCCGTCGGGCACATCCGCCACGCTCGGTGGGATCTCGTGTACAACCACCAGCTCCTGCGTGGCGGTGGGCAATCTCCCCTATGAGCTATGGACCTTCGACGGAGGATCGGCATGGATGAAGCATCCCTCCAACGCTCCCGGCTACCTCGCCAAGGTCGACTGCGTCGCAGGTTGGGCCTGCACTGCTGTTGGCGCGGGCGGGTTCGGATTCGGGCTGGAGACGAGCGGGAAAGTCTGGCTCGACCAGGCGCTCGGCACTTCCCAGCCTCTCTACGACGTGTCATGCCCAATGGAAGGGCGCTGCATTGCGGTCGGAGGCTCAGGAACGATACTCACGGGCGACGCTGGGAGCTCCACCACTGAGATATCCAGCACTGGGACGTCAACATGGCAGTTAAGGAACTCGGTCGCAACCGGGCGCCTGGATGCCATAGCATGCCCGACGGCGTCTCTATGCCTGGTGGTCGGAGCAGGCGACGTCATTCTAGCCAGCACGGACGGGGGCCGAAGTTGGCGTCTGGATTCCTACCCGACTCCATCGGGTCCTCCGGTCAGGACACTCCTCGTAGGCGGGTCGGTAGCTCTCACACTCGGCATCGGGATGTCAATAGTACAGAGCGAGTACGCAATCTCTCTTGACGACCAGGGAATACTCGGCTGTGGGATATCCCAGGGCGAGCCTATACGGGTGCACGGAAAACCGATCGTGCTCGTGGCAACCCCATGTGACGGTCGTCCCGGTGTAGAGCAATGGCCCCAGATCTGGGCCGGACTCGTTGCGAAGGACAACCCCCAGGTGGCCGTGGTACTGATAGGCCGCTGGGAAACGGTCGACAGGTGGCACGACGGGCGGTGGATGCACATAGGCCAGCCTGCCTACGACGCCTACCTGCGCAGGCAGCTGAAGCTGGCGGTAGAGGTCCTCGGAGCCGGGGGCGCCAAGGTCGTGTTCCTCACCAGTCCATATTTCGACTCCCAGCCTCCACCGCCTGGTGGCGGGCACTGGCCCGAGGATCAGCCGGGGCGGGTCCAGAAGCTGAACTCGTTGATAGACGAGGAGGCGGCGTCAGACCCGAGCGTGGTGCGTGTCATCGACTTCGGGCAGAAGATATCTCCCGGAGGTAAGTTCGCCAGAAGCGTGGACGGAGTCCAAGTTCGCCTGGGCGACGGGATCCACATGACCGTCGAGGGCGGTGAGTGGGTGGCTTCATGGCTGCTACCCCAGTTGCACGCCATAGGACAGGCAGTCAGCCCAGCCACGCATGCTGTTGCCCACGGCACGCATACAATGGCTTCCTGACGGCAAGCGGATGGGGATGTCCCCAGCCAGGTACTCTTGCTTGGCTCCACTGTCGGGGAACGCATCAGCTTCCCTTGGTTCAGCCCCCGTAGCTCAGAGGATAGAGCGTCGGTTTCCTAAACCGTGCGTCGGAGGTTCGAATCCTCCCGGGGGCGCCACGCAGATGGGAAACGGCGGCCCGTGGACCGGGGCGC
>JAJZJN010000009.1:0-24882 GCA_021851165.1 Actinomycetes bacterium
ACACCATCGAGGAGCAGGCCCAGGCCCGCCTTCCCACCGATGACGACTGGCATGCCCGCCTGGCGAGAAGCGGTGCACCGCTGTCGGCGGGGTTCGCCTCGGCGCTAACCGCCGTCCTCGAATCCGACCCCGTCGAGCGGTTCGACTACGGCATCGAGATCCTGATCGACGGCGTCCGAAGCCGGCTGTAGGCTCGCCACGTTGACCCAACGACATGCAGCATCCAATTGGACGGACGGGCTAGACCACTACATCGCCCCGGACCTGGCTCGCTCCGCGTTGCTCGTCATCGACACCCAGGTGGACTTCTGCGACGGAGGCGCGAGCCCGATCCCCGGGACCACCGCGGTGCTGCCCACTATCGCGTCGCTTCTTGTCGCCTACCGCTCGGCAGGGCTCCCGATCGTCCACGTCGTGCGCCTCTACGAAGGCGACGATGTCGACCTGCTGCGTCGCACTGCACTGCTGGGTGGGGCACCGATCGTGCGCCCGGGATCTGCAGGCTCCCAGATCGCACCGGAGCTCTGGCCCGAAGGCGCCGGCGAGTTGGACGCGATCTCGTTGCTCGCCGGATGCGTGCAGAAGGTGGGCGTCTGTGAGGTCGTGGTCTGGAAGCCCCGGTGGAGCGCGTTCTACCGGACCCCGCTCGACGGCCATCTCGCAGGCGCCAGTGTAACCACGGTCGTCGTCGCCGGTTGCAACTACCCGAACTGTCCGAGAGCCACCATCTACGACGCCAGCGAGCGGGACTACCGAGTGCTGGTCGCGTCCGACGCCATGTCCGGCCTCGACGGCTGGCACCTCATCGAAGCCGAACGCATTGGTGTGGTCCATGCGCCATCGGCCACGCTCGTCGAGCGGTTGGAAGGTTCGCTCGGTGGGCGCCGTTGATTGATCGCCCGGCGAGCTGCCCCTCGCCGGGCAGTGCACCGATGCCGGATGAGGCGTTACGAACGCATCGATGGTCTTGGCGTGGATGCCGCGGCAGGAGATCGAGAAGGCGTTGTGCCAGCCACCTATCCCTGGCATCACACGGCTGCAAGGAGACGATGTGGTCATGCTGGGTTGGGGTCCCCGACCACCGGTCGACCAGCACCTGCTGCTACAGCCGACCGGAGGCGCCCTTGATGCTCACGAGCTCGTGGGTGGAGTAGGAAGACCAGCCCGGAAGCGATGGAGAGCAATACCGCACCACAGGGTCTCTACTACGCCAAAGGGCCATGCCCCACTCAGAAAGCCATAACTCGCGGATAAAGCACAGCCAGCGGCGAACGCGATCACAAAATATCGATGCCGGTGCTCGAAGGCGTACATCAGCATCATGAAGGTCAGGACGATGGCTCCGTACGCGGTTATCACATGAAGAGGCTACGGCTTGGGAGACTGGACAGGCTTGTCGCCGTTGCACAGACGGCACCGCAGCTCCGGTGGCAGGCTATCTTGTCCCGGTCCCGGCTATCACCGTCTGGAGCACTGCTGCACCGGAGTGCCCGATGTCACGAGTGGCTGTCAGAAGCACGAGATGGCTACTGGTGGCAATCTCACGCAGCCGCTCGACAGCCGATATGCCGGGCTCGCAGGCGAGCTCCAACCGGTAGCGGCGCGCGAACTCGTCGAAGCGTTCCGGGTCGTGTCCGTAGAAGCGGCGCAGCTCGGTGCTCGGGGCGACGTCCTTAATCCACTCGTCGAAGTCGACCGAGGCCTTCGTTAGCCCGCGGGGCCATAGCCGGTCGACGAGCACCCGGTGCTCACCTGGACGACGACCCTGGTCCTCGTATACCCGTGTAACCTCGACGTGCACTTGGGCCAACATAGCGCTTAGTGCACTGTGAACCCGAGGGAGCGCGCTGGGTTCTCGTCGCACACATCGTGGACACGACCGAGCGACACGGCGACGATGAGGAGGCCGGCGATGCCGTCCCCGGCTAGGCGGGTGGTTGGGGCGTAGGAGTCCAACTGGGATCACAGGTTGCGACTTACCTAATCCCACAGGGATGCGGTCGCGCCCGAATGTCCCGTCTTGAACTGGGGACTGTGCCGGTGGCTTCGTGTGCTTGACAAGCTGGTCTGTGTGATATACCACGCGGGAAAAATACTTTGAGTGTGGAACACAGGTAAGACATAGGGTGCGGTAGCCGGGTGTGCCCACTTCGCCGAGCTGTTCGGGGGCTAGTGGTGCGGTGACCCAGGTTTGACCACCATGAGGACGATGATGGCGAGCAGGGCTGCCGCGGCGAGGTAGTTGAGTGTGATTGCTATGCGGTCATTGATAAGGGAGCGAAGCTCGGTGCTCGGCGGGAGGCCTTCGGTGGCGAGGCGGGTGGCTAGCTTGCGCGCCTGTTTGGGTCGCTGGCCGCCAATCGATCCGATGACGACGACCAGGGTCAGCAGGCCGATCGCCGCATCCACCCAGAGCGTGCCGTAGCCCCAGTGCCCGAGGTCTACCAACCACAGCCCGAAACCGGCGGCGAAGAGGGTTCCGGCCACCACCAGCACCGCACCTATACGCGCTAGACCGAGCAACAGGGCGATCTCGCCGCAGCTGGTGCGCCTACGGGCTACTTCGAAGCCCACCCCGGCGACGGCGGTTCCCGAGACGAGGGAGAACGCACCGAGCAGGTGAAGGCACAAAGCCAGGTTGTAGAGCCAAGTGGGGGTCATAGGCTTACCGTCGCCTGATCATAACCACCTGCGAGATCTGCCTCACCTGCACTATTGCGCTCTCCGATGACAGAAGTTATCAGCTATGAACGGACTGGAGACTACCCAGCAGCTAGCCGGCAATGCGGTGCTCAAGGACAAGCCATCCGGCAACAGGATGCAGCTAGCACACCCGATTGCCAATATCGTGTGTATCGCTGTGGCTGTGATGTGAAGGGAGGGGGTTTATGGCAGAGTTGTCGATCGAGGGTGAAGAGCTGGTGCTACATCTATCGAAGATAGAGAGGGTGGAGGCCGTCCACGGCGACCTTCGAGTTCCGTTGTCCGCTGTGACCGGAGTCGATGTGCTCGAGGATGCCCACGGTGCAGCGGATATGGTTGGTTTGAAGGTCGGGACCAGGATTCCCAGAGTGACCGAGGTGGCCTCGGTCCGTGGCGGTGGCAAGAAGATCTTCGCCGTCGTGCATCACGACACCCCCCGAGGTGTGCAGGTGAGTATCCAGGGTGGGCGCCAAGACGGCTGGATAGTGGGGTGTTCGAACCCCGAGGCTCTGGTCGCCACCATCCGAGCGGGTCTCCCCGCCCTCGGGAGTGATACGCCGCAGGTTCCGTGATACGCAGTGGGTGCCGCGGGAGTGCGCCTTGCCATGCCTCAGCACTTGGATTGGTTGAGCCAGGTGGCCATAGCGTGAAAGCCGCCATCGACGTGAATAACCTCTCCGGTTATCAACCGGGCAAGGTCCGACAGGAGAAAGCAGACGACGTCGGCCACGCCAGATGCGTCTGTCGGATCCCAGAGCAAAGGTGCCTGGCGGGCCCAGCTATGCACGAGCACCTCGAAGTCAGGGATGCCCGAGGCAGCCCGGGTCCGTAAGGGTCCGGCAGCCACGAGATTCGAACGTACGCGTACCGTGCCCAGGTCGCGCGCCAGGTAGCCGTTGAGGGATCTGAGGGCGGCCTTGCATGGCCCCATCCAGTTGTACACCGGCCATGCTCGTTCGCTGTCGAAGTCGAGTCCGACCAAGCTGGCACCCGAAGGTGGCGCTAACCGGCCGAGCATCCCTCCGAACGCGGAGTAGGTCCAGACGCTCGTGCGCAGTGCCGTCTCCACGGCGTTGGCCGGGACATCGATGATCCCGGTCAGAGCTGCCTGCGGGGCGAACGCAATCGCGTGCAGCACGCCATCTAGATGTCCCCACTGCCGGCGCACATCCTCCTCCAGGACAGTCAGGTCCTCTTCACTCGTCGCGTCCACTGCTGTCACCGTGACCGGCTTGGGAAAAGTAGCGGCCACAGCCTTCGCGGCAGGTACATCTCTCGGGAAGGCAGCAACCCACACCTCTGCACCGGAGAGCAGGGCCCGTTCGGCTACGGCGGCAGCAATGCTGTCCCCTGTCGCGATCCCGGTGACGAGTAGCCGTTTTCCATCCAACACTCGAGATGTCTCCTCCCTGGCGGTAGCAGCAGATGAACGCCCCACCAGCAGATCTAATAATACGAACTATGATACAGGAAGTACACTTCGCTACGTTCTATACTGAGTGCATGGCGCGGCGCAAGCGGTCGGCTGATCACGCAGGGCGTCGTGGCCGAGATATCGGGTCATCACCGGCAGTGCTCCGGGATGCAGGCGGATTGGCTGATTCCGTGCATCCCTATTCCGGGCGGATCGCGGTGCTTTCCACCAAGCACGGTAAGCTTCCCCTCATAGGTCCGCCTCTGGAGCGCGCAGTCGGCGTGCGGGTTGAGGCGGTGGTTGTGGACACTGACAGCCTCGGCACCTTTACCGGTGACGTTGCTCGTGTCGGGTCACCCCTTGATACCGCCATTGCGAAGGCGCGTCTAGGAATGCGCTCTGCATGCCAGGGGCTCGGCATAGCGTCCGAGGGAAGCATCGCTCCGGACCCTGCTATGCCTTTTGTAGTAGCTGACCGCGAACTGGTGGTCTTCGTCGACGATGATCAGGGCATCGTCGTGTGGGAGTCCCACTCCAGCTGTGACATCGTGACCGCCAGGACGATCGCTCGCCCCGGTGACGACCTCGATCCGTTCCTCGTCCGGGCGGACTTCCCAGCCCACCGGCTGATCGTCCGGCCCAACAGCGGACCGATGAGCCCGATCGTCAAGGGTATTGCGAATGTGGGGGAGCTGACTGTCGCCGTTGCCGAGTGTGCCGCAGTCGCCGACGATGGCCAGGCCTGTATCGAGAGCGACCTGCGAGCCCATGCTTGCCCATCGCGACGGGCTGTTATCGCCGCTGCTGCCGGAAGGCTCGCGGCCAGGCTGGCAGCCAGGTGCCCTCTCTGTGGTGCTCCGGGGTGGGGCCGCGTTGGTGTCATTCGTGGTTTGCCCTGCGCCTGGTGTGGCACCGAGGTGGCCCGGCCACGAGCAGAGATCGATGGGTGTGTCGCCTGTGATTATCGAGCAACCCGGCCGATCGTCTCTACCGATGCACGCGCCGATCCGGGAGAGTGCCAGGTGTGCAACCCCTAGTGCCTGAAGACCCTGAGCACCCTGAAGACCCTGAGCACCCTGAAGACCCTGAGCACCCTGAAGACCCTGAGCACCCTGAAGACCCTGAGCACCCTGAGCTGGCATGGCTGGCTGACCATGTCGACCGTGAGACTGGTGTAGGGATTGCCCCAGGCAGGGCACATGAAACGCCGGACCGGAGGGTGTTCGATGAGCTACTAGGTCGACTCGGTCGTCCAGATCATCTCTTTGCGACGATACTGATCGCGGGTACGAACGCCAAGACGACAACGACATGGGCGACGGCGACGGTTCTGCGAGAGGCTGGCTACCGGGTCGGAACCTATACCAGTCCCCATTTGGAATCGATCTGCGAGCGTGTGGCGGTCGATGGAGCCCCGGTCGACGAAAGCCAGCTTTGCGCAGCGCTTGCCACCCTGGTGGAAATCGAGCCGGACCTGAGCGGCCCGCTTAGCTGGTTCGAGATCATGACCGCTTCTGCCTTCGTCCACTTCGTGGAGCACCATGTTGAGGTAGCCGTTGTCGAGACTGGGCTCGGGGGCGAATTCGATGCGACCGCGGCGCTCGATCCCGTAGTCACCGTTGTGACCAACATCGACCTCGATCACACTGACCAATTCGGACCCACCCGTGCCGATGTGGCACGTGCTGAGGCTTCGATCGTTCGCCCCGACACGATGCTTGTGCTTGGCGAAGTAGATCATGACCTGCGGGAAGTCTTTACAACTCGAACGCTGCGGCCAGCTCTGATAGGCGGCGAAAGCTATGCAGTCCGGCGTCTCCAACGCATCCCATCCGGTTTCATCTTCGATGTCGCCACCCCGGTGTCGCGGTACCGAGCCCTCCGAACCCGGATGCAAGGCCGTCACCAGCCACAGGCAATGGCGACGGCCATCGCTGCGTCGGAGCTCTTCGCTGGACCACTGGATCCCATTGCCGTCGACGGGGCACTGGAGCAGCTTCGCTCACCCGGACGTTTCGAAGTTCGTGATGGCGATCCGGCCATCGTGCTCGACGGGGCTCATAACCCTGCTGGGGCGCGGAGCCTGGTAGCGAGCCTATGCGATGCATTTCCGAGCCGGAGTCGGCTCTTGGTCGTTGGATTCTCGATGGATAAACCGGCTGAAGACATGCTTGTTGACCTCGACGGAGCTACCGCCAGGATGGTGCTCTGCTGTGCCGCTCATAGCCCGCGTGCGAGGCCTGCGGCACGGGTCGCCAGTGCCGCTCGGGCTGTCGGCATCCCGGCCGAACGGATCGTGGTAGCTCGTTCGGTGACCGAAGCCATGCGAATGGCCTTGCACATTGCAAGACCCGAAGAGGTAGTAGTTGTTACTGGGTCTCTCTACGTCGTGGGTGAAGCACGCTCATGGCTTGATGCCGGATGCATGAACGAGTTGTGATCCAGGCAGCGCCCGGTTGAGAATCCGTGGTCTCACCCATCAGCAGCGATCTCGATACGGGAAAGCAAGCGACGTGCGGCGCATGCCGCACCGAAGCCGTTGTCGATTCCCATGACGGCGATGCCCTGGGAGCATGAGGCCAACATGCCGAGAAGCGCCGTGTGGCCGTGGAGGCTCGATCCGTAGCCGACACTCGTAGGGACGGCGATGATGGGGGCAGCGGTCAAACCCCCGATGACGCTGGGAAGTGCACCTTCCATACCGGCGATGACCACGATGACATCGACATCCTGGAGCCGGTCGACAACGTTGAGCAGACGATGCAGCCCGGCCACGCCGATATCGGTGATGACATCGGGACAGTAGCCGTAGGCGGTCAGGGTAGCTTGGCATTCGTCAGCAACCGCGAGGTCGCCTGTCCCGGCGCTGACAACGACGACACGTCCGGCGCGGCGTGCCAGCACATTCCAGATAATCGTCGTCCCGATGACACGGCCATCGGGATTACGCTTCAATGCCGCTGCAGTTTGGCCATGATCTGCGCGTGTCAGGATGACCGGTGCGGAAATTGGCGCCGACAGGAGCTCGGAGACTATCTCCGCGCACTGATCCGGCGTTTTGCCTGGTCCGTAGACCGCTTCGGCAAGTCCCGTCCGTATCCAGCGGTGGTGATCGACCCGAGCGAAGCCCAGATGACCGAATGGCAGACGTTGGAGTACATCATGGGCGTCGTCGGCGGTCAGTTCACCTGTGGCCACCCCATCGAGGAGTCGACGGAGATCAGGCCACGGCTCGACCGGCGGGTCGGCTGTGGCACCGGAATAGCTGTCGCTTGGTCCGGGACGGCCGGAGGTGCTCACTGACGTTCGTCCAGGAGCCGAAGGAGCCGATCGGTGAACGCCTGCGGTGAGGTCACCAGGTCGAACCCATCGGAATCGCGTAACCAGGCGAGATTGCGACGATGCAGTTCCTGGCCATCATCGAACCGATTCAGCACGACGACGGGACGGACTGGATCGAGGGCTGCCGCGCACAGCCGCAGTGCGTTGATGACGCCGAGGCCGGCATCAGCGACGAGCGCCACGAGGTCGGGGTTCAACTGCCGGATGAGTTCGAGCGTGTCACCGTCAGTTGCGATCGGCGAACGGATCCCGCCGGCCGACTCGACGAGGCCGATGTCGCAGCCCCGGGGCCATTCGAGCTCGGCCACGAGATCGGCCACCGTGAACGGCGCCAGACCTAGCGTCGAGGCGGCCATCGGGGGAGCCATCGGCACGGCGTAGTCGCGATCTTCCCGGCAGACGGCTCGCGCCGCTTCGCCCGTTGCCGCAGCGAGTACCGCCGCGTCCGTATCCGTATCACCTGGTTCGTGCGACTGGGCCGGTTTGCGGGCGGCGATCACCAGCCCGGCGTGCCGCAACCGCTGGGCCACCTGGGCCGCCACCCATGTCTTGCCGACCTCGGTGGCGGTCCCGGCCACAGCAACGACAAACCGCGGTCGTGCCGCCCCGGATCCGGCGACCGCCGTCGGTGTTCGAGGGTGGGCTGTGGGCATGGATCATCTCTTTCCCGAGTAGTGGACAGTGAGGGTCATTATATGCTAAATGATTCGGGAATCGCTAATCGCTAGTAGGCTGAGACCTCTGCACAGGAGTCACACGAGGAGTGAGCGAATGGGAACCAACAGACCGCATAGTCATGAGGTCACCGACGGACCGGAGAGGGCACCAGCCCGAGCGATGCTGCGGGCAGTGGGCTTCAGCGACGCAGATTTCGGACAACCTCAAGTCGGGATCGCCTCGGCCGGCAATGACCTCACCCCATGCAACGTCACTCTCGACTGGCTCGGCGATGCGGTAGCGATGGGTGTACGGGCCGCTGGTGGGGTTCCCATGCGGTTCTCGACGGTGGCAGTCTCCGACGGTATCGCTATGGGCCATGAAGGCATGCGATCGTCGTTACCGAGCCGCGACCTGATTGCCGATTCGGTGGAGTGCGTGATGAGCGCGGAGCGACTCGACGCCGTGGTGACCATTGCCGGCTGCGACAAGAGCCTCCCGGCCATGCTGATGGCTGCAGCTCGCCTCAACGTCGCGGCTGTCTTCCTGTATGGCGGTACGAGCCGACCCGGCCGTCATCTCGGCCGGGATGTCACCATCCAAGATGTATTCGAAGCAGTGGGCGCACGCGCTGCCGGCCGGATCGATGACGCCGAGTTGGACGCGTTGGAGCGGTCGGCATGCCCGGGCGCGGGATCGTGCGCCGGTATGTACACCGCCAACACAGTCGCTGCGGAAGCTGAGGCTCTCGGTATGGCCCTACCAGGATCAGCGTCCCCGCCAGCAGGCAGCGAAGACCGGATCCGCTTCGCCCAAGCCAGCGGAGAGGCCGCCCTCCACCTACTTGATGAAGGGATCCGTGCCCGCGACATCCTCACCCGCCCTGCCTTCGAGAACGCCATAGCGACCGTGATGGCCCTGGGCGGTTCGACCAACGCGGTGCTCCATCTGCTTGCCATCGCCTACGAGGCCCATGTCCGCCTCGATATCGACGACTTCGACCGCATCAGCCGCCGGGTTCCGCATCTGGCCGACCTGCGGCCTGGTGGCCGTTTCGTGATGAGCGACCTTGATCGCGTCGGGGGAGTGCCAGTCGTGCTCGACACCCTGCTCCAAGCCGGGCTACTCCACGGTGACGCGCTCACCGTTACCGGGGCCACCCTTGCGCAGAACCTCGCCGCTCTCGGCACAACCGAAGCCGATGGGGTGGTGGTCCGATCCATGGTCAACCCACTTCGCCCTGATGGCGGTCTTGCTATCCTCCATGGCTCTCTCGCGCCGGACGGAGCCGTCGTGAAGCTCGCGGGTATGCACATCCCGCGTTTTGCCGGCGTCGCGCGCGTCTTCGACAAAGAGGCAGATGCCATGGAGCATGTAACCAGTGGCAGACTCCAGGCTGGCGATGTCATTGTCGTTCGCTACGAGGGCCCACGCGGCGGACCTGGTATGCCGGAGATGCTCGCCGTGACTGCGGCTGTCAAGGGCTCAGGCCATGGAAGCGATGTGGCCTTGCTTACCGACGGCCGTTTCTCTGGTGCTACTACTGGCATTAGCATTGGCCACGTATGCCCCGAGGCCGCCGTCGGTGGACCCATAGCGCTTGTCCGTAACGGCGATCCGATCGTGATCGATCTTGACGCGCGTCGCTTGGACATCGGTGTGGATTCCGAAGAGCTTGGCCGCCGTCGCCAGGAGTGGCGCGCCCCATCTCTACCCGGTGGCAATGGTTTCCTTGCCAAGTACGCCAGACTTGTAGGCGGGGCGTCTGAGGGGGCGCTGGTGGGTGTCACCGGCACGACGCCATAAAGCTCACTCCACCGGCCGGCTGGATGGCTTTCGCTACACGCGGGCAGTGCCGGTGGCGCGCCCGAACCCCCCGGCTGCTCCAGACTCGATGCCTTGTCTCAGCGGCGTGCGGCGCGGCGCAGGCGGTCTCTTACTGCGACACCGAGACCTTCATCCGGAGGAAGCTCCACGACAAGAATATCCAGGGCTTCGGCATCGGCCTGCCTCAGGTGTCGGTAAAGCGAGCGGGCGAAGATGCCGATGTCACCGCCAGCATCCCAGATCGCTGTCGCTCCGGGCACCTCTATCCTTACCAACGCCAGCACACCCACACGTGCGCCTGCCGAGACGAGCTCGGCCCCACGAAGAGCGATCTCGTCGGGCATGCACAGCTCCAGCGGTGTCGTTGGCGCATAGTGTGACGCCAGCATTCCAGGTGCCCGTACCGGGCTGTGCGCGGTGGTGCCTATCGGATGGCCAAGTACGCGGGCGATTGCTTCGGGGCTGATGGCACCCGGGCGCAGGATTGTCACCTCGCCTTCGATGAAAGCGACGATGGTCGATTCAACGCCGATCTCGCACGGACCACCATCGATTACGAGGTCGACCGCGCTGCCGAGGTCCGAGCAGACGTCGCGGGCCGTAGTTGGGCTCACGCGTCCGAACCGGTTGGCCGAGGGAGCGGCAAGACCGCCGCCGAAGGACTCGAGAAGGCGTTGGGTGACCGGGTGGGCCGGTATTCGTATCGCCACGGTGCCCAACCCGCCCGTGACCTCCGGAAGGACCGAGGCGTGGCGCTCCAGGATCACTGTGAGCGGGCCGGGCCATAACGCCTCAGCCAGGCGAGACGCTTCTTCAGGCACGTGCCGTGCCCAGTCGCGGAGGTTCGCGCCGATGCCCAGGTGGACGATCAGCGGATGGTCGGGTGGACGCCCCTTGGCGGCGAAGATCCGAGATACCGCCTCGGCGTTGGACGCGTCGGCGGCGAGACCGTACACCGTCTCGGTGGGCATGGCGACCACACGGCCTTCGCGCAGCATGCCGACAGCGAGTCTGATAGATCGGTCACTGTCGTCAACTATCACGCCCTCATCGTCTCACTAGAAGCGGCCGTCGCTCGCTAAACTCGGGGACGACACCAGCTCCGTGGGGTTGGCAACTGGTGTCAAAGGAGGCCTTCCTGATGAGCGGTCCCGAAGATCGCAACGCTGATCCCAAGCGGATTGGCAGCGCTACCCACGCGCTTGCCGTGCCTGGTGACTCCCTGGTCGGACCCGCGAAAAGCGCAACATCGGACACGGGCCCGTCCTCAGGCCAGGTTTCGCTTAGAGCCTTGCTGGCGGGATATGACCGGGAGGTCGAGGACTCCCTGCGCCGGGCCCTGGAGGCTCGTACCGGCCTGGATCGGGTCAGGATCCTCCACAATGCCGTGCGGCGCTCGATCTCCGTCCATGATGCGGTGCTCGAGGCGGCCCTGTGTCCACAGCTTGACGACCTCCCCGGGGGGCAGCCGATCGCGGACAGGCTCCGACGTGGCTGCCAGGAGAGGGCCGCGCTGCTCGTTCGCCTCGACGCAATCAGCCACAACGTGGCAGCGGCCAACGTCTACCGGTTCTCCGCAGAAGAGGTCGAAGAGATTCTCGAGGGTCTCGACGTCAGCTTCGCCGCGCATGCCACCGACGAGACCACAGAGGTTGAGCGGGTGCTCGAGGCGGCGGCCGCCAGCACCAATCCAGATGCTGTGGCGGCCAGGATGGCCATCGAGGCGGAGCATGCCCCGACTCGAGCTCACGCGGCGACAGTGAAGCATCCGAGGTCGGTCGTGCTGAAGACGATCTACCGCTATGGGGACCGTTTCCACGACTGGAGCGACAGCCATAGGGGATGGTCTGATCCTAGGGCAGCCCGCAAATCCGTACGGGCCGAGCAGGTGGATCTGCTGAAGAACCAGAGGACTGTCACGCCGCCAACGATACGGGACGTGCTCGCAGGCTATGACATGGCAGTGGAGTCTGTCATAGCGGAGTTGGAAGCTGCTCGCAGCGATTTGGAACGAGCTGACGCACTTGGCCGGCTGAGCGCTGCGATTGCTGTGCATGACTATGTGTTGGGTGGTGTGCTGTGCCCCCTGCTGGAGGCTGTAGCGGGAGGCGATCCACTGGCTGCCCGGCTGCGCGAGGGGTGCCATCGCCGCGCTGAGCTGCAGGAGTCGTGGCACGTGCTGGCCAAGGGGGTAAAGCGAGATGACCTGGCCCGGCTCAGCTCCCCCGAGGTCGAAGCGATCATAGGGCCCCTGGTCGAGAGCTTCCGCTCCCATGAAAAGCAGGAGAGCACAGAGGTCATCGCGCTGCTCGACCAACTGCCTGATAGTTCTTACCGGACCAAGACGTCGGGAATCAACGACATCATGTGGCCTTGGTACAGCGAGGGACCCGAGGTGTTGGCCCTCCATATGGCGCTGTGGGCTCAGTTGAGTCCGACCCGTATCCACCCATTGCTGGCAAGACACCCGACGAGCCGTGTATTGAGGGCAGTGTTCCATCAAATTGACGACTTTAGAGACCACTGGGGCGACACGACGGTTGGCGGTTGGCTGTTTCCGAAGCCTCCCGAGCGGCCGCTCGCGGGCAGGCGCCCACCTGGCGAATCGGCCGATGTGGTAAGCCTGCCTAATCCCAGGTGAAGATGACGGCAGGGCGCATGTGCCCGAAGCAGCTCTGATGAGAGACTGCTGGTATCGGCCGAGAAGGAGATTCAGGTGGTAACGGCTGGTCCGAGAGCGTCCCCTGGAGGAACGGCGGCATCCGTCGCGCCGTGAGCGCGGTCGCCCAGCAGCATTGCCCCGACCAGGATCGCTCCGAATGCAGCGATCTGGGCCAGGAGTTGCGGACCATGGGGTAGGGACTGGCGGAACAGCAGGATGCCTGCCACGATCGGAACGGCATTGGTCACGAGGTTGGCCGTACCGGCAGCCATGAGCACATTGCCATGCTGGAAGGCGGTCTGGAGTTGGATGGAGCCAAGACTGTAGAAGATCACCAGAGGCACGGCGACCACCAGCCACGAGCCACCGAGTACGAGCATCTTCGCTGAGGTGTCACCACCGGCGAACAGCAGGCCGGCAGCAGCGCCGAGGACGGATGCGTGAACGATTCGAGGGGAACTGACGACAAGCAGCCCGGTGGCCAGAAGTAGCGCCCCAAGCCATATGCCGGCGGACTCGGGGCCAGGGCGCCCCTCGGTTGGAGTGCTGCCGATCAGGGAGAGGGCAAGCAGTACCAGCCCGCACACAGAGGAGGCGACGGCCCACCGCTCCCTGGAGCTGAGCCTGCTCGGTCGACCACCCGTCATGATCAACGCGAGCACGGCTACTCCGGTGGCGTTGATGGCTTGGACCAGCGCCAAGGGTGCCAGCTTGAGCGCCATCAGGTACACGAGCCAGCCGCCGCTTTCGGCGCTGAACCCCACAAGCCATTCGTGGGCGCCGGCGAGCAGCCGGACGGAGCGCAGGGGTTGGTGCACGGACACCGGCGGCATGCTCGTGGCGGCGGCATGCTCGCGCGTATAGGCCCAGCTGACGATCAGAGCAGACGCGAACGACAGCCCCAGTCCCAGCCAGACGGTCATCTCGGTTCCTCAGGCGCTATGGCAGCTATGACCCGAGTGTGCCACATGAGGGCCCCAGGAGGCGGCTCGTCCGCCTCCTGGGGCTGATCCGGGCCAGAGGGCGGTGGCTGCGTCAGTGGTTGGCGCTGGCTAGGATCAGTTTGAGCACAGGTGTCTACTGCGCACGAGGCATGGAGGTGGCTATGGGCTACGTTCGACTCACCGAACCGCTTGTCCGCTCGGGTGGGGAGCTCCGAGTGGCCGGATGGGAGGAGGCGCTCGATCGCGCTGCAGCCGGCATGGCAGAGGCGCAGCCGGATGGCTCCCGATCGTTCGGGCTGTTCAGTTGCTCCAAGGCGACCAACGAGCTCAATTTCATGACCCAGAAGTTCGCTCGAGTCGTAATGGGCTCGAACAATATCGACAGCTGTAACCGCACCTGACACGCACCGAGTGTCGTCGGTCTGGCGACAGTGTTCGGTGCTGGTGGCGGCACCAGCTCTTATCGCGAGGTGGAAGAGACGGACCTCGTGGTCCTGTGGGGTTCCAACGCGCGTGAAGCGCATCCGATCTTCTTCCATCATGTTCTAGCAGCGCTACGCAAAGGTGCGAAGCTCTATGTTGTGGACCCCAGGCGCACCTCGTCTGCAGCGTGGGCAGATGGGTGGCTCGGTATCGACGTCGGTACCGACATCGTGCTGGCCAACGCGGTCGCGCGTGAGATCATCCGCTCTGGTCTGCACAATCGTGACTTCATCAAGCACGCCACGGTTGGGTTCGAGGCTTATGCAGAATCGGTCGAGCCCTACACCCTCGAGTGGGCCGAGGCCCGATGCGGTGTGCCCGCAGCCCTCATTGTCGAGCTGGCTCATGCGTACGCTTGCGCGGACCGCGCCGAGCTGTGCTGGACCCTAGGGATCACCGAGCACCACAGCGGCGTCGACAATGTCCTGGCTCTGATCAACCTGGCACTCCTGTGCGGGCATGTGGGGCGTTGGGGGTCCGGCATCAATCCGCTCCGGGGGCAGAATAATGTCCAGGGCGGTGGCGACATGGGAGCATTGCCAAACAAGCTGCCGGGCTTCCAGGATGTGACGGACGGCGAGCTGCGAGGACGCTTCGAGACGGCTTGGCAGGCGCGCGTACCACCGGAGAGTGGCTGGCACCTCGCACTGATGTTCGAGGCCATGGCACGCGGCGAGCTCACAAGCCTGTACGTGGTAGGCGAGAACCCCGTCCAATCAGAAGCGGACACCGGGCGCGCCGTGAGCACGTTGAAAGGGCTGGACCACCTCGTCGTCCAGGACATATTCCTGACACCCACAGCAGCTATGGCTGACGTGGTGCTGCCCGCGACGGTCGCCGCCTACGAGGCCGAGGGGACCGTCACGAGCTCGGAGCGTCGTGTCCAGCGGGTCCGCCGTGTGATGGAACCCCCCGAGGGTGCTCGAGACGACATCTGGATCGTATGTGAGCTTGCCCGGCGTCTCGGCCACGACTGGGGCCATCCCACAGCCCAGGAGGTATGGGATGAGCTCCGCTCGCTCTCGCCAATGCATGCGGGCATGAGCTACGAGCGCCTGGAGAGGTTGGGCGGGATCCAGTGGCCCTGCTACGACGAGGACCACCCTGGTGAGGTGTTCCTGCACTCGAGGCTGTGGGCCGATCCGCTCATAGGGCCCCGTGCGCCGTTCAGCCCCGTCGTGGCAGAGGCACCGGTGGATCCACTCACCCCAGACTTCCCTATCCGGCTAACCACCGGGCGTCATCTGGATTCGTACAACACGGGAGTTCAAAGTGGTGGCTTCGCCTCCCCTATGGCACGCGGTGCATGGATAGCGCTTTGTCGCGAGGATGCCATGCAGCTCGGATTGGTCGATGGTGACGCGGTGCAGGTGATATCTCGTCGGGGCCGTATCGAGACCACGGTGCGTTACGATCGCTCGTTGCGGCCCGGGCTCGCCTTCATGACGTTGCACTTCCAGGACGAAGCAGCTACGAACGTGCTCACTATCGACGATTGGGATCCGAAGTCGGGCACCGCCGAGTTCAAGGCGACCGCGATACGCGTCGAGAAGATCGACAGGAACATTCCCTCGCAGTCATTGCCATTGTCAGACGAGGCGTTCGCTCGGCCGCCGGTGCGCCAGCAGGCACCGGTAGGGCCGGAGCCGGCATCACCAGCCGGGAGGACGTAGCTGTGGACATGCACCTGATGAAAGCCCAGCCGAGTGATATCGAGCGAGCTGCACTGGATGCTGTCGAGGCTCTGGAGATCCCCGGCGTCTCCGGTGCCGAACTTCGGCGCTCGCTGGTGCTTCCAGCGCTTCATGCCTTGAACGATGCTGTCGGATGGATCACCCCCGGGGGTCTGGAGGAGCTGTGCGAGCGCCTCGACATCGCTCCGGCCGTTGCCTATGGCGTGGCGAGCTTCTACGGCCTGTTCTCCACCCAGCCACTTCCTGGCGTCGCTGTGCATGTCTGCGACGACGTTGTATGTGCAACCCTTGGGAGCGAGACTCTCTGTCAGGAGATCGAGGAAGCTCTCGGGCCTGAGGGGAGCCCGCCTGATGGCGTTGCTGCAACCTGGTTTCGCAGCCCCTGCCTTGGCCAATGCGATCGGGGGCCCGCAGCACTCGTGGCGGTTGCTGGAAGCGATCCTCCGTGTCGCAGTCATGCGCCGGCGGAGCCGGCCGGCCTGCTCGGCGCGGTGCGCGTTGCGGTGTCGAGCCGCGAGACCCATGGCGTCGCGGGACCGGTTCCAGCGCGTCGGGAAGTGGCGCCGGTGGCGGGAAGCGTCATTCCTGGTGCTGCAGAGTTGACGAGCGAGGCGTGGCCGCCGGCCGCTGGACCGGCAGGTACTGCATCGCCGGCCGCTGGACCGGCAGGTACTGGACCGCCGGCCGCTGGACCGCCAGTGGCTCGGATCATTGCTCGCGTGGGCCGGGTGGATCCCGGGAGTCTCGACAGCTACCGGGCTCAAGGTGGATATGCTGCCCTGCGGCGGGCTGTATGGCTCGGGCCTGGTGGTGTGCTTGCCGAGCTTGAGCGTTCGAGGTTGCTCGGGCGCGGCGGGGCAGCGTTCCCGACTGGAGCGAAGTGGGCAGCGGTGGCCCGTGAGCCTGCACGCCCTCACTTCGTGGTTGCGAACGCGGACGAGTCGGAGCCGGGAACCTTCAAGGACCGGTTGCTCATGGAGGGCGATCCGTTCGCCTTGGTCGAGGCGTTGACGATCGCAGGCTATGCGACCGGATCGGAGCTTGGCTTCGTTTACGTCCGGGGGGAGTACCCTTTGGCTACGGCCCGCCTCGAGGATGCCATCGGTCAGGCAAGGGCCCGTGGCCTGCTCGGCGGAGATGTCGGTGGTCATGGATTCGCATTCGACATTCACGTCAGGCGGGGAGCAGGGGCCTATGTCTGTGGCGAGGAGACAGCGCTTTTCAACTCGATCGAAGGTTTCCGAGGGGAGCCCAGGAACAAGCCCCCCTATCCGACGACAGTCGGGCTGTTCGACAAGCCGACAGCGGTGAACAACGTCGAGACGTTGTGCAACGTCCTTCAGGTGATCGCACTTGGTGCCGAGGCCTATGCCGACATCGGGACCCAGACGTCGAGCGGCACGCGGCTGTTCTGCGTGTCGGGTGCGGTCAGTCGGCCCGGGGTCTACGAGGAGCCCTTCGGGGTGACAGTAGCCGAGGTCATCGACCATGCAGGTGGGACCTCGGATGGGCAAGCTCCGCGCGCGGTGCTGCTCGGCGGTGCAGCAGGAGCATTCATCGGACCAGAGGACCTCGACCAGCGTCTCAGCTTCGAGTCGGCGAGGCATGCGGGCCTGTCGCTTGGATCCGGGGCGCTGATCGTGTTCGGCCATGATGCCGATCTGCCCTCTGCCTTGGTCCGTATCGCCCGATTCTTCCGTGACGAGTCCTGCGGGCAGTGCGTTCCGTGCAGGGTTGGGACGGTCCGTCAACACGAGCTGCTCGAACGTCTCGCCCAAGGTGCTCCACTAGGTAGCAGTGAGGCCGACCTCGTTCGATTGGACGAGATAGCCGCCGTGATGCGCGACGCGTCGATATGCGGCCTCGGGCAGGCGGCAGCCTCGGCGGCAGGGTCGGCACTTGCTCGTCTTGGTGTCTTCGACGGAGGATCGACATGATCGTTGAGGCCCAGCCCGCCCCCCAGCCTCCCCTGCGTCCGCCTCACCCCCGCATACCGGAGCCACCCCGGCGTGTTCAGGTCAGTCTCCAAATAGATGGCAGGCATGTGGCAGTAGACGAAGGATCGACCATACTGGACGCGTGCCGCAGCCTCGGGATCGATACCCCGACGCTTTGCTGGGCTCCGAACCTGACACCGGTGAACGTCTGTCGCGTGTGCGTCGTCGAGGTCGAAGGATCGCGTGCTCTCGTGCCGTCGTGTTCCAGGCCCGTCTCGGACGGCATGGTCGTGTTCACCGATAGTGAGCGTGTGCGACTCAGCAGGCGCATGGTGCTAGAGCTCCTGATGTCGTCCGTGGACGTGTCGAGAGCCCCCGACCTGCTGGCATATGCCGAGCGCTACCATGCTCGCAGCGATGCTTTCGGAGCTCGCACCCCGTATGGCGAGCCAGGTTCTCGTGATCTTGCCCGCCCTGGGCAGAGTCGCAGCGTCCCAGCCGGTGCGGCGGCTGCCATCGTCGGACCTGTAAAAGTGGACAACGAGCTGTACGTGCGTGACTACGAGCGGTGCATCCTCTGCTATCGCTGCGTCGAGGCATGTGGCGAGGATGCCCAGAACACCTTTGCCATTGCTGTGGCTGGACGTGGATTCGATGCCCGAATATCCACTGAGCTGGCCGTCTCCCTGCCCGAGTCGGCGTGCGTCTACTGCGGCAACTGCGTGGCGGTATGCCCGACAGGCGCGCTCATGGCAGCTTCGGAGTACAGCATGCGCGAAGCCGGCACCTGGGACGAATCTCGCCAGAGCGCGACGGAGACCATATGCACGTATTGCGGAGTGGGCTGCCCGCTCGTCCTGCACGTCCAGGACAGCCGTATCGTGAAGGCCACGTCACCGGTCGATTCGCCAGTGACGCATGGGAATCTGTGCATCAAGGGGCGTTTCGGCTTCGAGTTCGTCCAGGCCCTGCCGGGAGGTCGCTGAGGCTCCCTGATGCGCAGCGTCGCGCACTGCGGTCCTACAGTAAGACGGATGCCCGAGCCTTGCTGTAGCCAGTCCGTCACCGGGCGGCTGACCTCGTATGCCCACGGTGGTGGGTGTGCATGCAAGATCCCGCCGGGCGAGCTCGATGAGATATTGGCCGATCTCGTGGGTGCCAGCTCCTTTGACAGCAGGCTCCTGGTAGGCCTCGATACCGGTGACGACGCCGCGGTCGTGCGCATCGACGGCGATATGGCAGTCCTGGCTACGGCTGATTTCTTCCCACCGGTAGTCGATGATCCCTATGACTGGGGACGCATCGCTGCTGCCAACGCCCTGTCGGACGTCTATGCCATGGGCGGGGCGCCGCTGGTTGCGGTCAACTTGCTTGGCTGGCCCCGCGGGGTTCTTCCTTGGGACATGGCGAGGGAGGTCCTGCGCGGCGGGGTGGATGTCTGCCAGGCCGCCCGATGCTATCTAGCTGGTGGTCACAGTGTGGACGATCCCGAGCCCAAATACGGCCTTGCGGTGACCGGGATTGTCAGCGCCGCCCACCTGCTGCGCAACGACGCGGCGCGTGCCGGCTTGCCGATAACACTGACCAAGCCACTAGGAGTAGGCACTCTCAACCATCGGCACAAGGTGACCGGGGAGCGATTCCCCGAGGCTGTCGAGTGGATGGTAACACTCAACGATGAGGCTGCCCGCAGGGCGCTCGACAGCGGCGTGGAGGCAGCGACGGACGTTACGGGTTTCGGGCTTCTCGGCCATCTCATGAAGATGGCCCGGGCTAGCGGTGTCAGCGCTGTGATCGACTCAGCAGCGGTGCCGAGGGTGCAAGGGGCGATCGAATCGCTCCGGGCGGGGTATGTGAGCGGGGGGACACGCCGCAACCTCGCTTGGGTGGAGCCTGAGCTCGAGACGTCGCTTGCCGAGGACGACCTGCTATTGCTGGTGGATGCCCAGACCTCGGGTGGATTGCTGATCGCGGGAGAGGTGCCCGGTTATCCGGTCATAGGTGAGCTTGTCCCGCGGGCTGATCGGCTGCTGTCGGTAAGGTGATCCGGTGGACATTGTCAATCCTGCGGGTGAGCATGTGGCGATCCAGGTACTCCAGAAGGGGGACGGTGACGCGTCGTGACGAGCCGAGCGCGTTGCGCGCCTCGGCCACGGTGAATGGCTGGGGCAGCATGCGCAGTAAGCTCGCAGCCTGAAGGTCGGCTTCAGGCAGCAGGACAATGCCGGGGGAAATCTCGAGAAGGAGCCCCCTGCGGCAGATCATCCGCAGCTCGATCTCCCCTATACCCATATCGGCCAAGCGTGCCATGTAGGGCGCGCTGAACGGCGCCTCTTCGAGCTCCCGGTGGATCACCTCGATGGCGTCGGCCAAGTGGCTCGGCAGGGCCGGCTCTGCCTCACCGAGGAATATGCGGCCATGGTGAGCGCTCAGCTCGGCTGAGGACGCCACGAGGGGGGGTATGAGGCGTGCGTCTGGCAGGCCCATGCGTCGAGCAGCATCCCCGAAAGGCACGCCTGGATCGAGTGGCTCCCGTTCGCTGCGCTCTATTGCCAGCCGGGTCAGCCATGCTGACCACTGCGTCCAGCGCTCCGGTGCGATGTACCATCCTTCGGCCTCTATCACCCCGGCAGGTTTGCCTGAGGCACCGAGCAGTGTGAGCTCATCGGGCTGCAATGCCCCCCTCCGCAGCACCTCGTCTGTCGGATCGGGTTCGCCCTTCATGGTCTCGACGATTCTCGCTCGAGCCGAGGCCGCACCTCGGCGGAATAGGGCTGGCGGATAGGGATCGAGGACGACGACGCGTATGTACCTGGACCGCATCCCCAGGTCGCGAACGAGGGCCGTGTCGCCTATGCGAAGGGGCAGGGGCCTTGCAAGGTGAATGCGCGCAGTGTGGGCTCCGAGCGGGCGAATGTCCACGGTGACGCTTGCGGTCCCGATGTGCAGCGTGCCGTGCTTCACGGGACCCCGGGAGTAATGTGGTCCCGCCTCTGGAAGATCTGCGAAGACGAGCCGCACGTCGCACACGGTGGTGTCTCGCCATCGTCCTGGTGCCACGATGGCGTCGCCGCGCCGTAGCTCGTCGCGGTCCACGTCACGTAGGTTGAGGGCAACGCGAGTGACGGCCCTGGCCGTGTCGACGGGATGCTTGATCGTCTCTATTGCCCGCACTCGTACCCGCCTGGCTGCCGGGTGAACCTCGAGAACATCACCACGTGAGATCATGCCGGCACCGAGGGTCCCCGTGACCACGGTCCCCGCGCCAGCGATGGTGAACGCACGGTCAATCCACAGGCGCACGTCTGCATCGAGATCAGGCGGCGGCAGCGAGCGGACGAGGCGTGAGATGGCGTTGAGCAGCTCGGCCATCCCGGCTCCAGTCCTGGCGCTGACGTTCAGTGCCTCGATGTGCCCAAGCGAGCTCTTGGCGATTCTCGCCCTGGCTGCGTCCAGAGCGGGTGCCGGTTCAGCGAGGTCGGATCTCGTCACGACGAGAACGCCATGGTGGATCCCGAAGGCGTCGATGGCCCGGAGGTGCTCCTCGGATTGCGCTTCCCAGCCGCCGTCGGCAGCCACCGCGAACAACACGGCCGGCACAGGGCCGACGCCGGCCAGCATGTTGGGCACGAAGCGCTCGTGACCAGGCACGTCAACGAAGGCGACAGTCTCTCCTGTCGGAAGCTCTGTCCATACATACCCGAGATCTATCGTCATCTCGCGCCGACGCTCCTCGTCCCAGCGATCAGGCTCCATACCGGTTATTGCCCGCAGAAGTGTGGACTTGCCGTGGTCGACATGGCCAGCGGTTGCTATCACGAACACCTCTCACCTCCTTGCCAGGGATGGGGACTTCGGCGCTCCCGGAGGAGCTTGGCTACCCGCCGGATGGGATCCGAGATGCCGCCTGACGCACGGCTGACTCCAGCTCCGAGTCGCTCTCTGCGGGGATGCAACGCAGGTCGAGTAGGCAGCGGTCCCGTTCCAGCCTTCCGATCACGCAGGGGTGGCCGGCTCTGAGCGCCGCGGCCATCGACGCAGGCAAGGACACTGCCCAGCCCGGTAGCTCCACAGCGGGTGCAGAGCCGCCCCCTGCGGCGCCGCCAGAGATGACAGCAGCTGCCTGCACGCCCGAAGCCCTGAGCGAATTGGCCAGCTGCACGGCTCTGGAGCGAAGCCTGCCTGGATCGGCTCGGAGATACTCTTCGACAGGGATATGGGCATCCAGGAGCGTGGCTTCGAGCGCAGCGAAGGTGAGCTTACCGGCACGGAAGGCCCTGGCAAGTGGATGGCGCCGCAGCATCTCAATGGCTTCCCGGCATCCCAGGAGCACACCGGCCTGGGGCCCCCCGAGGAGCTTGTCCCCGCTGGCCGTAACAACGGTAGCGCCGGCACGCAGCATCGACTCGGCATCAGGTTCTGCCGGTAGGAGCGGCTCGGGGGCGAGAAGACCTGATCCTATGTCGACTGCGACAGGTGGCCCGAGGCCGGCGAGTCTGTTGACGGGCACCGACGCCGTGAACCCTCTCATCACGAAGTTGGAGGTATGAACCTTGAGCACGAGTGCAGTGTCGTCTCCGATTGCCGCCTCGTAGTCGCGCAGGGTCGTCCGGTTGGTGGTGCCCACTTCGCGCAGCCTTGCTCCCAGAGATGCGATCAGCTCAGGTAGTCGGAAGCCGTCCCCGATCTCGACCAGCTCGCCTCTGGAGACGATGATCTCCCTTCCCTGGCCGAATGCCGCCGCTACGAGTGCGAGAGCTGCCGCCCCATTGTTGACGACGTGTGCATCCTCAGCCGAGGGGACAGCCGCCTTCAGGGCTTCGATGGTTGCACGACCGCGCCGGGCCCTTCGGCCGGTTGCGACATCGAGCTCCACATCGACGTAGCCGCTCGCGCGATCGAGGGCTTCTCGGGCCCGGCGCGACAGGGGTGCCCGGCCAAGATTGGTGTGGAGCACCACCCCCGTGGCATTCAGCACCGGCCGCAAAGACGTCGGGGACCGAGGCAGAGCCGCGAGAGCGGTCTCGACTACCGCGTCTATCGGGATCATGCCGAGGCGAGCCGCCTTCTGGGCATTGTTCACTGCAGCTTTCACGACAGCCGGGCGTAAGCCTGCTCCGGCTGCGGCGAGGCGCGCATCGGCAAGCACCTCGTCGGTCCGCGCTATCGCGCTCCGCGGGTCGTCGCGCTTGTCCGCACCGCTCATGGCGGAGGTGGACGGGAATCGAACCCGCCAGTCCGAGCTACTCGGGCTCGACGGCTTTGAAGGCCGCGGGAACCACCAGGTCTCCTCACACCTCCATTGCGAGAGACTATATGGCACAACCACTGCCGGTGTCCCCTAGCCAATGGCAACTGCTCATGGCGCAGGGCGCGGGTAGCGCCAGTGTTCAATGCCCCGTCCGTGCTCCAGAGCTGTCCATGCTCTAGACCTGATCGCCGAGCATTCCATGGACCTCTCCGGTAAGGGTGCTCAGGGATCTGCTCAGCTTCGGCATCGGTGGATCGGGATGCACCAGACGGAGGGCTCCGGCGCCAAGCTCGGCCAGATCGGCCTCGAAGCGATCGCGGGCCTCTCGGAGAGCGGCGGCAGGCTCACCGGCTGCTCGAGTGCGCTTGCCGCCCTCCATCACGCGTTGCAGCAGGGGTTCAGTCCCTGGGGGAGGAGATTCCCCGGCGAGCCCGAGCTGATCGGCTTCGCCGAGGCGGCTCCGGCCCGTGATATCGCGGAACACCTGCTTGGCCCCTGGGTAGGTGCTCTTGCCGGTCGATAGCTTGGCTACGGGTCGCCCCTCGTAAGCCACCAGCTTGTACGCGCTGTCCAGGTATGGTGCATCGGCGGATACTCCGACGCGGGTGCCTATACCCGCAGCGTCGACGGGAGCCCCGCATGCGACCAACGCTGCCAGATCATGCTCGTCAAGTCCGCCGGAGACGAAGATTCGGACATCGGTGAGCCCCGCTTCATCGAGCATGTGGCGGGATAGGGATGAGAGCCCGATTAGATCACCGCTGTCGATCCGGATGGCCGCAACCGATCCAAGCCGCCGCTTCCTTATCACTTCGATAGCGTGCGCGACTCCGCGAATCGTGTCGTACGTGTCCACCAGGAACGTCACATGGGCGGGCCGGTCGTCGGCGAAAGCCTCGAATGCCTGGATCTCGCTCGGGAATGCCTCAATGTAGCTATGGGCCATGGTGCCCGAAGGGCGCAGCCCGAAACGCCGGGCAGCCTCGACGTTGCTGGTGGCCGAGAACCCCGTCATTATCGCAAGACGCGCTGCCGCCAGGCCCGCCTCTATGCCCTGTGTCCGGCGGAACCCGAACTCCACCAACTCGATCTTCCCCGCTGAAGCGATCCGGCACCGGGCGGCCTTGGAAGCGAGCGTTGTCTGGAAGGTGATCTCGTTGAGGAGAAATGTCTCCACCAGCTGCGCTTCGGCGATAGGGGCGTCTACTTCGACAAGGGGCTCTTCGGCGAACACGATGCGCCCCTCGGGGACGGCCCGGACATCCCCGGTGAAGCGCATATCGGCCAGCCAATCGAGCTCTTCGGCGCTGAATCCCTTTCCGGCGAGGTATGCGAGGTCGGTTTGCTCGAAGCAGAACGTCTCCAGGAACGCCAGGCAGTCCTCTATGCCGGCGGCAACCAGGAAGCCCCGCTCGGCCGGCAGCGTTCTGACGAACAGGCTGAACGTCGCCATGCCTTCCATGTGGCGCCGCTTATAGCTCGCCGCCATATTGAGCTCGTAGAAGTCCGTAAGCAGCGCTCCGGTCACCAGCCTCCGTCCTTGTCCTGTCAGCGGGCTCGATCCTACCGGCCGAGGCGGCCGAGCCGGCCGACCGGTAGGCTTGTGTCCAGCGAGAGTCAGGGAACCGGGTAGACGGCCTGGTGGCTCAGGGCTCTGCAATCCGTCGCTTTGGGGAGTGGTTGGATGTCCTTACGTTCTAAGCCTAGGGTGGTCGTGCTTGGTAGCAGCTTTGCGGGGCTCACTGCAGCTCGGTTCATCCGGCACCACGCAGGTGATGCCGTAGAGCTCGTGCGCAGCGTAGAAAACGCCGTTCTCAAGCACGTTGTAGAACACGATACTGTGCCCCATCGCGGGCTTCACGGCGATTTCGCCTCCCTCGACGAGCGGGAACAGAGTCTCCCCGCCCTCGGCCACGTCGGTCAGGGCAGTCACCATGGTAAAGATACGCTGGCCTCCGCGTGCAAGGT
>JAJZJN010000009.1:24892-35416 GCA_021851165.1 Actinomycetes bacterium
CAGATGGAGGTATTCGCTGACCGCGACCCGCTGGAGAGCATGCTCCTCGAAACGCCGAGGATCCATGCCAGGGATGGCAGCACGTTTCTGAACGCGGAGGTTGTGGCCTTGGATCCTGGGCATCGGGCGGTGAGCCTGGTGCCGAGCGACCGCCCCGGTTCGGCCGCAGAGTCTTTGAGCTATGACTATCTGGTCGTTGCCCTTGGCAGCAGGCTTGCCTACGACCGGATCGATGGTTTCGGTGAGTATGGCGATACGGTCTCGAGTGGCTATTACTGCAACAGTTTGCGGCGCCGGCTGGCTGGCTACAGAGGGGGGCCTATTGCTATAGGGTCAGCGAGATTCCACCAGGGACTCGACGGAAAGCCGGACTGGCTGCCTGTCGCCCTCGCTGCCTGCGAAGGTCCTCCCCTGGAGCTTGGCCTGTCCATGGCGCACTGGCTGGGCGAGCATCACAGAGGCGATGCGCACCTCATCACCCTGTTCACCCCCGCGGAGATGATCGCCGAGGATGCCGGAGAGCCGATAGTCGCGCCTTTTCTCGACAGGGCAGCCAGGATGGGGTTTGGCTATATGAACAACACCGCGGACGTGTTGCGTGTCACTGCCGATGGAATCGAGTTTGCCAGCGGCGACACAGTGGAAGCTGAGATCAAGATAATTCTACCGGACTGGGTGCCGCACCCGTTCCTGGTGGACCTGGACATTACCGACGAGGTCGGTTTCGTCGGGACTGACATGCGTATGCGCAATCCTGTGCATCCGGAGATATTCGCGGTCGGTGATGCCGCCTCGATCACGGTTCCGAAGCTCGGCTCTCTTGGCCATCAGCAGGCGGAGATCGTAGCTCGTGAGATTGCCGTCGAGGTGGGTGCCTTGCGCTCCCGAGACGCGGGTCCCGAGTATCATCCCGAGATCCTCTGTTTCGGCGACGTAGGTGGCCATCAGGGCTTCTACATCTACTCGGATGTGTGGTTCGGCGGGAGCACCAGCGTGTTCAAGATGGGGCACGCGCCTTACGCGATGAAGCTCGCTTTCAAGGAGATGTATTTCCGTACCGGAGGTAAGCCACCG
This sequence comes from Actinomycetes bacterium, assembly GCA_021851165.1. GTDB lineage: Bacteria > Actinomycetota > Acidimicrobiia > Acidimicrobiales > JAJZJN01 > JAJZJN01. Next base: position 25,967 of record JAJZJN010000009.1, read on the forward strand.
AGTTTCGCGGTCCCTGCTTCGCATCTGATCATGGACCATTTCCCGGGCGAGTAGGAACTTCCTGGGGGAACTCGTACCGGTCAGCACCGTGTGCTCACGGGTGTGGGAAGCGGTGGACCAAGGTACCGGGTAGCTCGGCGGCAGCCACGAGGTCGCGTCGTGGGCCGGACCATGGCGCTGGAACGGCAACGATCCAATCTGCGATCGCGTACGCGGCCTGCTCGTAGTTAACCCGCCAGCCCCTGAAGTGACGCCACGCCTCTTCAGGTTCCCGTTCGGTTTCCAAGCCTGCCTGCTTTACCGTGTTGTACCCAGTCAGGAACTCTTCGAAGCCCAGGCTTAGCGGGCTGGCGTCGGGATCCGGGTCCGTCTCGTAAGGTAGGCGGAACGCGGCTGCAAGCTCGCGGAGGCATTCGGCCCCCATCTGAAGGCACAGTCTCGCCTGCGTCGGTGCCCTGGTCGGTGCAGCCGCGTGAAGGAGGGCGGCCGAGTCCAGGACGGCCAAGAGGCTCACGCACCAGGAGCGCCATGGCGAGGGGGAGCGGAACAGCATCAGAGAGCGGTAGGAGGTGTGGCTCTCGAGCACCTCAGCGGCCCAGCGCTCCCATTCCGCGTAGAAGACAGGCAGCCTGTCTGCCAAGTCGAAGAAGAGATACCTTCTTAGTATCTCAGGTCCCCACGGAGGCGAGCCGGCTCGTCCGGCAAGGAGCGTGACGAGCGCTTCGCGTCGATTGAATGCTTGGTACAGCGTAGGGAAATAGGCGATCTGGACCGCGACTATGAGGGGACCTGTGGCTGCCGCTCCGAGGTTCACGAACACTGCAGGACCCGTTATGTAGTGCGGCACCCCAAGGGTGAGCGCTGACAGCACGATTCCTCGTAGTGCCTGCCATATTCCTATGTGATCCAGCGGCCATGCGAGCAGGGTCCATGAAGCGACCCCGATGCCGAGCCATCCGGCAAGCTGAGCGAGCAGCACCGAGGGAGCGATGAGGGTGAGCAGCCTGTCCTGGGTGGTGTATGTGCGGGCGAGCACACGACTCGTGCGGACCACTGCTCGCCGTGCAAGCTGTCCGGCTCCAACGGCGAGCACCGAGGGCTGTACTCGTGGGGTGAGCACGGTTACCACCACGCTTCCGAATACCCACACCACACCGAGTGCGCCAACGGCTGCCGCCGCAGCCCGGGCAGGCTCCGGCACGACCGTCATCTGCGTAGCCTAACCCGCCGGACCGGCCAGGCCCCTGGTTAGCGCGCAGGGGACAAGCGCACCAGTTCATGTATATAATTCATATACCACAAGGTGTGCGCTTCTGATGACTATGTGCGAGCGGCAAGGGGGCAGACTTGTCCAGGTTTCCAATAGGTGCCGTGAGCAGGCGAGCGGGATGCGACTCGACGCAGTACCGGTAGCACCGGGTCTGCTGGCGCCGTGCCCCGTAGAGCCGGCAGTGGCTTTGCCCGGAAGCGACGGCGGCGGGCTGGTGGCACGCGGCCGCGAGCTTCACCGTATCGACCAGCTCTTGTCTGCCGCACGGCAGGGGCAAGGCGGTGCCGTCGTAGTCCGTGGTGAGCCGGGTACCGGCAAGACCGCTTTGCTGGAAGCCGCGATCAGGATGGCGTCAGGACTGAGCATCGTGCGGGTGAGCGGTGCCGATGCGTCTCACCATGGGAAACCCGAGAGCCAGCTGGCCCGCATCCTGGAGTTGCTCGCCTATCGCGATGCCTCCCCGTCGCATTTTCCTGCTGGTCATCTTGCAACTCTGGACCGGTTTGCCATGACGAGGGAGCTCGTGGAGTCGCTCGGTCGTGTGATCGAGTCGACTGCCTCTCCTATGCTCTTCGCTGTAGACGACGCCCACCTGATTGCACCGGAGATAGTGTCCGCTCTCGCCGACGCTGTCAAGGAGCTCGCCGGCATGCCCATAGCCATGGTGCTCACGTGGCGCGACATTCCTCATGCCTTGCCCGATAGCTCGGGCATCGGCCCGCTCGAGCAATGGCACGTGGGCGGACTGACCGTAGAGCAGGCTGCTGCCGTGCTGAGTATGAACGGGATCGCAGCGCCTGAGGCCAGCGTCCTCAAGTCTGTTGTCGCGGGCACTGCGGGGAACCCGTATGGGGTGATCGAGGTATGCAGCACCCTATGCGATGACGAGCGTGACGGATGGCGCCCGCTGCCGAGACCTCTGCCGATCGGGGATGTGCTCACCGCGGCATACGGTGCATGTCTCGCCGACCTGCCCGAGCAGACACACCAGGCACTTGCCGTTGTCGCAGCTGGCGGGAGAGCGCCGCTGGATGTAGTCACCGAGGCATTGGGCCATATGGGTTTGACGCGTGAAGCGATAGAGCCTGCGTGCCAGCGGGGCATCCTACAGGTGGCCCATCAGCGGGTGGAGTGTGCCCATCCTCTCGTTGGTGCGTCGGCGTTCCACCTTGCCGAGCGCGCCTTGCAGATAGAGATCCGTGCGGCGCTCGCTCGTGTTCTCATGGCGCGTGGAGATGTGGAGAGCGCGGCTCTGAGCATGGCCGGCGGGTGCTCGGGTCCCGATGATCGGGTGGCGCGGATGCTCACGCAAGCTTCCTGCAGCGCACTCGATAGACGTGACATGGCATCTGCGGCATCCTTCGAGGAGGCCGCTGCAGGATTCGTGGAGAGCAGCGAGGGCAGGGCCTACCGCCTTGTCAGCGCCGCTGATCTTTGGACCAGGTGTGGGCGGCCCTTCAGGGCGCTGGCGCTGCTCGCGGCGGCGGAGAGCGTGGCTGTGTCGAAAAGCACTCGTGTGGAGGTGGCCTGCCAGCGAGCGCAGGCGCTTCTCGCCAGTGACATCGGGCCCGACACTGTAGCCGCGCTCTCGGGCGCGGCTGCGATGGCGTGCGAGGCGGTTCCTCAGCGCGCGGCTGCCATGCTCGTCGATGCGGCCGCTTGCAGCCTTCTCACCGATCAGCTCGAAGAAGCAGTGCTATTCGCGCGCCAGGCTATCGACGCGTCTGCACCGGCTCCCGACCATGTCGAGAACCTGGCTGTGCTCGTTCTCGACGCGGTGGACGGGTCTGGCAATGGCCTTGCTGCCTCGCGATCTCGTCCGTCGGTGGCGCTGCCCACGTTGACGGTGACGATCACGGCGCCTATGCATGGCTTCCAGGGTTCGCCCGTGCTTGCGTTGGCAGTGGGGATGGAGTATTTCAGGCGTGACGATCTGGAGGAGCTGGATCGCTGGACTGCCCGGCTGCGGGTTACCGGCGAGGCCGGCGGCGAGCGGGCGATGCTTGCCGTAGCGCTACTGCTCCGGTCACTCACGCGCCTAGGACGGGGTCGGCTCACGGATGCGGCTACCGACGCGGAGAATGCTTATCGGATAGCCACGGCCTGCGGGAACAGAACCCTAGTGGCTCACGCGCTGACGGCGCTGGTGGAGGTCGAGTCGGTTCAGGGTCGGCGCGAGCAATGCCTTCAGCACGCCGCTCTGCTCTCCGCGCCCTGCCCGACTGGGGCGTCGGTGTCGCTGGTGCAAGGGATGCGGGCTCTGGCAGAGCTGGCTCTCCAGCGGGGAGATCCTGAAGGAGCGCTCGCATGGCTGCGAGCGGGAAATGCCGAGATGATATTCAGCGCGCGCGAAAGGGGCTCAAGATATGCCGACAGCCTATCGGCCGGGTTGCCGGGTCCGTGGCTGTCGGTGCTGGTCGAGTCACTTGCGCTGAGTGGACGGCGAGAGCATGCAGCGTCGATCCTCGCCAGGCGCGCCGAGGCGCGTCCTGCACGCCTTATCGGTCGCGCGCGCCATGCATTCCTGCGTGGCCTGATGGCTGAGAGCACGGACGATGTGTCAAGCCACTTCTCCGATGCCGTCTTGTCGGCATCGGATCTCCCATTGTTGCGTGCCCGAGTGGAGCTGCGCTGGGGACAGCGGATGGAGGAGATGGGTGGCATCGAGGAGGCCATTCCGCATCTGGAAAGGGCCCATATGGCGTTTGCCAGCCTGGGGGCGCCCGGCTGGGCGCGCTTGGCCGACATCGAGCTTGGTCGGTTGAGGGCATTTGTACGACCTGTGGTGGCGATGCCGGCAGGGGATGAGAGCATGCGGGCTGCCCATGGGGGACCTGCTGCCAGGCGCCTTGGCGTCGCCGAGCGCGGTGAGCTGGATCAGGCCCCGATCCTGGATGGCACGCCCGTCGCTCCAGCAGCGTGGCAAGTGATGATGCTCGGCTCGTTCGTGGTGAGCCATCGGGGTGCGGAGGTGCGGCTTCCTAGGAGCCTGCCGGCTCAGGCGATCAAGATAGCTGCCCTGCGGGGCAGTATTCCCGTGGAGGAGCTCATAGAGCTTCTCTGGCCTGAGGCAGCCCCTGGTGTCGGAGCACGGAGGTTGCGCAACGTCCTGCTTCGCGTCCGGAAGTCCTGTGGAGAGCTGCTGGTCCGTGACTTCGACATCATCAGGATCTCTCCCGAGTGCGAGATCGACGTGTCGAGGTACAGAGCCCTTGCCAGGCGCGCGCTGAAGGACAGCCGTGGGGAGCCAGGCGGATCGCCCAGCTCCGATGCCGTCTCGATTGCCAGACAAGCGGTGGAGATCTACAAGGGGGAGCTGCTTCCAGCGGACAGGTACGAGGACTGGACGCTCAGTTACCGTGAGATGTTGAGGCAGCTTCAGGTCCGGCTGCTCGACCTCCTTGTTGCAGAGTCCACTGCGCGTGGCAGCCCGGGAGAGGCACTGGCAATGCTGGACGAGCTGATCGAGATCGATCCCTACGAAGAGCGTCATTATCGTATGGCTGCGCAGCTGCACGCCGAAGCCGGTAATCGGGGCAGGGCGATGTCTCTCGTTGCTCAGGCGGAGCGAGTGATGCTGGATCTCGGGATAGCTCCATCACAGGATCTGTCGACTTTTAGACGCACCATCGGGCAACTCGCGGCAGCCGAGTAGTAGTTGCCTCTGACCGGGGCATGGGCAGGTTGGATGCTGGGACCTGAAATCCTCCGGGCTGGCACGCGGATGGCCTTCGCGGGTTCAGCACGCCAGCCGGGCCTTGTGGTGGTACATGTCATGATCGGCTTGCCCTAGCAGGGCGATGGCATCATGGCGGTGCGGATCGGCGACCGCGTACCCTATAGATGCAGTGACCTCTACGTCACCGTGGTCGAGATCAACCTGGGCAGGGAATATGGAGCATATCCTCTGCTTGATCGCCGTGAGACCACCTGGATCCGATGGCGCTGCATACGCCACGACGACGAACTCGTCACCGCCCAGGCGCGATGCGGTATCGGTGGATCGTACGCATGATGCGAGGAGCCGTGATATCGCTACGAGGACCAGGTCACCGGCTCGATGGCCGTACAGGTCGTTGACATGCTTGAACCGGTCGAGATCTATGAAGAATACGGCGACGTCTCCACCGTCGCGCTTGGCCAGGGCCAGCGACCGCTCCAGGCGGTCCAGGAGCAGTGACCGGTTGGGCAGGCCGGTGAGGGGGTCATGCAGGGAGAGCCGGGCCAGCCACGCTTCACGCTCGATCTGCGCAGTGGCGTCACGGAGCACGAGGAGAGCCATGGATTCCCCGGTACTCAGCCGAAGGGGACGGGCGGAGACAACGACTCCCACTCGGCCTCGTGCCCCGCGGTCGATGGTCAGGCGCTGCTCACCGGTAACGCTTCCTGCAATAGCGCGACCAAGGGGGTGCCTGCTGGGAGCGAGCGGTGATCCAGTTGCACTCGCGAGTGGTACGACTTCTTCGAAGGGCCGTCCCGCGATGTCACTGCCAGGGGGTATCCCTTGCAGATCGAGGGCTTCGGGGTTGGCAAGAATCACATTGCCGGTCGCGTCGCACACCACCACACCGTGATCGAGGGAGTCGACCACGGCGCGAAGCACCGGGTTCAGATCGTTGCCAACGCGCATGCTGCTGGCTGGATAGACCCGAGTGGTCGAGCGACGAGCGCCTTGCGAGGTGGCCATGTAGAGCTCATCGTCCAGCGAGCTCGAGGGGGCGACCTGGGCCGCATCGACCAGCACTGGCCTAACTGGTTCCTCAGGCCCGTCGCCTCTTCCAGCGGGGACGAGCAGTTGCCTGCAAAGCCGGCGGGCTAGGTCGAGAAGGCCATGATGGAGGCTCTCGGGAGGTTCAGTGGAACCAACGACACCGAGCAGGCCAAGGTGAGCCGGGTGACCGGTCGCGTCTGGTGTGGCTAGTGGAACCGCGATGCAGGCCAGCCCGTCTCCCGCTGATTCGACGGTTCCTAGTGGGTCGGGGACGCAGAAGGAGCTTGCGCCGACAGCGGCTGGATAGGACAGGCAGATGCGGGCCAAGGCCTGGGTCCTCTCCTCCAGATGGCCCTCATCGCTCGTCGAGCCCAATGCAGTGGTCATCGTACCGTCAGGGGTGACGAGGAACGCAGCGCTGGCAGCGCACAGCTCGCATACGAGCCGTAGGGCGTAGTCCACGGTGCCCTCGGGGGGTTCTTCACGCTGATGGAGCGGGTGGGTCATCGGATCCTTCCTCCGAAGCACTTGGAGCAGGTGCTCGGACGCGGGCGGATAGACGTCGGTCGGCTGTCATGGCTCACGTAAGTCGACGCTACGCCGCTCGGGTACCGTGAGCGTGGTGCGGGCGTACCAGCTGTAGGCAGGTTGACAGCCGCCTCAGGCACGAAGCGTGTCCTCGTGGGCCCATGGTTTCACGATATGGAACATGCGTACCGTCAGCGTCCCAAGCCTGGTGGGACGCCCAGAAGACACCGGTTTCGTAGGGTGCGCTCATGCACGGCTCATCTACCTATAGGAATCGGGCTTTTAGGCTCGGAGCGCCCCCTGCTCCGTCGGGATCTGCGCCAGTGCCCACTGACCCAGTAGGGGGTGCCTCAGCGGGACCTCATGTGGTGAGCAGCTGCCATGGCCTGACTGCCTTCGGCCGGTATGCCACTGGCTTGGTTGATGCCGTACCGGCTGTTTCCATCGACAAGCGTCGAACCGAACGGGTCACCGGCCTCCGGTCTCGACCGTACAAGGAGGGCAAGGCGTGACTACCCAGGTGATCTCGAGGACGATTGCCGACGACAGAGACGAGAGGCCAAATCCGTTTCGGGCGCATCTGTCGAGCGGTGGTGAGCAGCCAGGGATATGCCGCGAGGAGCTGACGGTCAGCGTCGTTATCCCAGCACTCAACGAGGCCAAGAACCTTCCGGCCCTGTTTGCCAAGCTCCCGAGCACTCTTGACGAAGTGGTGCTTGTCGACGGCCACTCTACGGACGGCACGATCGAAGTTGCCAGGTCGTTGCGCCCGGGCATCAGGGTGGTCCAGCAGCGTTTCTCGGGAAAGGGCGATGCGATCGCGAGCGGCCTGCTCGCTGCTCGCGGGGATGTGATCGTGATAATCGATGCCGACGGTTCCAATGATCCTGCCGAGATCCCCGATTTCGTGGATGCCATCCGGCAGGGCGCTGACTTCGCCAAGGGGTCGAGGTTCATGGCTGGTGGTGGCAGCGCGGATATCACCTGGCTGCGTAAGGCTGGCAATCGGGCTCTCACCTGGACTGTTAATATCCTCTATGGTACCAAATATACGGATCTCTGCTATGGCTTCAATGCTGTGCGCTCTTCATGTCTCGATCGTCTTCTTGTAGACTGTGCAGGCTTCGAGGTTGAAACGCTCATGAATATACGCGTAGCAAAGCTCAGTATGCGAGTGGCTGAGATACCAAGTTTCGAGTCAGAACGTGTACATGGGGTTAGTAACCTTCACCCAGTGCGCGATGGCATGCGAATATTTAATGTGATCATGCGCGAGCGCTTTTCACGAGAGATCAAGCCTGGTAAGTGTGTAGCAGAATATTCGGATAGGTCAGAGGGATATCTTCAACCAGCCCATGCAGCTACGTATGATGAAGAACTGGTATCCGTCGATGAGGCTTATCGCTTCTCTAGCGGTCTTGCAACCACGCCATAGTTCATATCCCATCTGGTGTGAAAGACGGTTACTGTGAAATGTGGTGAGTCGGACGGAGACAACCGTTGGTAGCGCTTGGTGTTGACGTCGTTATCTGCGCCTACACCGAAAAGCGCCTGGACAGCCTGATGAAGGCGGTGCATTCGGTCCAGTTCCAGACCGTGGAGCCCGAGCAGATCATACTGGTGATAGATCACAACCCGTTGCTGGCTCAACGGCTCGCGCCGCTCCTCGACGGAGTGACGCTGGTCGAGAATGCCAGTGCCAAGGGTCTGTCGGGAAGCCGGAACACGGGGATCCGGCATGGCAGGGCACCGGTGGTGGCCTTCCTCGACGATGACGCCGTTGCGTCGCCCGGTTGGCTGGCCGGATTGATGGCTCCCTATGCGGACCCCGCTGTCGTGGCCGTCGGCGGGTCGGCCAAGCCGCACTGGGCAGGGCCGGCTCCTCGGTGGTTTCCCCCAGAGTTTGGCTGGGTGGTTGGCTGTAGCTACCTGGGTCAGCCGGAAGACGTGGCTATTGTCCGGAACCTGCTCGGAAGCAATATGTCGATCCGGCGTGACGTGTTCGAGCAGGTGGGGGGCTTTTCCGGCATGATGGGCCGCGTCGGCACTCATCCGCGGGGCTGCGAGGAAACAGAACTGTGCATACGGGCCACCCAAGCGCTCGAGGGCAGCCGGATTATCTACGATCCATCGGTATCGGTGGACCACTTGGTAGGCATCGAACGGGCCAGCATCGGCTACTACGCCCGGAGATGCTTCTTCGAAGGCAGGTCGAAGGCCGATGTCGCTCGGTTGGTCGGTCATGCAGACGGTACAGCCGCAGAGCGCAGCTACACTCTCCACACACTGCCCCGAGGGGTGGGGCGCAATCTGGCCCGTCTCGTGGGCCAGGGCGATTGGTACGGCGCGGCGCGTGCAGCGGCCATAGTTGCTGGCTTCCTGGCGACTTCCGCTGGATATCTGGTTGGCTCGATCTCGAACCGGCACGATACGGCGGAAGCGGGAACCAGGGAGGAGCATCCGTCACTGCCGCCGCACAGCCATGTCCATCTATCCGGCGGATCCCTGCCGCGGGCCAGTGTAGTGGTGCCGAGCATGTTCGAGCGCCACGAGCAACTCGAGCGCTGTGTCGAGTCGCTTGCTCGCCTGGACTACCCGGACTACGAGGTGCTGGTCGTCGACAACCGTAGGGACCCCGTGGGACCACCACCGGGATGGGTCGGCCGATACCCGCAGGTGCGAGTGCTCCACCAACCGGTTCCAGGCATCTCTGCGGCTCGCAACCTCGGTGTCACAGAGGCGAAAGGGCGCATCGTCGCGTTCACGGACGACGACGTGGTGGTGGATGCACACTGGCTTGGCACCCTTGTCGCCCGGTTGCTTGCCGACGAGGCGGTGGCATGTGTAACGGGCCTTGTGCTGCCTGGAGAACTCGAGACGGTGCCCCAGCGTTGGTTCGAGGAGTATTTCGGCGGTTTCAACAGAGGTGCCGAGGCAAAGC
>JAJZJN010000009.1:35426-37294 GCA_021851165.1 Actinomycetes bacterium
AAGCTGTACAGCCCCGTGTGTCCCACCGCGCGGAGATTTACCGCCCCTTCCGGTGTCCACCAGGTGGTGTGTGCAGCCGGATCAGGCAATGAGGTCCAAGAGCTGTCCCTGTACGAGGCCGCTGCCCGTTGTGGGGCCGGAGCGAACATGGCGTTCCGCGTCGATGCGCTGGAGAGAGTAGGCGGCTTCGATACGGCGCTGGGTACTGGCACGCCGGCCCGGGGCGGCGAGGACCTCGCTATGTTCGCGGCGATCCTCGGCAATGGTGACGAGATCGTCTACGAGCCGGCTGCTGTCGTCCATCACTACCATCGCCGAAACTACGATGAGCTCGTGCGCCAGGTGCGAGGCTCGGGGCTGGGTCTGACGGCGATGCTGACGGCGCTCGTGCGTGAGGACCCCCGCCACCTGCTCGTAATGGCGCGCCGGTTGCCGTCAGCTCTGCTCGCAGTGGTCAAACGAGGGGCATCTCAAGCGGACTGGCCGGATGTCTGTGGCATGCATCCCACGTACCCGCCAGAGTTGCGGCGTCAAGAGCTGATCGGCATGTTCGAGGGACCGGGGGCATACCTGATGAGCTACCAGCTGGCGAAGCGACACGGCGCACAAGCCATGCCCTCTGGCGCGGTGGTTCGAGCCAGCAGCGGCGGCCAGTAAGTGCGGCGGCCAGTAAGTGCGGCACGCCCCACCGGCCCGCCGACGGCAGGCAGGACTGTCGAGCTCGATGCCCTGCTGGACGTCATGGCCCTTGGAGTCTCGGTCGGTCTTGCCATAGTGATCGCCTTGGGGCTCAGCGGTCCGGTCCGCGAGCTGCTCGCCCTGGCGTTCATGGTCTTCATCCCAGGCCAGGCCATTGTTACAAACTGGCCAGCCACCTGGCCACCTCTGTGGCCGTCGGCCCAGGCGCGCTCGGTCGTGGCCCTGCCGATCGTTCTCAGCCTCTCTGTTCTTGTTCTGGTGGCGCTCGTTTCACTGTGGCTTCATCTGTGGTATCCGATGGCGCTGTATGCAGGCGAGCTTGTGGCGAGCACGGCCGCTCTTGCAGTAGCGCTGGTCAGGCGCTACTCAGGTCGACCTGACGAGCTCTTGCGGGAAAGACGGTGATGTCGGGGGCGTGCCCTGTCGTGGACGCGCCGGTATGGGTGGGTCAGCTCGACCTGACCCGGCCCTCACTCCTGGAGCCGGTTAGTCCCCGGGATCCGATCGCCGGCGAGCTGGCCCGGATACTGGTCCGCGTTCGCGGTGATCCGGTCGGCTTCGTGGAGCTCGTGATCCCCGGCGATGAGCTGGAGAGGGAACTGCTGGCGGCTGTCGGTCGGCAATTGGGCGAGGTGCTCGCAGGCCACTCTGTGCTGGATGCTACGGGATACACGAGCAGCACTGCCGGGGCGACGGGGGACATCGCGGGGCTTGAGCCGGGGAGTGCATTGGTGGGAGGGCTTTGCGTGGTGGTCTGCACCCGCGGCCGCCCTGGAACCCTTGCCGGGTGCTTGAAGAGCCTTCGAAGTCTCGTGTATCAGGGGTTCGAGGTAGTTGTGGTTGACAACGCTCCAGCTGATGACGCTACGGCCAGGTTGTTCGACATCATGGTAGGTGGCGATCCACGTTTTCGCTACGTTCGCGAGCCGCGGGTGGGTTTGTCCAACGCGCGTAACCGAGGATTGGTGGAGGCATCGGCTCGATACGTGGCCTTCACGGACGACGACGTGGTCGTGGACTCTCAGTGGCTAAGCGGTATCGCTCGGGGATTCGGGAGGGAACCAGGGGTGGGATGTGTCACGGGCCTGGTGCCCTCCGCACGTCTGGACACTCCAGCGGAGCGCTACTTCGACCGGAGGGTAGCATGGTCCTCGTCGCTACAGCCCAGG
>JAJZJN010000121.1 GCA_021851165.1 Actinomycetes bacterium
GATCCGGTGGTGCGAGATGAGAGCCCCAGCAGGAAGGGCGAAGATCAGGCTGCAGACGAGCAACGGGTTCACCAGTGCTAGCGATCCATGCCTGAGAGCCAGGAACTGGCACGCGAAGCCCGCCGCGTCGAGCACATTTGCCAGCAGCCACAGCGGCTGGCGCGCCAGGCGAACCAGCAGTCCCGCCCGCATCGAGAGCTCCATCGGCTCCTTGCCGACGGCATGATGCTGAAGCACCGAGGCGAGCCCAAAGCACGCGGCAGCTCCAAGGGCAAGGACGATGACGGCACCCAGCACCCCCACACGCTGGCACAAATTCCTGCCAGACGGCGAGCCGGCGCCCCATAGCCGCCTGCTGCACCCCGGAATGAGCCACAATGGATACTGTGAAGCCCAGCGAAGCCAATGCCCCGTCCGCGACGCAGGCACCACCATCGTCAAGGCTCGAATGGCTGGAGATAAGCGTTCAAGGCAGGCCCTGCGTCTACGGCGTCGCTGGCAACGGTCCGACTGTCCTGTTCCTTCACGGCTGGGGCCTTGACCACCGTGCATACAAGCGGGCACTGAGGCGCTTGGTCGATAGCGGGGTGCGGGTCCTCGCGCCGGCACTGCCGGGTTTCGGCGGTACCGACAGGCTGAGCACTACGCCATACACCATCGAGACGATCGCCACCTGGGTGGCAGAGTTCCTGGACGTTCTCGGCACCAACGCTCCGGTGCTCGTGATGGGCCACTCCTTCGGTGGCGGGGTGGCCATAGTGCTGGCCCACGAGCATCCTGAGAAGGTGAGCGGTCTGGTCCTTGTCAACTCGATCGGAGCATCGACATGGTCGGGCAGCGGTTCCAAGATCAAGTCGATGGCCCAACGGCCCCTATGGGACTGGGGGCTGCACTTTCCCGGCGACCTGTGGCCCATCGGTCAGGCCAGGCGGGTGCTGCCGGTGATCACCCAGGAGGCAATACCGAACCTACTACGCGATCCACTCTCGTTCTGGCGCATAGCGGGAGTTGCCCGTCGAGCCGACCTCACTGCAGAGCTTCAAGATCTGAATGATCGCGGCCTGCCCGTGGTGGTGCTGTGGGGCAACCGGGACAAGATAGTCACCCGCGAGGCGTTCGAGGAGATGTGCAGGGTGCTCGGAGATCCGAAAGCAGTCACCGTCCAAGGAACCCACGCCTGGCTGATTGCAGATCCGGATGCATTCGGCGAGGTCATGACCAACGTGGTCGATGTGGCAGCCCTCGCAAGATCGCTCGCGGCACCGGCCCGTCACGAGCGTCGCCGCAGACCCGCCCATGACGCCACGTCCGACACTGCCTGAACCACCGCTTGGGGCCCCCTCAACAGTTGGATGCCAGCTCGGTTCACGCAGGAAGGGGGGCGACGTGTGCATTGCGTGAAGCGAGCCACTGGCGCCTACGATTGGCGTTGTCCACGGCCGCGACTATTCCAGCTACGTGCGCCCGGAGACGACATAGGGCTTCGAGAACCAGGCCGTGAACGGTGAAGAGCCCGTCTTCGGAGCGACATGGGTGACGCTCCTGTGCCGGGGAAAGCACCTCGATGCGCCGCGCGAAGTGCTCAACGGCCTGCGAGGCCCGCCTGAGAAGGAGGTCGGGGTCCAGATCGCCCGGCACCTTCGGGGGCTCGGCCAGCGCAAGGCGCGGGACGAAGGTGACCTCGAGATCCCTGCCCGACTGAAGCGCCCTGCCGACCCTGTTGCCCAGCGCCACCAGCGCTTGCTCGATGCCAGCGAGCCGTTCCCGCACATCCCATCCCCCGAAGCGTGTGCTCAGAATGGTCTCGCTCTCCCGGGCGTCCTCACCCAGATGCTCCCCGAGTGTGGCCCACATCTCACCCAGCAGCATCCTCATCAGCTGGGCTGCCTCTGGCGCCGGAACATCGGTCACCTCCGTACGAACACCGAGCGACCTGCCTGCTCTGGCATCCCCCTCGATGCACAGCCCGGACCCCGACCCGCCTGCCAAGGACACCCCATCCGAGCTCGTACCGCGCGCGTACAACTGTGCGGCAGCCATCGTCCCACCTCCCAAAGCGAACCCATCGCACAGGTCTGCTGCTATCAACAGTGACGTAGGCATGTCGCATTGTCAACCGTGGTTTCACAGGGCACTCGCCTGGTTTGCACGGTGGCCGGCCTGGCCTGGCAATGGCCTTCCGCACCCGCACAGGCTTTTGCGGCCCTTGCTGTCGAGTGCGCGATTGTCCGCCCGCTCGTGGCGCACACCCCCTCGGCCCGGCGGCCGGTGTACCATGCTCGATCACGAGCCAGGGCAGTGTTGCGAGCACGGGGACACTAGCCGGCCGCGGCCGGCTCAGGATCTACTTCGGTGCTGCCCCCGGCGTGGGCAAGACGTATGCAATGTTGCGGGACGCCGTGAGGGAGCGCGACCGAGGAACCGACGTCGTCGCGGCCTGGGTCGAGACTCACGGGCGCGAGCCCACGGCCGCCCAGATCGATGGCCTGGACGTGATCGCGCCACGCGTGGTGCGCCATGGCGGAGCGAGGCTGGAAGAGCTGGACCTCGACGCGGTTCTAACCCGCCACCCGGAGATGGCCGTGGTGGACGAGCTCGCCCATACGAACCTGCCAGGATCACGACATTCTCAGCGCTTCGAGGACGTCGAGGAGATACTAAGCACCGGCGTGAACGTCATGTCCACATTGAATGTCCAGAATGTCGCATCCCTGGCTCCACTCGTCGCATCGCTCACCGGGGTCCATCCCGCAGAGACCGTGCCGGACGACTTCGTCCGGCGAGCCGACCAGATCGAGCTGATCGATATCGCTCCCGACGCGCTCCAGGTCCGCTTGGAGCGAGGTCGGATATATCCCGAGAGCGAGGTGCCAGCGGCGCTGGACAGGTTCTTCCGCGCCGAGAACCTGGCAACCTTGCGGGAGATGGCACTTCGCTTCATGGCAGCCCGAGTCGCCGACCAGGTCGAAGCTCTCTCGCAGTCCCCGGGCGGGGGAACCCCGCTTCGGCGCGCCGAGCCCGTCGTGGTCGGGATCGGCGGCCACATGGACGCCGGGCTCGTCTGGCGCGCCGCCCGATTTGCAGCGCTCGAGCACGCTGAGCTCCTCGGAGTTCACGTCCTGCCACCTGACGGGCAGCCGCGAGACGCTTCGCCACGGCTCGATGAGCACCGGAAGGCTCTCGAGGCACTCGGTGGGCGCTATCTGGAGGTCCCCGGGGACGACATAGCCGATGCCCTGGTCGCCACGGCTCGACACCTGGGTGCACGCGATCTCATACTGGGCCCCCATGCCAAGCAGCGCCTGGCATGGCTGCGCGGCGCCAGTGTCGGTGCTCGCGTCCAGCGATCTGCGGGAGGATCAATCGACGTCCACATCCTAGGAGACGGAAACTCTTGAGCACCCCCGACACCCCAGGTCCAGACCTTCCCCTACACCCGACCGCCCCCGCCCCCGCCGCTGCGGGTGTCGAAGCGCATGCTGGCAGTGGCACCAGTGCTCCAGACCTCCTCGGCGTGCATCACCTGCGCCTCCCGGTCATCGAGGTAGAGCGGAGCCGTGACTGGTACGTCCAGGTGCTCGGCTTCGAGACGATCCTCGATTACGAGGAGGAGGACCACGTCGCCGGAGTGCTGCTCCGGCACGCTTCGGGCATAGTGGTCGGATTGCACGAGATACCTGGGGAAGCCTCGATGCTCGCAGGCTTCACCATAGCGGCCCTTGCAGTAGGCAATCGCGCGGATCTCGACAAGTGGGCTGCCTGGTTGGACGAGATCGGCATGGCGCACGGTCCCGTAACGGACGGACATCTGGGCTGGTTCATAACTGTCACTGACCCCGACGGCATTGTCATAGAGCTCCACACGCTCGACCAGCCGAGCGTCGGCGACGCTCGAAGGCCATGAGCCCTATCAGCCGTTCAGTGAGGGTTCGGCAGGCCCGCGTCCGACCAGGGCCCGTGCGCCGGCCGGCGCTTCCTCGCCTGATGCTGGCGTAATGCCCCGAGCACCGTGCCCGCCAACCTGCTCGGGCTCCTGTCGTCCGGCACCATCCCGGAGGCGAGGCGTAGCTCCAACGGCACGAGCACGGACCCTTGCAGCTCGCGAAGACCGCAACACCCGGCATCGAGCAGCCCCGTCACCTCCCCCGCCAGATACGACCGCGCCTCACGCCACTTCGAGGCGGCTGTCGGCCTCGACGAGCCCACGAGTGAGCCTGCCCGCCTGATGTCATCCTCGGTGCCGTGCGCCAGAAGGTTCGTCCAGGCCCACCCCGGTACAGACAAGCCCAGATCCTCCAGACATTCGGCATACCCGCCAGACAGGAACGCCTCACATTCGGCCACCAGCTGCCCTGCTCCGGGAACCTTTCCGCGCCTCCACATGGCACGCCTCCCAGTCATCCATCCGCGATATCAACATTGTCTGCCTACGCGCTGGCTAGGTCAAGGGCCAACGCCTGACCGGCCGGCATTAGCGCCATTTCCTCGGCCCGAGCGCCGCTGCCACCAGAACGGTGCGTCCAGGCCCGCGAGAAGAACCACTGCGACACCGGCCGCGGATGCGATGTACCAGGGCCATGGCCCGAGCACGGACAGCATCGTCGTTGCCTCGGGCGGGCTGCGCAGGAACATGTAATCCCCACCGGTTACCGCGTCGACCGCCCCGACGACTGCCGTGTAGGCAAGCGTGATCGCGTAAACCCGGACCGCAGACCACGGCCGCGGAGCCATACGCTCCCCCACCACGAGAAACAGCGCAGCCGCGACTATGCCCGCATGCGCCACCACGTACTCGATGAACTCCATGCTCGGAAAGCCGACGTTCACATCCGGAGTCAGTAGCGCCTGCAGCGTGCCTGCGAGGCCCCAGAAATACGTCAGCTCGACAAGCAGGGGACGACGCCACCAGAGCGCTGCTGCTGCAACAAGCGTTGCAACATCGCATAGGGGCAACGGCAGCGATGTGGCCCACGACCAGGCGACCGCCGTGGTGGAGGTGACGATCCACGCGATGCTCACCGCCAGGAGGATCATCGCGAGCAGGCGCTCGGCCCACCTAGTCCACCTGCCCGACAGCCTTCTCGCTGTCCACACCAGTCCGGCACAGCTGGCCGCTGTGACTCCAAGCGTGGCTATGTACGCAGCCGACATCACCACCATAGGGACACACCGAGCGAACCGGCGACTTCAGCCGGCAGAGTACTCACGCTTCGATAATAAGCATGTGCCGTCCATATTCTGGTGACAGCGCTCCTGGTAGTCAGTTCGTGCCCCATTCCCCTGCCTCCAGTTCCCGGCCCAGCCGTACGTGATCGCCCGCAAGTCCTACGGGGGCCCGCGAGTCCTACGGGGGCCCACCGGGCGCCGCTGCCAGCAGCTCGTCGAGCTTCTCCCGTGCTTGGACGAGCGAGGTGGCCTGCGAGCGCATGACCGCGGCCTGCCATGGGTCACCCATCCTGTCCAGGCGCGCAGGCAGATCAAATATGTGGTAGCTCTGGGCGTTCATACCCTGTTCGTCGAGCTCCTCCCAAGCCAACGGAGTGGCAACCGGAGCACCGGGTCGCGCGCGCACCCCGTAAGGCGCTACCGAGCTCTGCCCGTAGGAATTGCGCGAGATATCGAGGTACAGCCGCCCCCGCCTCTTGGTCTTGCGGACCTCGGTGGTGAGTGTATCGGGGTGACGCCGTGCGAGCACGATCGCCGTGTCCCTGGCAAATCGACGCGTCACCTCGAAGTCAGCCGATCGGTCGAGGACGATGGCCAGGTGCACACCGCGCGAGCCGGTGGTCATAACCGCCGGGACCAGGCCCACGTCCTCCAGCAGCTCTCGCAGCAGGCGAGCCGCAACCCTCACGGAGTCGAAGCCGCCCTCTCCGGGGTCTAGATCGAACACGAGCCGATCCGGCCGCCTCGGCAAGTCGGCGCGGCTCAGCCACACGTGGGGGGTCACGCAATCCTGGGCTACCAGGTACACCATGGTGGCCTCGTCACCACATACGGGGTGATGCACCACGCCGCCTTCCTTGTCGACGCGTGCTCGCTCGATCCAAGCCGGGTATCCTCGGCCGATATCCTGCTGGAAGAACCCCGGTCTCGCCGTTCCATCCGGATAGCGCTCCAGGGTGAGAGGTCGCGACGCCAGATAGGGAAGCGCCACGCCTGCAACGGCCCGGTAGTAGTCGATCAGGGCGGCCTTGGTGACTGGTGGGTCCCCGTCGACGAGGATCTTCCCGGGGTCCCCGATAGCTATACGGTGGCCGTGCACGGTGACCCTCGTCTCGCAGGCTTCCGTGCTCTGGCTGTTCACGCTGAGTGACTCCCAGGCATCCTCCGAGGCTACCGGCATCCTCGAAACCGTATCCACTGACTCAGATCGGCTGGCAACGAGGTATCCTGCCCGAAGGCAGTCCCACGGTCGTGGGCTCGTCAAGCCAATCACCACGAGGAGGACAGCGATGCAGCCGATCCGTTGGTTCGAGGAGATCCGCGTCACCGACGCTGCCAGCGTTGGGGGAAAGGGAGCCAACCTGGGTGAGCTGACCGCTGCCGGCTTGCCGGTCCCGCCGGGCTTCGTCATCACGAGCGAGGCGTACCTGGACACCATAGGTCGCAGCGGTGTGCGAGACCGCCTGCGCCAGGCCATGGCGGCGGTGCGCCCCGATGATCCCTCGAGCCTCGAGCGCGCCGCAGCTGATGCCCAGGCCATGCTGCACGCGACACCCATCCCGCCCGAGCTCGCCACAGCAGTCCTGGATGCCTACCACCGTCTCGGCTCGGGCACCCGGGTGGCGGTCCGATCGTCGGGCACTTCCGAAGACGCGTCGGGGACGTCGTTCGCCGGGATGAACGCCACGTTCACCAACGTCGCCGGTGACAGCGACCTGCTCAGCCGGATAGTCGACTGCTGGGCATCGCTGTACGGCCAGCGGGTCATCTCTTACCGGGCAAGCGAGGGAATCACCGATGAGCCAGCGCTTGCCGTGGTTGTCCAGCAGATGATCCCCTCCGAACGCTCGGGGGTGATGTTCAGCGTCGACCCCTCGACGAGCGATACCAGCCACATGGTCATCGAAGCAGCCTTCGGGCAAGGCGAGGTGGTCGTGAGCGGCCTCGTCGAACCCGACACCTATGTCCTCGACAAGACCGGCCCGAAGCTCCTGAGCGTCCGGGTCGGTACTCAGTCCTATGAGATCGTCAGGGGAGTTTCGGGCGCGGACGAACGCATCGACCTTACCCCCGAGCAGGGCAGCCTCAGGGTGCTCTCCGATGACGAGGTGATCGCGCTGGCCCGGCTGGGCCTCGCGGTGGAAGCTCATTACCACAGCCCCCAGGATATGGAGTGGGCAATGGCAGGAGGCAGCACGTACCTGGTGCAGTCACGGCCCATCACCACACTGGCCGCACGCGCCGGGACACCTCCGGCCACAGAGGGACGCGTCCTGGTTACGGGGCTCGCTGCCTCGGCGGGCCGTGCCTCCGGTCCCGTGCGCGTGCTGCACAACCCCGACGAAGGCGACAGGCTGAAGGCCGGCGAGATACTCGTCGCGCCCATGACCAGCCCCGACT
>JAJZJN010000122.1 GCA_021851165.1 Actinomycetes bacterium
GGCACCTGGGCGCCACGGGCAGGTTCCTCGCGTCCGTAAGTGGTCCCGGCGGAAGCCAGGCCATCGGTGGATGGAGATCCACCCCGAACGGCAACGCTGTCGTAGAGCTCGCCACTGCCCTCCGTCCGGCGGCAGTCAAGAGCGTGACGATAACCAGTGCCACCGGCACCGTCCTGCTACGTTCATGAATGCGATCGAGCCGGTTGATACCTGGACCATCTCCACCACCCGACCATCGCTGCCGGTCACGTCCGACGCTGGTACTGGTTATCCCTACCGGGGCTTCCCGAAACGCTCCTCTGCCATCTTCGGCAGGCGGCTTCGCCGGGAGGGATAGCTGCGGACCTCGGACTCGGAGGGTCGCCGGGAGGGATGGCTGCTGGCCTGTACGACACCGGCATCGCGTACCAGCTCGTCTGGGACCTCGGAAAGGAACCGGCTCGGGATCGCATAGCTCGTGACTCCCCACAGGGTCCGGCTCCAAGCATGCGACAGGTAGAGATAGCGCTTGGCGCGGGTGATGCCCACATAGCACAACCTCCTCTCCTCCTCGAGCTTCGCCGGATCGTCGAGAGAGCGAACGTGGGGAAACACCCCATCTTCCATACCGACCAGGAACACCGCAGGGAACTCGAGTCCCTTGGCAATGTGCAACGTCATCAGCGATACCCTGCTCGGATCGCCGTCGAGATCGTCGGAGTCCGATACCAGCGCGACCGACTCGAGGAAAGAATCGAGATCCTCGTACTCGCCGGCCACCCCGACCAGCTCCGCCACATTCTCGATCCGGCTGACGGCCTCGATCGTGCCCTCTACCTCCAGGCTGGACACATAGCCCGTTCGTTCGACTATCTCCTCGAGCAGGACCGCCGGATCCGCCCCTCCCGTTGCCAGCAGCCGGAGCTCACCCAGCAGCGCGCCGAGACCAGCCACTGCCTTGGCCGCTCTCGCTGTGAGCCCTGTCTCACCGGCGTGGTCGAAGGCGTCTGCAAAGGATCTCCCCGTCGAGCGTGCCCAGGCGGACAGGTGGTCCACCGAGGTGTCCCCCACGCCACGCCGCGGGACGTTGATAATGCGGCGGGCGGAGATCTCATCGTTCGGATTGGCGAGGATCCTCAGATATGCGAGCAGATCCTTCACCTCGCGCCGGTCGTAGAACCGGGTGCCACCTACGACCTTGTACGGGATCTCGGAGCGAACCAGGTGCTCCTCGATCACACGGCTCTGGGCGTTGGTCCTGTAGAAGATCGCCACGTCGCCGTGGCGCAGGCCCTCGTCATGCCGTAGTCGCAGCACCTCTGCTGCCACCCACTCTGCCTCGTCGTGCTCGTCTTGCGCCCGATACCGGCAAACTGGCATTCCCCCATCGCCAGCGGTCCACAGCGCCTTGGGCACACGGAAGGCGTTGTTCGAGATGAGAGCATTGGCAGCATCCAGGATGGTGCGCGTCGAACGGTAGTTCTGCTCCAAGCGGATCACGCTAGCCCCGGGGAACGCCTCCTCGAACTGCATGATGTTGCGCACGTCCGCGCCACGCCAGCCGTAGACGGACTGATCCGCGTCGCCCACCACGCACACATTGCGGTGCTCGGCGCCCAGCATGCACACCAGCTCGTTCTGAGCCCTGTTCGTATCCTGGTACTCGTCGACAAGCACGTGTGCAAACCTGCCCCGATAGACCTCGAGCACGTCATCACAAGCCTGTAGGAGATTGACTGTCACCATCAGGATGTCATCGAAGTCCATCGCCGATGAAGCCGTCAGGCGCTGCTGGTAGCCGGCATAGACATCGGCTATTCGTCGCTCGAAGACCGTCTGGGCACGCTCCTTATAGGACTCGAAATCCACCAGCTCGGCCTTGGCCTGGCTGATGGCGGACTGGACCGAACGCGGAGGGATCTTCTTCGTGTCGATGCCGAGCTCCTTCAACACCTGCTCGACCAGCCTGCGGGAGTCCGAGTCGTCGTAGATACTGAAGGATCTCCTGTAGCCCAGACGGTCGCCGTGGGCCCGCAGCATGCGGACGCACGCCGAGTGAAATGTCGACACCCACATGCGCTCGACACTCGACCCCACCAGGTCACCGAGGCGTTCTCGCATCTCACCGGCTGCCTTGTTGGTGAAGGTGATCGCCAGGATCTCCCATGGTGCGACCTCTCCAGTGGCGACGAGATGGGCTATGCGGCGCGTCAGCACTCGGGTCTTGCCCGAACCTGCCCCGGCCACCACCAGCAATGGCCCGCCTCGGTGAACGACGGCATCTCGCTGGGGAGGGTTCAACCCTTCGAGAAGCTGGTCGGGCCGCATGGTCATTCCCACTCGATGGTACCGGGGGGCTTGGAGGTGATATCCAGCGCCACCCTGTTTACCCCCGCGACTTCATTGATGATTCGGCTCGACATCCGCTCGAGCAGCTCGTAGGGCAGGCGAGCCCAGTCTGCTGTCATGGCATCATCGGAGGTCACAGCACGTATCACGATCGGATAGGCATACGTACGGCCATCCCCCATGACGCCAACGGTGCGCACAGCCGGCAGCACGGCGAAGCTCTGCCATAGCTCCCCGTAGAGACCTGCCCGACGGACCTCCTCGATCACTATGGCATCGGCCGCTCTCAGTATCTCGGCGCGTTCCGGGGTCACCTCGCCGACAATGCGAACCGCAAGGCCGGGGCCTGGAAATGGCTGGCGCCACACGATCTCCTCGGGCAATCCGAGCTCCTCGCCGACAGCTCGCACCTCGTCCTTGAACAGGCAGCGCAATGGCTCCACGAGCTCGAAGCTCATGTCTTGCGGAAGCCCTCCCACGTTGTGGTGGGACTTGATCGTGGCAGCCTCCGAGGTCCCCGATTCGATCACGTCGGGATAAAGCGTTCCTTGCACCAGGAAGCCGGCATCCTCCACGTCGCGCGCCACCTCCTCGAAGACCCGGATGAAGGTCTCGCCGATGGCTTTACGCTTGACCTCGGGATCGGTGACGCCGGCAAGCACCCCGAAGAAGCGGTCTGCTGCCTTTACGTGCACCAGGTCAACGCGAAACTGGCTACGGAACGTCTCTTCGACTTGTTCAGACTCCCCGGCGCGCATGAGACCGGTATCCACGAACACGCAAGTGAGCTGATCCCCGATCGCGCGATGCACAAGCGCAGCAGCTACGGCAGAATCGACCCCGCCGGACAGAGCGCACAGCACGCGCGCAGGCCCGACTTGCCGGCGAACGGCTTCGACACCCTGGTCGATGATGTTGGTATGGGTCCACGTGGGCCTCGCTCCGCAGACGTCGAGCACGAACCGCTCCAACATCTGCTGGCCACGCTCCGTATGTGCTACCTCGGGATGGAACTGCACCCCGTAGATCCGACGCTGCTCGTTATGGAACGCAGCCACTGGAGCACCCGGAGTCGACGCCGTCGCGGCAAAGCCGGGAGGTACGCTCGTTATGCAGTCTGCATGGCTCATCCAGACGTCGGCCCTCCCCGAAAGCGGCATATCGGCGAACAACGGCGACGTACCGCTGCAGCTGAGGCCTGTCCGCCCGTACTCACCGGTGCCCGTCCGCTCGACAGCGCCCCCCAGCTGCTCGGCAAGCAGCTGGGCCCCGTAGCAGATCCCAAGGATCGGTACGCCTATGTCATAGAGAGCTCGATCCACCCTCGGCGCGTTGTCGCAGTAGACGGACTCGGGTCCACCAGAGAGAATGATGCCTTTGGGGTGGCGCTCCAGTACCTCTTCCGGAGAGATGTCGTGTCGGACTATCTCCGAATAAACCCGGGCCTCTCTGACCCGCCGCGCTATCAGCTGGGCATACTGTGCACCGAAGTCGACAACGAGAACCGTGTCCGCGCTCAGTGCCCCATCCCCACACCCTGGCTACGCTGGAGGGCCTTGCCTTCTGTCTGCAGCGAGGGAGCCACCATGACCTCTGCCTTCTGGAACTCCTTCACAGATGCATACCCGCAAGTCGCCATAGCGGTACGCAGGGCGCCGAAGAGATTCATGCGTCCGTCGTTCTCGTGGGCAGGACCCAGCAGGATCTGCTCGAGGGTCCCTCTCACCCCAGTCCGCACCCTTGTCCCGCGCGGAAGGGTGGGATGGAAGGTCGCCATGCCCCAGTGGAAGCCAGGGCAAGGTGCTTCCTCCGCCGAGGACAGAGGCGAGCCGAGCATGACAGCATCGGCGCCACATACCACGGCCTTGGCTACATCGCCGCCACGGCTCATCCCGCCATCGGCGATCACATGGACGTAAACCCCCGTCTCGTCCAGATGCCGCATGCGCGCACCGGCAACATCGGCTATGGCCGTAGCCTGTGGAACACCGAGGCCGAGAACACCCCTCGTCGTGCATGCGTTACCGGGCCCGACACCGACCAGGACGCCCACCGCTCCAGTCCGCATCAGGTGGAGAGCCGCCTGGTACGACGCGCAGCCTCCCACGATCACCGGCAGGTCGAACTCACGTATGAACTGCTTCAAGTTGAGCGGCTCCGCAGTCTTCGAGACATGCTCTGCCGAGACCACAGTGCCCTGGATCACGAGTATGTCGAGCTCACCGGCAAGTATCGCCGGGGCCAGCTCGGCGGTGCGCTGTGGGGTGACCGAGGCACACGCTGTCACCCCACCCGCCTTGACCTCGGCAATGCGCTGCGTGACAAGCTCCGCTTTCACGGGTTCGGAGTACATCTGCTGCATTCGCGAGGTTGCCTTGTCGTCGGGAAGGGTGGATATCTCCTCGAACAGGGGCAGCGGATCCTCGTAGCGCGTCCACAGCCCCTCGAGATTTAGCACGCCCAGCCCGCCGAGCCGGCCGATCTCGATCGCGGTCCGGGGGCTGGTCACGCCATCCATCCCTGCCGCCATGACCGGCAACTCGAAACCGAAGGCGTCTATCTCCCAGGTGATGTCGACATCCTCGGGGTCTCTCGTCCGCCTGCTCGGAACGATGGCTATGTCGTCGAACCCATAGGCACGACGACCCGACTTGTAGATGCCGATCTCTATCTCAGCCACCTGGTTGCCTCCTGACCCTGCCCGCCTATGCCGACCACACCGATACCAGCTTCGCCGCCTTGACTGCCTGGCGGCTTGACCAACGATACCGCCAACCGACACCGGGCCCGGCAACCCGAATGCTGCCGACGATCCGCTGGCATACGACGATCGATCAATCGCTCAATCACCAAGCACGATTCCCATCAGCTCCACCAGGATCCGAGCTGTGGCGCCCCAGACGACATCCTGGACAAGATCGAAGAAGTGAACCGTTACCTCAGCCGTCCCCCCGGCGCCGGGCCCTGGCTGCTCGGGAACGCTCCAGATCTCCTCGCTCATGACACCTGGAGCAGCCAGGTCTGCCAACGCGACATCGAAGGCATACTCGACTTCGGCTGGATTGGCGGCGATCCCCGGGCGGGCCGGCAGCTCCACGACCACGGGGGTTATCACCGACGCCGAAGAGAACGTCCGTACAACGCTCAAAGTCCCCAATGGCTCCACTCCGGCGGGTTCGAGCCCGACTTCCTCGCATGCCTCGCGCAGTGCACCTGACAGCGGGGCTTCACCCGGCTCGAGCCTGCCACCGGGAAAGCTGACTTCTCCGCGATGAGTGCGCAGATGGGCCGCGCGTCGAGTGAGGACGACTCGCATCTCCGAGTCCTCCTCGAACAGCGCCACGAGAACGGCCGCAGCGCCGTCGACCCCAGCTGGGGCTTGCCGACCGGACACCGTCCCCGCTTGCTTGTCGAGAGCAGCACGCAGCCTGGCGGATGTGATCCCCCATCGCTGTTCGGCAGGAAGCGATGCCCAGGGTGGGCCGGCACCATGGCGCCATACCGCTGGACGTCGCACTACCTGGCGGGAGCTTCTCGTCGACAAGTAACCGCCTTCTAGTGGAACCACCGCACACCAGGCATTCCCGAACCGGGCAATCTGGCTCCAGCCGGCCCAGGAGCTCGCCGCCGCGAGCAAGGAGCCGACCGGGCGAGAGCACCCGGTCGGCTCCTGCTTCTCACATCATCCCCATACCGCCCATGCCGCCCATGCCGCCCATGCCTGCAGCGGCGGCGGCAGCAGCAGCGGCATCCGACTTCTTCTCCGGCTTGTCGGCGACCAATGCCTCAGTGGTGAGCAACAGCCCCGCCACTGACGCAGCATTCTGAAGAGCTGAGCGTGTCACCTTGGCTGGGTCTATGACGCCGGCCTTTACAAGGTCCTCTATGTTGCCAGTAGCGGCGTTCAGGCCAACCGAGCCCGACTCCGCCTCAACCTGACGCACCATGACGGCACCTTCGTGCCCGGCATTGATGGCAATCCACCGGAGCGGCTCGGCCAGAGCCTTCGCAACGATGCGGGCCCCTGTCGCCTCGTCACCGGTAAGCGAAGCCGCTACCTTCTCCACCGCCGCCCGGCTGCGGACCAGTGCAGTGCCGCCACCCGCGACGATGCCCTCCTCTATCGCAGCGCGGGTAGCCGACAGGGCATCTTCGATGCGGTGCTTCTTCTCCTTCAACTCAACTTCGGTCGCGGCACCGACCTGAACGACAGCCACACCGCCGGCCAGCTTCGCCAGACGCTCCTGGAGCTTCTCGCGATCCCAGTCAGAGTCGGTCTCGTCTATCTCCCGCTTGATCTGGGCGATACGCCCCTTGACCTCTTCGGCAGAGCCTGCCCCTTCGACGATGGTGGTGTCGTCCTTCGTGACGATGACCCGGCGCGCCTGACCCAGCAAATCGAGCGTGGTGTTCTCGAGCTTCAGGCCTATCTCCTCGGTTATAACCTGGCCGCCTGTAAGCACTGCCATGTCCTGGAGCATCGCCTTGCGACGCTCACCAAACCCGGGAGCCTTGACTGCGACCGACGTGAAGGTGCCGCGGATCTTATTGACAACCAGGGTTGCCAGAGCCTCACCTTCGACATCCTCCGCGATGATGAGGAGCGGCTTACCCCCCTGCATCACCTTCTCCAGCACCGGGACCAGGTCGTGGACCGCGCTGATCTTCTGGTTGGCAATCAGCAGGTAGGGATCGTCGAGGACCGCCTCCTGGCGCTCCGCATCCGTCACGAAGTACGGCGAGAGATAGCCCTTGTCGAACTGCATTCCCTCGGTGAACTCGAGTTCGAGACCGAAGGTGTTCGACTCCTCCACGGTGACCGTTCCGTCCTTGCCCACCTTGTCGATCGCGTCGGCAAGAACCTCACCGATCTGGACGTCCGCAGCCGAGATGGCGGCCACCTGGGCGATCTCGTTTTTCGAGTCGACCTCCTTGGCCTGATCGGCAATTGCCTCGACCGCGGCGGCGACGGCCTTCTCCATGCCCTTCTTCAGCGACATGGGGCCCGCACCGGCTGCGACGTTGCGCAGTCCCTCGTGGATGAGCGCCTGAGCCAATACCGTTGCGGTAGTCGTCCCGTCACCTGCGACGTCGTTGGTCTTGGTAGCGACCTCCTTGACCAGCTGGGCACCCATGTTCTCGAA
>JAJZJN010000010.1 GCA_021851165.1 Actinomycetes bacterium
TGGCCAGCACAGGTGTGGCCAGCACAGGTGTGGCCAGCACAGGTGTGGCCAGCACAGGTGTGGCCAGCACAGGTGTGGCCAGCACAGGTGTGGCCAGCACAGGTGTGGCCAGCACAGGTGTGGCCAGTGTGCTGCGGGCGCTTGCGGTACTGGGTGAGGCTCCCGAGCCCGAGCATGCCGAGGTGGCTCGCATCCTCGGTCTGCCCTCTCCTCCGGACGCGGCGGAGCATACGCGCGTCATGCTGTTCGAGTGTCACCCCTTCGCCTCCGTGCACCTGGGTGGTAAAGGGATGCTCGGAGGTGAGGCAGCGGAGCGGGTAGGGGGCTTCTTCAGGGCTCTGGGTGCGGTGCCTCCGGCGGAGCCTGATCATCTCGTGACGCTCCTGGGCTTCTATGCAACCCTGGTGGACCGGCAGATGGCTGAGGATGATCCGGCACGCGGGCTTCTGCTGTTCCAGGCTCGCAGGGCGTTGCTGGCCGAGCACATGGTCTCGTGGATCCCGCCGTTCGCAGTGTCGGTGCGGCGGGTGGGAGGCACGTTCTACCGCCGCTGGGCCATCATGCTGATCGAGGCTCTCGCTGCGGAGGTTGCTGCGGTGGGGGCGTTGGACGCCTTGGACGAATCGTTGCCGCCGGCACTGCCGCTCGCGCTCAGGGATGCTCCTGGGGCATTGGGCGATATCGCGGCAGATGATGACGTATCCGTTGGTGGCACGAAGGACGACGACCTGATCGATGCCGTGGTGGTGCCGGTGCGATCAGGAATGGTGCTGACACGCGGGGACCTCGTTCGTGGTGGGGCTGAAGCAGGTCTCGGAGTACGTGTCGGCGAGCGAAGGTTCATACTCCGGGCTATGTGCGATCAGGACCGTCTGTCAACGCTCGCCTGGTTGTCGATGGAAGCACGCCGGTGGGCCGAATATCATGCCGAGCTCGGGACATCGTTCGGGGGCGTGGCCGCCTGGTGGCGTGAGAGAGCGGAGCGCACGGCGGCGGTGCTGGCCACAGCGGCTGGGTCGAGGCCATGACGGCGGAGGTCGGCGACGGTGTCCATATCTGCCAACGTCGTCAGAGCACCAGACCCTCCGAGGGCCCGCTCGTCCAGATAGGTGGGTTGCGACCTGGTGATCAGGCTGCGCATGGACCGTTCCCCGTTGCGGGAAATCTTCACTGCCATGTCCAGGTCCTGAGGGGAGTATCGGGCGCAGAGGGTCTGGGCCATGCCGTCGATGACTGGGATCGCGCTCGCCTCGCCGGGCCAGGAGGCCACGATCCCCAACAAATCCGCGGTGAGGAACGGCATGTCGCAGGCGACCACCATCACTGCCACGCGGTGGCCCTTGGCACGCAGCCACTCCCAGCCTGTTGCCACGGCCTGTAGCGGTCCTTCGCCTGGCTTGGTCTCGCGCACCCGCGCCAGCCTCGAGTGTCCAGGGCCTACCTCGACACAGGGATGTGCAACCTCGCTCAGGACGCTCGCTGCGCGCTCGGCGAAGGTAATGCCATCTACGACTAGGACCGCCTTGTCCGATCCCATCCGCCTGCTGGCTCCCCCCGTGAGGAGGATTCCGGCGCAGCCCCACGTATCGGCGACGCGGCGCACCTGCTTCCTGGCTCCGGCCGTGGCCATGGCGGAACCTGAGTCCGCCTCGCAGCCGAGCCTAGATATGGACGGGGACCGCGCATCGGAGCCGTCACGCATCTGCACCCGTTCAGTCTGCCAGCTAGGTCCTGGCATGTCCTGGCATGTCCTGGCTTGGCAGTTGCCGGCCGGTGTAACGACACGACGGTCGCGCCGGCATCTGAAGCTCGTACAATGAGGCCCGTGAGCGCAGTGCGCATGGTCGACATCACCGAAGCATCCATAGTGCCGGAGGTGTGCCTGGAGGCCGTGGGCGATCCGGCGGCCGGCGGCACGGCCCTGTTCGTAGGGACGGTGCGTGACCGCGACGAGGGGCGAGATGTGGCAGGGCTGGAGTACTTGGCTCATCCCCAGGCTCTGCGGGTGCTAGGCGAGGTACTGGCGGAGGTGGCTGACGATTGCCCGGGATGCACCCTGGCGGCCGTGCACCGGGTCGGCAAGCTCGAGATCGGAGACGTCGCAGTGGTCGTCGCGGCGGCGAGTCCCCATCGCTCGGAGGCTTTTGCTGCCGCCAGGATGCTGATCGACGAGATCAAGTCGCGCGTGCCCATCTGGAAGCGCCAGTTCTACGTCGACGGTGGCTCGTCTTGGGTCGGATGCGACGACGTTGGAGAGCCGGCCCGGCAGTGAGTATCCGCTGGGGTGGCGAGGGAGGTGAGCCTCGGTCAGTCGAGCAGCACCAGGCCGACGCGGTCGGTCTGGCGCGTCCCCTCGCTCGGGTCGAGCTCCCACTGCTCGATGCGCTTGGCACTGCCCTCTGCACCGATGTCGTGGCACCGTGGTCCCTGCCGTCCTTCGACAATTCGGCCATGGATGGCTATGCCCTCAGGAGTCAGGACGTTCGTGTCGCCGGCAATAGCGATGCGGTCCGCCTCAAGGTGGTGGGCGACGTGGCTGCCGGCCGGGCAGGCGGGGCATCATCCGGGACTGTGGAGCCGGGAAGCTGCGTGCGGATCATGACCGGAGCACCGATCCCGCTTGGTGCGGATGCCGTAGTGCCTGTCGAGTGGACCGATGCGGGCATGGATCACGTGACAGTCACTATGCCCTGCGAGAGCGGGTCGAACATCCGCAGGGCCGGAGAGGACGTAGCGGCTGGCGACGTGGTGCTGCGAGCCGGCACCAGGGTCGGACCGTCTCAAGTCGCGCTGCTTGCGTCGGTAGGCATGGGACGTGTCGGGGTGCATCGCAGGCCGCGCGTGGCGGTTGTCTCCACTGGTAGCGAACTGGTGGAGCCAGGTGGGCAGATCCACCGTGGCGAGATAGCCGATGCCAACAGCCTGGCTCTCGCTTCAGCGGTATCGGCATCGGGAGCCGAGGCGATCCGCCTAGAGCATTTGCCCGACGACCCGATTGAGGTCTTCGAGGCACTTGGGCGTCTAGCAGCCGAGGCTGATGTCATCGTGACCAGTGGTGGGGTGAGCATGGGCGCGTTCGACGTGGTGAAGCAGGCCTTCGCGTCCTACGACGGGGTTCGGTTCGTTCGCGTCGCGATGCGTCCGGGCATGCCTCAGGCCATCGGGATGCTCGGCGACGACCGCGATGTGCTTTACTTCGGCCTTCCGGGGAATCCGGTGAGTGCGCGGGTGTCGTTCGAGCTGTTCGTATTGCCGGCGATCCGGACGATGCTTGGATACAGCAGCGTCTTCCGGCCGTTCGTGGCCGCACGGGCGGCGTCTGATCTCCGGTCGAGTCCCGGCAAGATCGAGTACCTGCGAGGGAGGCTCGATGCCGGCGTGGATCCGGCTGTGTTTGTGCCGGTGGGGGGGCGAGGATCACATCTGATCGCAGGAATGGCGGGAGCCAACGCCCTGGGAGTGGTGCCGGAACATGAGGTGTCCGTTGCTGCTGGTGCCAGGATAATGGTCCTCCCTCTGTCGGGGGAGGAGTGGGGTTGAGCGTGTCGCACGGCGAGTCGACCTCATCCCGTAACCCGGTGGGGGACTCTATGGCGATGGTGGTCACGGTCTCGGACAGGTCGAGTGCTGGCCGGCGTCCGGACGAGTCCGGCCCGTTGCTGGCCGGCTTGGTGAGCGGGCTTGGCTTCGTTGTCGACGGTCCGGTAGTGGTTCCCGATGACGAGCCCGCGATCTCGGATGCGCTTGGGCGGGCTGTAGCCAGGCATTACGACCTCGTTGTGACCACCGGGGGAACCGGAATTGCACCGCGCGACGTGACACCCGAGGCGACGCGGCGCGTCATCGAGCGCGAGGTGCCCGGCCTGGCGGAGCTGATACGGGCCAAGGGGGGGGAAAGCGTGGCGACCGCATGGCTCTCGCGGGGTATTGCAGGTACCGCCGGCTCGACGCTCATAGTCAACCTGGCTGGGTCGCCGGGAGCGGTCCGGGACGGCATGGCGGTCCTCGGACCTCTGATCGGACATGCGGTATCCCAGCTCCGAGGTGGCAACCACTAGCTGACGCGCCAAAGCCGCCCGGTCGCGGGTCCAGCGGCCTGTGGGCGCTGCTCGGTTATCCGCCCAGGTACGACATCTCGCGTCGAGGATGGCCGAGAACGACCGCCGTAGGCGGGGGCGCTTGTCCTGCGCAGGGGACATCCCGGCCGTGCTCGGATACCGAGTCGCCGGTCGTGGTCTCGCCGTGGATGACCGCAGGGCACGCCGAGCGGATCTCGGAGTACCGGTCCGCGCGCCGAGCCCAGATGTCGAGGATCGTGCGCTCGAGCTCACGGGATGTAGCGCCGGAGCGCACCGGGGTTTTGAGGTCGAATCCGTCAGAAGCGAAAAGGCAGGTGAACAGCATCCCCTCAGCCGACAGGCGCGCGCGGGTGCATGTCGCACAGAAGGGGCTGGTGACCGATGCGATCACGCCGATCTCCCCACCGCCGTCGCGATAGCGGTAGCGCGTGGCGACACCACTGCGGTGCTCGTCATCGATGGGGGCCAGGGGAAGCTCCGTGTCGACTAGGCTGAGTATCTCCCCGGCGGGTACCACATCGGCGAGCCGCCATCCATTGGTAGTGCCGACGTCCATGTACTCGATGAACCGAAGGATATGGCCGGTGCCGTGGAAATGGCGTGCCATCTCGAGGATGCTCGACTCATTGACGTTGCGCTTGACGACGCAGTTGACCTTGATGGGCGACAGGCCTGACGACTCGGCGGCATCTATGCCCGCGAGCACCCGAGCAACGGCGGCGCCCGTCCCGTTCATCTTGGCGAACACCTCGTCATCGAGAGAGTCGAGGCTGACGGTGACCCGGTTCAAGCCTGCATCAGCCAGCCTCCTGGCCTTTGCCGCGAGCAACATGCCATTGGTCGTCATAGCAATGTCCTCGATGCCGTCGATTGACGCGAGCTTCTCCACCAGGTGCTCCAGATCCCGGCGCAGGAGAGGTTCTCCACCCGTCAGGCGAATCTTGCGGACGCCCAAGTCGGCGAACACTCGGGCGACTCGCGCTAGCTCCTCGAAGCTCAGCAGATCTGAGCGCGCCAGGTAGGCGTGGTCAGGACCAAACAGCTCCTTGGGCATGCAGTAGGGGCAGCGTAGGTTGCAGCGGTCAGTGACCGAGATCCTGAGATCCACCAGCCCTCGTCCCAACGAGTCCTGTACCGGAACGCTGCGACGCCTCTGTGGCAAGCGGCGTGCCTGAATGTTACGACCGGTCTGCCCAGCATCGGCCTCACGCGTCCGGCTCGTGCCCTGCCCAGCATCCCGGCCCATTGAGCCGCTCATCCGCCGGCGAAAGGTGGCAGGGCCTCGATGACATCTCCGTCGGAGAGCCTCGGGGTGCGCGGGGTGACACCTTGTGCTCCCTTGGCGTGGTCGCGAACTTCGATGGCCTCTCCGTTCAAGTAGTAGGTGCAGGCCGCGAGGATACGCGCCATTGCGGGTCCATGGCTGTCGGCGAGACTCCGCAATGCGTCTTCGAGGGTACCTGCAGATATCGACTCATCCCGGCGCCCCGCCAGATCTCGCGCAGCAGCCCAGTAGCGGACGGTGACCACGGGGATGCGTCCTGCGCCGGCAGGCATGGACATATCGATCGCGCTCGCGGTATCGCCCGGAATGCCGGTTGGTCGACCTCCCACGACCACGAGCTTAGTGGCTGAGGCCCCGGCTAGCCCTCGGGGCGTCGCGATGGTTGACCGGTGGGGTTTTAGGGAATAGAGTGGGGCGAAGTGGGGGATAGGGGTGGAAGTCTCCTGAACACGGGGAACGACGTGGGAGCTCGTATTCGTGGCACGGTTTTTCGGAAGGTACGAGCACACGCTCGACGACAAGGGACGTGTCACCTTGCCCGCGAAGTTCCGCGTTGCCTTCGAGCGTTCCGGCTACCTGACTCAGTTTCACGATGGCTGCCTCGCCCTGTGGACCCCCGAGGAGTTCGAGCAGCAGATGGCTTCCATGCAGCAACGGGCGGCGGGCGGGCGTGGCGACCGCAACCTGGCGCGTGTGTGGGCTGCCGGGTCCCACGAGGTGGAGACCGACAGGCAGGGCAGGATGGCGATACCCGCCCACCTGAGGGAGTACGCAGGATTGCAGGGCGATGTGCTCGTCCACGGAGCGATCGACCGGGTGGAGCTCTGGGATCCCACGCGCTGGGAAGAGAAGGTCAAGCCGGAGGAGATTCGCCTCACCGAGGGGATCGACGAGTGAGCGGATTGGCTATTGCCCGACGCGGAGATCTCGTCTCGATCGCAGCGAGCTCCGCAGCCGGGCCCGGCACGCGGGCTCGGTATGGCAGGCGGGCTGGAAGTGATGGAGAGGTGGGCGTGAGCCGGGTGTTCGAGCACCGAAGTGTCATGGTGCAGGAGGTCGTCGACCTCATGCGCCCCGTTCCTTCCGGCATTGTGGTCGATGCAACCCTGGGAGCCGGGGGCCACTCTGCGGCGCTGCTCGACGCTCATGCGCACCTGCGCGTTCTCGGCATCGATCGGGACCCCGATGCGCTGCGGGCTGCCCGTAGCAGGCTGGCACCCTTCGGGCTGCGTGCCTCCGTGGTCAAAGGTAGGTTCGACTCGCTTGGCGACCTCGCCGTGTCTGCGGGAATCCCCCCGGGGGCCTGCTCGGGTGTGCTGCTCGATCTTGGTGTCAGCTCGCCTCAGCTCGACACTGCGGCAAGGGGCTTCTCCTATCGCTACGACGCACCGCTCGACATGCGCATGGACCCCGGCTCCGGTGGACCTACGGCAGCCGATCTTGTCAACAGCATGCCCGAAGGCGACCTTGTCAGGCTCTTCGCAGCCAATGGCGAGGGACGCTTTGCCAGGCGTCTGGCGCGTGCCGTGGTTGCTGCGAGGCCACTGCTCACCACGGGGGATCTGACCAACGCGGTCCGCAGCGGCCTACCGGCAGCTGTGCGCCGCCAGGGCGGCCACCCTTCCCGCCGCGTCTTCCAGGCGCTGCGAATAGCGGTGAACGAGGAGCTCGAGCAGCTGAGCCGCGTGCTTCCAGAGGCGATATCGATCACTGGCCCGGGTGGTCGCATCGTGGTCATCTCGTATCACTCAGGAGAGGACCGCATAGTAAAGGCGGCATTCGGCTCAGCGGTGACCGGTGGGTGCACCTGCCCGCCTGGCCTGCCTTGCGGGTGCGGTGCCGAGCCCGCCGGCAGACTGGTGTTCCGCGGGGCCCGCCGGCCATCGTCGGAGGAGATCGAGCTCAATCCTCGTGCCGAGAGCGCCAGACTGCGGGCTCTGGAGATACTTCCAGCGGCCTCTCGCTCGGAGGAGCGGTGATGGCGAGCTCGGTCGACCCCATCGGCGTACGGCGCAGCCTGCCAGGGCTCGGAGGTGAGCCTGGTGCTGGTGCCCACCGTAATCTCGAGGTCGTACCTCCGAGACGGCGGAGGCGCCGGGCCAAGCGCTACGTGCCGATGCTCGTGGCGGGTGTTCTCGTGCTCGGAAGCCTTCTGGCCGTTACCGGGGCCCAGGCGTATCTGATGGATGGCCAGGTTCGCCTCACCACCCTCGATCACCAGCTCCAGCAGCAGCGGAGCGAGCAGCGCAAGCTTCAGTTGGAGGTGGCAGCCTTGGAGGAGCCTGCACGAATCGTCGCTCAGGCCCAGCGCCAGGGCATGGTCCAGCCGTCCAACGTTCATGACGTCCCCTCCGTCAACCCGTCGAGCAGGGTTCCTGCCGGCCGGCAAGGGAAGGCATCCGGAGGTTGAGCGGCCGCGCTCGGCGTGTAGGGGTGATGCGCCTGGTGTTCGCTGGCGTGTTTGCCGCCCTGGCTCTACGCCTGGTGACTGTACAGGTGCTCTCGGGCAGCCGGTACGCTGCCATGGGGGCCGAGGAGGTCACGAGCAGGATCCCGGTTCCAGGCCTGCGCGGGGGGATATTCGATCGCAACGGAGGGGTGCTCGCAGTGTCGGTACCGCGCTCGGATGTGGTGGCGGATCCGTTCCTGATCCACCATCCGGCCGCGGAGGCCGCAGCGCTTGCCCCCGTGCTCGGGATGTCCGTGCCCTCGGTCGAGACACTCGTCTCGGAGCACTCGGGCTACGTGGTGCTCGCGTCCGATGTGGCATCGACGGTTGCCAAGCGGGTCACAGCGCTGGTCGCGCCTGGCATATCGGTCATTCCCACTACACAGAGGATCTACCCGGCGGGCCAGCTCGGGCGCTCGGTCATCGGGACAGTCAATTGGGAGGGCCAGGGTGCAGCGGGTATCGAGTACCAGTACAACAAGCTGCTGTCGGGACAATCAGGTGCCAAGAACCTGGAGGTGTCCCCGTCCGGCATCGTCATCCCTGGGGGACCCACGGGTGCTGGCGGTGCGCGCAACGGAACCGGGCTCGAGCTCACGATCGACGAGCCGCTCGAGTACGTCGCACGTGAGGCATTGGCAGCCGAGGTCCGTTCGACCCATGCCGTAAACGGCACTGCGGTCGTGATGGACACACAGACTGGTGCAATTCTGGCCATGGTCAACGTCGCTACCGACCCGACCACCGGTCAGGTCGTCGATGCGCCCTCCAACCTGGCTTCCACAGAGGTGTACGAGCCAGGGTCTGTCTTCAAGATCGTCACCTTCTCTGCGTCTCTCGAGAATCACATAATCACGCCCACTACGACCCTGACGGTGCCGCCCTATCTCATGATCGATGGATGGAGGTTCCATGACGCGGAGTCGCACGGAACCGAGCAGCTCACGGCCACCCAGATCATCGCCAGGTCCTCCAACATAGGGACTATCGAGATCACCGAGCGGCTGGGCAAGTCGCGTCTCGCTGCACAGATCAACAATCTCGGCTTCGGCAAGCCCACGGGCCTGCACTTCCCGGGTGCGTCGCCTGGAATAGTGAACAATCCAGCCAACTGGTCGCCGTCGGCAATAGGGTCTACCCCCATAGGCCAGGACACCGGGGTCACGCCGCTGCAGGTGCTCGATGCGATGAACAGCGTGGCCAACGGGGGTGTCTTCGTCCCACCGCATCTGGTTCGCGCGACGGTTCTCCCAGGGGGCTCGGTGAGGCGGGTGAAGTCACCGGCGGCTCACCGGGTGATGCCGGCCTGGGTGGCCCACGAGCTCGCTCACATGCTCGAGCAGGTAGTGCGGACCGGCACGGGGGTCTACGCGGCGGTACCGGGCTACACCCTCGCCGGCAAGACGGGGACGTCACAGATCCCGAGCAGAACCCAGCGAGGCTATGTCCCAGGCGCGTACATGGCGACGTTCACAGGGTTTGCCCCAGCCGGAGCGCCCCGGCTGAGTGCCGTGGTGGTGCTGGATCGACCTGACAACTATTACGGCGGATCGGCAGCGGCTCCGGTGTTCTCGGAGATCATGCGCTACGCGCTGCATCGCTATGGCATACCCGGCTCGCCCGATGGTGGCACGACCGGGGGAGTGCCGAGGCTCATTCCCTATCCACCACCTGCACCAGCGGCAGTGGACACGAGGTCCCCCCGCACGCCGGGTACCATCGTCGCCACAACCGGGAACGTCACGGAAGGCCCGTGAGCCTCCCTGGTGGGAGCCAACCTACGTGCGGATGGACCAGTTGCTCGACAACGTTGCCGTGCTGGCGACGCGTGGCCCGATAGAGGCGGTGGACGTGAGGTCGATCGAGCTCGACAGCCGCGAGGTCGTGGCGGGCTCTCTGTTCTGCTGCGTGAAGGGCAGTAGCTCAGATGGTCACGATCATGCCGGCGAGGCCGTGAGACGCGGGGCGGTGGCGCTGCTGGTGGAGCGGTTCCTGCCACTGGACGTGCCACAGGTGCTCGTCGAGCCGGGTGCCATGCGACGTGTGATGGCGCGCCTGTCGTCGACACTTTACGGGGATCCCTCCGGGTCGCTCGTGGTGATAGGCGTGACCGGGACCAACGGCAAGACGACGACGACCCACCTTCTGGCATCCGTCCTGGGTGTGCATGGATGGCCGGCGTCGGTGATCGGCACTCTGGACGGTGCGAGGACCACTCCCGAGGCGCCGTACCTCCAGAGGCTGCTTGCCGATGCCCGCAGCGCTGGGCGCAAGGCCGTGGCGATGGAGGTCTCCTCCCACGCCCTGGCACAGGGCCGGGTCGACGCCGTCCACTTCACTCTGGGCGTCTTCACGAACCTGAGCCACGACCATCTCGACTACCACGGGGGCATGGAGGAGTATTTCAAGGCAAAGGCATCGCTGTTCAAGCCCGGGATGGCCGAGCAAGGGGTGGCCTTTGCCGACGATCCCTGGGGGCGGCGGCTGCTGGCCGAGGCGAAGATCCCGATGACACCCTTCTCGAGAGGGGAGGCCGGTGATGTCGATCTGCGCCCGGCAGGCACGGATTTCTCCTGGCGAGGCAGGCGGGTCCATCTTGCGCTGCCCGGCGAGCACAATGTCGTGAACGCCCTGGGGGCGGCGACGGCTGCGATGCTGCTCGGGGTCGAGCCAGACGAGGTGGTAGAGGGGCTGGGAAAAGCCGCTCGTGTGCCAGGCCGATTCGAGCCGGTCGATACGGGTGCTTCGTTCCATGCCTTCGTGGACTATGCGCACACGCCGGACGCCCTCGAGGTGGCCTTGCGCAACGCGGCAACGCTTGCTGCGGGCGGGCGCGTTATCGTCGTTTTCGGCTGTGGCGGAGAGAGAGATCGCCTTAAGCGCCCCATGATGGGGGCTATCGCGGCTCGCCATGCTGACGTCGCGGTGCTGACGGGTGACAATCCGAGGAGGGAGGATCCTGCCTCGATCATGAGGGACGTGCTGTCGGGTGTCCCGCAGGGCAGCCAGGTCGTGACGGAGCCTGACAGGCGATCAGCCATCGAGCTTGCCGTGTCGATGGCCCTCCCCGGGGACGTGGTGGTCGTGGCCGGCAAGGGTCACGAGACGACCATTGATCTGGGTGGAGAGAAGCTGCCCTTCGACGATCGGGTGGAGCTTGCACAGGCCATCGCCAAGCGTATAGGCGAGGTCCGAGGAAGTGGCGAGGGGATCGCGTGATCAGCCTGATGGCCTCAGGCGGCGTGGCGTTGCTGGTCGCGGTGCTCGGCACGCCCATGCTGATCCGCTGGTTGTCGCGCAGGCGCATCGGTCAGCAGATCCGTGAAGACGGACCCGCCATGCACCTTGCCAAGGCAGGTACCCCGACCATGGGGGGGATAGCGATCGTGACGGCGCTCGCGATCGGCTACCTGGTGGGTCACGTGGCTACGGGGGTGGGCTTCACCAGGGCCGGGATACTGGTAGTGCTCGTCACTGTAGGAGCAGGATGCATCGGATTGCTCGACGACGTCATCAAGGTCCGTCACAAGCGTTCCCTCGGCCTGAACAAACGAGGCAAGCTCCTCGCTCAGGTCGGTGTCGGTATGGGCTTTGCCATAGCCGCTGAGAGATGGGCAGGGGCCAACACCCACCTCTCCTTTACTCGGTGGAACTCAATCGGGATAGATCTGGGTCCTGTGGGATGGGTTGTCTGGGCAACGCTTATCGTGGTGGCCACGGCGAATGCCGTCAACCTGACCGATGGGCTCGACGGATTGGCGTCCGGCTCGGCCACCTTCTGCTTTGCCTGTCTGG
The DNA here is from genome assembly GCA_021851165.1 of Actinomycetes bacterium. Lineage (GTDB taxonomy): Bacteria > Actinomycetota > Acidimicrobiia > Acidimicrobiales > JAJZJN01 > JAJZJN01. The sequence goes on from JAJZJN010000010.1 coordinate 11,609, forward strand.
CGGTGATCGGATACTGGCAGTTCAGGCATTTCTCCATCTACCACGTGGGACCTGCGCTCGACTTGGCGGTGCTGGCAGTGGCCATGGCAGGAGCCTGCCTTGGATTCCTGTGGTGGAACGCGGCTCCCGCGAAGATCTTCATGGGTGACACCGGCTCTCTGGCAGTGGGCACTGGTCTGGCAGCGCTATGCCTGATGATGAACCTGCAGCTCCTGCTCCCCGTCATAGGAGGGCTGTTCGTCATCGAGACGCTGTCGGTACTGGCTCAGGTAGTGAGCTACCGGGTGTTCAAGCGGAGGGTGTTTCGCATGGCACCCCTTCATCATCACTTCGAGCTGACCGACTGGCCGGAGACGACCGTGATCATCCGCTTCTGGATACTGGCCGGCCTGTTCGCGGCATTCGGGATAGGGATCTTCTATGCCGACTTCCTGTCGGTGACGAATCTCCACTGAGGTGGGAATGTGACGTCTCCGGTCGTGGTTCTGGGGTTCGGCGTGAGTGGGGAAGCCGCCGTTCGTCACCTCCTGGCAGAGGGCCAGGAAGTCCTGGTGCTCGACGACGAGCCGAGTCCCCGGAGGCGCCAGGCGGCGGCCCGCCTCGGTGTGGAGCTCCACGAGACGCCCTCGGGCTCTGCGCTCGGAACGTTGCTGGGCGGCGTGGAGGAGGTGGTGGTAAGCCCGGGAGTCCCGGTCTCGCATCCGGTGTTCCATCTAGACCTCGGGTCGCGCCTGGTCGGGGAGGCCGAGCTTGCCTGGCGCAGAGCCGAGGTGCCTATCGTGGCCATAACCGGCACCAACGGCAAGACCACGGTGACGACGCTCGTGGCGTCGATGCTGCAAGCTTCGGGCATCCAGGCCGTTGCCGCGGGCAACATAGGCGTGCCCCTGCTCGACGCGGTTTCCGGCAATGCCACGGTGGTGGTGGCCGAGGTCTCGTCGTTCCAACTTGCCCTGAGCTACAGCCTACGCCCGGTGGTGGGCACCTGGCTGAACTTCGCCGAGGACCATCTTGACTGGCACCCCGACATCGAGCACTACCTGGCGGCCAAGGCGCGCATCTGGCTCAATGCAGGCGCTGGCGACCTCATTGTCGCGAACATCGAGGATCCGGTGGTCATGAGGGAGGCGGCGAGCGCTTCGAAGGACAGGCGTGGTCAAGGTGCTCCTCAGGTCGTCACATTCGGGATCGGGGAAGGGGACTTCCACCGAGGCGGGGATTTCCTCGTCGGCCCCGAGGGCGAGCATATCGTGGCGGTGGAGGACATGGCTCGCTCGCTTCCACACGACATTGCCAACGATCTTGCGGCCACGGCTACGGCCCTCGGGGTCGGGGCGAACCTGGCGGGGTGCCGCCAGGTGCTGGAGGGATTCACGGGGCTCCCCCATCGTGTCGAGCTGGTGGGCGAAAATGACGGCGTGCGCTATTACGACGATTCCAAGGCGACCACCCCGGGGGCTGTGTTGGCGGCCATGGAGGGTTTCGACTCGGCAGTGCTGATCGCCGGCGGTCGTAACAAGGGGATGTCCCTCAGGGAGCTCAGGGGCGTCTCTGCCAAGCTCAGAGGGGTTGTGGCCATCGGAGAGGCGGCACGTGAGGTGGAGGACGCCTTCCGGGGGGCTTCGGAGGTCGTGGTGGCGACCTCCATGCACGAGGCGGTAGAGCGGGCGGTTGAGATCGCCCGGAGTGGGGATGCAGTGGTGCTTTCCCCGGGGTGTGCCTCGTTCGACTGGTACGGCTCGTACGCCGAGCGCGGTGAGGATTTCGTCCGTTGTGTGCGGGAGCTGGCGCTGCGTACAGGATCACTCGATCCGGGAGGTGGTGCACGATGAGCCGAGCGTCGGTTGTGGCTCCGCAGGGACGGATCCGCTCGGCTCCGAGGAGGAGCCGCCCGAACCTGAGGGTTGTGCGAAGCGAGCCTCGCGCCACCCGCCAACGGGTTTCCAACCGCACGGCATTGCTTGTCGTGGTGGCGGCTCTGTGCATGGTCGGTCTGGTGATGGTGATGGCGGCTTCGGGATACACGTCACTCGTCGACTATGGGTCGGTTTGGTCTATCTTCGTGCGGCAGGTCATCTGGATGGCTCTTGGCGGCATCGCCATGGCGGCTACCGTCCATCTGGACGTCGTGTGGTGGCGCAAGCTGCGTGGCGTGATGGTCGTGGGCACCCTGCTGCTGCTCGTGGCAGTGCTCATTCCAGGTGTAGGGGTTCGAGCGGGCGGGTCGAGTCGCTGGATCGGTTTCGGGCAGCTCAGGCTTCAGCCCTCGGAGCTGATGAAGCTCTCCCTGGTGGTGTTCGGTGCGGATCTGCTCGATCGCCGTGCCAAGATGGTGGCCAATCCGCGCGCAGCGGTGGTACCGATGATCGCGATATGGGCCGTTTCGGCGGGTCTGGTCGTTCTCCAGCCTGACATGGGAACGGCAGTGGTGCTCTCGTGCATCACCTTCGCGCTTCTCTATGTAGGGGGGGTTCCTCTACGCCCGATAGCCAAGGTGCTCGGTGCCATGGCCGTTCTCGCAGTGTTGGTGGGGCTTGCCGATCCGTACAGGCGCGCCAGGCTCCTGTCGTTCCTGGACCCCTTCGCCCACCGATCTGGATCGGGCTACCAGGTGGTCCAGTCCCTGGTTGGCCTGGGATCGGGACGGCTGTACGGACTTGGCCTCGGAGCAGGCACGGAGAGATGGGGATTGCTGCCCAATGCCCATACGGACTTCATCTTCTCGGTCATAGGCCAGGAGACGGGGCTCATCGGAGCGATCGCGATCCTGGGGCTGTTCATGGCCTTGGCCTGGTTCGGGTTCCGAGCTGCATTGGCAGCGCCGGATCGTTACCAGTTCCTGCTGGCCACTGCCATCACGTGCTGGATCATGACGGAGGCAGCGATCAACGTGGGGGCTGTGATCGGCCTGCTTCCCGTAACTGGAATTCCGTTGCCGTTCATCTCGTTCGGGGGCTCGTCACTTGTCGTGACGATGGCTGCCGTGGGGATTCTTGTCAACATCGCTGGCGCCGGCAAGGGACCCGTCCGTCAGAGCGCCGGCAAGGGACCCGTCCGTCAGAGCGCCGGCAGGGGACCCGTCCGTCAGAGCGCCGGCAAGGGACCCGTCCGGTGAGTCGCAGGACCGGCAGGAGATTCGCCCTGGTGGCCGGTGGTGGCACTGCCGGTCACGTCCAGCCGGCGTTGGCCGTCGCTCGTGTGCTGGCAGAGACACACGGTGAGGGATCGGTCGAGTTGGTGGGCTCACGAAGAGGGCTCGAGGCCGAGCTGCTGCTCGACGCGGGTATGCCGGTGAGCCTGCTCGCGGGAAGGGGCATCCAACGACGCGTGGCGCCTAGCACGGTGCTCGCCAATGCTGTGGCTGTCGGCGGGCTTGCCTGGGCTCTGGTTCGGAGCTTCGTGATGATCTTGGCCAGGCGCCCGGCGGTCGTCGTCGCAGTGGGTGGATACGCGAGCCTCGCCCCCTCGATCGCAGCCGTGGCGCTCGGGGTACCGCTCGTCGTGGTCAATGTGGATGTGGTGCCTGGGGCCGCCAACCGGATCCTCGCTCGGCTGGCTCGGGCATCTGCGGTCGGATGGCCCTCGACCTGCTTGCCACGCGCAGTGGTTACGGGCGCTCCCGTGCGCGATCCAATCATTGCCGCGCGTGAACGACCGATCGGTCGAGCTGGGGCGCGACGAGCCCTCGGGCTGCCTGAGGGCAGGTTCCTCGTGGCTGTGTTCGGCGGGTCGCTCGGAGCGCGGAGGATCAACGAGGCAGTGCTCGGCCTGGCTGGTATCTGGCGAGCCCGCGCGGACAGGGCGATCTATCACGTTGTGGGCGAGCGCGACTGGAGCCGGGTGGTCGGGCCGGATTCCGAGGCTGACCGGGGAGAGCTGCTCTACGTGCAGGTTCCCTATGAGGATCGTATGGAGCTGCTCTATCAGGCGGCCGACATCGCCGTATGCCGTGCAGGGGCGATGACTGTCGCGGAGCTTGCCGTGGTAGGCCTTCCGGCAGTGCTGGTCCCACTTCCGGGGGCACCGGGCGACCACCAGAGCGCGAACGCCCGTGCGCTGGAGGCAGTGAGGGCTGCAGTGGTCGTGAGTGATGCCCAGTGCACCCCTACTGTGCTGGCTGGCATCCTCGATGAGCTGGCTGAGGATCGGTCTCGGCTAGATGCCATGGGTGAGGCTGCAGCGGCGCTCGGTCGTCCCGATGCCGCTCGGGCCGTGGCTGCTTTGGTCGAGGAAGCTGCGGGGCATGCCGGTTCCCATGTCTGCGAGGGGACTGCCCGGCTGGGCCAGGAGGTGAACCCTTGACCGGCTTGGGCACTACGGCGCTCGATCTGTCGCTCGTCCACAGAATCCATGTGGTAGGGGTCGGAGGCGCGGGCATGAGTGCGATCGCCGCGGTGCTCAGGGCCATGGGTCAGGAGGTGACGGGCAGCGATCTGAAGTGGGCCCCGCTGCTTGACCGGCTGAGTGCAGCGGGTGTGACAGTAGATATCGGCCATACGGAGCGCAACGTGGCGGAAGCTGATGTGGTCGTGGTGTCGAGCGCCGTTCCCGACTGCAACGTCGAGGTGGCGGAGGCTCGTAGGCGTGGCATACCGGTGCTGCGCCGCTCCGAGGCGCTCGCGTCGATTGCGGCGATGCGTCGATGCATCGCGGTGGCAGGCACCCACGGTAAGACCACGACGACGTCCATGCTCGCTCTTATACTCGTCGAGGCGGGCTTCAAGCCGTCGTTCATGATCGGTGGAGACGTGAACGAGATCGGCACCAACGCAGTGTGGGATACGGGGGAGTGGCTCGTGCTCGAGGCGGACGAGAGCGACGGCACGTTCCTCTCGCTCGATGTGGAGGTGGGCGTGGTCACGAACCTCGAAGCGGACCATCTGGAGCACTACGGAGACTTCGACTCCCTGGTGACGGCATTCGATACGTTCTGTGCTGGCGCTCGAGACGGCGTGATCGCCGGAGCCGACAGTGAGTGGTCGGCGCGCGTGGGATCTCGCCACCACGCGGTGCTGGTGGGGCAGTCGGCGGATGCCGATTGGCAGATATCCGGCTTGAGCCTCGGGCGCTCGGGCTCGCGCTTCGAGCTCGTATCGCCCGGCTTGGATGACGTGGGATTGACTCTCGCGGTTCCTGGCTCGCACAATGCCCGTAACGCGGCCGTGGCTGCAGTGGCGGCTATGCGTGTCGGCGTGCCACCTGACGCCGCCAGGCGTGCCCTCGCACGTTTCGCTGGTGTGGCAAGGCGTTACGAGTACCGGGGCGAAGCCGGCGGTGTGGAGTTCATCGACGACTACGCGCACCTGCCTTCGGAGGTGGCGGCCACGGTGCAGACTGCGAGGGCCGGCGGCTACGACAGGGTTGTCGCTGTGTTCCAGCCACATCGCTATACGAGGACGGCCGCTGTGTGGGAGGAGCTCGGGGGCTCCTTCGCAGGGGCCGACGTCGTGGTGATAACCGACGTCTATCCGGCTGGGGAGGCACCGCTGCCAGGGGTGTCGGGAAACCTGGTGGCTCAGTCCGTCGAACGCTGTAATCCGGGCCTCGAGGTCGTCTATGCCCCGAACAGGGCTGAGCTGGGCAAGACCGTGGGTAGGCTGCTCAGGGCGGGCGACTTGTGCTTGACGATGGGTGCAGGCGATCTCACGACCCTCCCGGACGAGCTCCTGTCGGATCGGGCGCGGTGAGCGCTCGGGCGGAGCCCATGCAGTACGTGGCATCTGCAATGGGTTCGCTTGCGTCTCTGGATGTGCCACTTGGGCCGCGTACCACCTACAGGGTCGGTGGTAGGGCGGATCTGCTGGTGGAGGCTCGAAGCGAGCACGACTTGTCCCGTCTCGCCGATGCCTTGGCTGGGGCGTGGCCCGACGGCGTGGCCCCGGTGATGGTGATGGGCAAAGGCTCGAACACGCTGGTTGCCGATGCGGGCTTCCGGGGTGTGGTGGTCGTGCTCGGAAGGGACTTCGACTGGGTCTCGATCAAGGGGACCAACATGAGCGTGGGCGGGGCGACAAGCTTGCCGGTGGCAGCCCGCCAGAGCGCGACCGCCGGGCTTAGCGGCCTGGAGTGGGCTGTCGGGGTGCCTGGGTCGATCGGTGGGGCGGTGCGTATGAATGCCGGTGGCCACGGCTCGGACATGGCGGCGGTGCTGACACGGTATCGATCCATAGATCTGGCAACCGGCGAGACTGTCGAGCGCGCTGCGGATTGCCTGGAGCTGGGCTACCGCAGCTCCTCGCTCAAGCTCACCGAGGTGGTGCTCCAGGTTGACCTGGAGCTCGTCGAGGCAGATCCCGATGAGTGCAGGCAGAGGATAGCGGAGGTGGTCGCGTGGCGGCGGGCGAACCAGCCGGGAGGATCTAATGCGGGATCGGTGTTCACGAACCCAGTGGGCGATAGCGCCGGGAGGCTGATCGACGCTGCCGGGATGAAGGGACGGCGCATAGGCACCGCTGTCGTATCCAAGAAGCATGCGAACTTCATCCAGGTCGACGATGGTGGGTCGGCTGACGACGTCTGGACGTTGGTCGATGTCGTTAGGCGGGAGGTCATGCGACGCTTCGGGGTGGAGCTCGTCGCCGAGCTCAGGATGGTCGGTGACTTCGTTCCCTCGACCTCGAGTAGAGATGGAGGGTTATGAGCCGAGGTGATGGCTTGGACCCGCGTATGCGTGCCAGGCGGGCCGAGGTGGACCAGGCGCGGAGGCGTCGTCGGCGAAGATCTCTTCTTGGCGTCGTCGGTGTGATCGTGGTCCTGGCTGGCTTCTTGGCCGTGCTGTACTCGCCGATCTTCTCGGCGCGCCATGTGGCTGTGATCGGCGCGGGTGAGACGCCAGCCGGCGCGATCATCGCGGCGGCGGGGCTCGTTGGCCATCCGCCTCTCGTGGACGTGAACCCAGCCGAAGCCGCTTCGCGGGTGGAAGCCCTACCGTGGGTTGGCACTGCCATCGTGAAGCGTCACTGGCCCGATTCGGTGACCGTCGATGTCACCGAACGCGCCGCCGTCGCGTTGGTCCCCAGCAGCGGCGGAGGCGGCTACCTGGTCGATCGAACCGGCAGGATCCTGGCGGTGACCAGACATCCTCCAGCGTCCCTGCCGTCTCTTCACGTTCCCGTAGCTCCTGGTCGGCCAGGGTCGTGGCTGGCCTCGCCGAGTGGCGCGGGCTTGGACGTGATCGTGAACCTCACACCGGCGTTGTCCGGCTGGGTGCGAAGCGTGGACGTGTCGGCTGCAGGGCAGGTCGATCTGGATCTGACCGGCAAGCTTTTCGCCGTAGTCGGCCCGCCCACGGAGGTCAGGGCCAAGCTCGAGGCACTGGCCAGCGTGCTCGCCTCGGGACTTTCAGGACCGGCGACCGTCGACGTGCGCGTTCCTCAGGAGCCGACAGTGACTCCAGGGTTGCCGGCCGGCGCGGCCGGATGAACTTCGGATGCCGGCCGGCGCGGCTAGGGTGTGGTCGCTTGACCTGTTGACGGCCTGGCCGTATGGTTAGGTAGCCTCAGTCGGTGCCGACTCAAGGTGTGGTCGAGGGTCAGGTTCTCGGCGCCGGCACGTCCAGCCCGACCGTCGAACGGGGGTCTCGGCAACAGGATCCGGGCAGTCATGACACGAGTTGCATAGTGACGCAGGGTGTGTAGCGCAGGGTATGGACGAGGAGGATCGATGACCGGTCCAGCGCAGACTAATTATTTCGCCGTTATCAAGGTCGTGGGTGTCGGTGGTGGTGGCGTCAACGCCGTCAACCGCATGATCGATGCCGGCTTGAAGGGCGTCGAGTTCATAGCGGCGAACACCGACGCACAGGCGCTGCTGATGAGCGACGCGGACTTGAAGTTGGATATAGGCAGGCAGCTTACGAGAGGGCTTGGTGCCGGAAGTGATCCGGAGGTTGGACGCCAGGCAGCCGAAGAGCATCGAGGTGAGATCGAGGAGGCGCTCAAGGGTGCCGACATGGTCTTCATCACGGCTGGCAAAGGAGGCGGCACCGGTACTGGAGCGGCACCCGTTGTCGCGGAGGTTGCCAGGTCATTGGGCGCGCTCACTATAGGTGTGGTCACGCGGCCGTTCTCCTTCGAGGGACGCCGGCGTTCCGTCCAGGCCGAGCAGGGTATCCAGCGTTTGAAGGAGAAGGTCGACGCGATCATCATCATCCCCAATGATCGCCTTCTCACCGTCTCGAACGACAAGACCTCGATGGTGAACGCGTTCAAGATGGCCGACGAGATACTGCTCCAGGGAGTACAGGGCATCACCGACCTGATAACTGTCCCGGGTCAGATCAACACGGACTTCGCTGACGTGAGGATGGTGCTGTCCAATGCCGGAACGGCCATCATGGGAATCGGTCAGGCTTCCGGTGAGGGACGGGCCGTGAACGGAGCGAGAGCCGCCACCACGAGCCCGCTTCTGGAGGCCTCGATCGAGGGTGCGAGGGGAATCCTGGTCAACATTGCCGGCGGGCCTGAGCTCGGCTTGCTCGAGGTCAACGAAGCCATGGAGATCATCCATGGTGTCGCGCATCCAGATGCCAACATCATTTTTGGCAACGTCATAGACGAGTCGATGGGCGATGACGTCCGTGTGACGGTAATAGCCGCCGGGTTCGAGCGCTGGGATGAAGGTCACATCGGTGACCCCGGCCCGCGCGAGCGTAGCCAGGTTATAGGTGGGGACCAGCCGGCCACGGATATCTTCGCGACGGCAGACGACGGGGTGGATCTAGGCGACGATGAGTTCGACGTGCCATCGTTCCTTCGCTGAGCGTAGGGCCTCGTTGCGCAGGGCCGATAGCAGGTACCCTGCCTGGAAGCCAGGCGGTCGGCACCGCGAGTCCTCCGGTACGCAGCGCGACGCCCGGGCTGGGAGATGAGTTCGGCACTGCGCATAGCAGGTACTCCGGTGCTCGCCTATTGGACAGGACGATCCGAGGGCGACTTGTCGGCACTGGGCTCTGCTGGTGGGCGACTGGCCACAGACGCGCTCCAGGTTCGGGTAAGGCGCACCGCGGGGATCCCCGCGGATCTCGCTGTCTACGCGATGCACCAGGTTCACGGTTCCGGTGTTGTGATAGTGGAAGGTGGGGAGGGAGCTGGTTGCCTGGCCAGTGCCGCGCCCGAGGCCGACGCCCTCGTGGCGCCAAGGGGAGGTTCGTGCCTGGTCGTCTTGACGGCGGACTGCGCCCCGATCGCCCTCGGCTCGCCCGAGGGAGTCCATGGTGTGGTCCATGCAGGCTGGAAGGGCCTTCTGGCTGGGGTAGTAGAGAAGGCAGTCGGAGCCATGCGAGAACTTGGGGCCAGCGAGGTCTTCGCCGCGCTAGGGCCTTGCGTGCATGCATGTTGCTACGAGTTCTCCTCCTCCGATCTGGATCAGGCTGCGCTACGGTTGGGCGGGTCGGTGAGGGGCACCACGACCGGGGGAGAGCCGGCGATGGACCTTCCAGCAGGCGTGCGTGAGGCGCTTCGTGCCTCGGGTGCGAGGCTCGCGTGGGAGGCAGATGCCTGCACGGCGTGCAGCCCGGAGTGGTTCTCCTACCGGGCAAGCGGCGATGTACAACGCCAGGCTCTTCTGGTGTGGAACGGATGAGCGGTCATGCCGGACCCCACGAGCCGGTTGCCCACGAGCCGGTTGCCCACGACCCGGTTGCCCACGACCCGGTTGCCCGTGATGTCGAGCGCGCCGAGGGCTATCTGCTAGATCGGGTGAGCGAGCGACTGTCCAGAGTGAGGGACCGTATAACGGCTACAGGCCGGGATGCGGCCAGTGTGAGGATCGTGGCGGTGACGAAGGGGTTCGGTGCTCCTGCCATCCGGGCGGCGTTCGAAGCCGGGCTGATGGACATAGGGGAGAATTATGCCTCGGAGCTGCTGAGCAAGGCGGCTGTTTCCGATCTGCCTGCGGTGCGCTGGCACTACATCGGGGCCATCCAACGCCGCTCGGTTGCCCGGCTGGCCCCGATAGTGGGATGTTGGGAGACGCTGTGTAGGTCCCAGGAGATCGAGACCGTCGCGCGCAGGGCACCGGGAGCATGCGTATTGATCCAGGTCGACCTGACCGATTCCACGAGATCACCCTCCAGGAGTGCGACTGCTTTGCGCAATGGCTCTCCTCCTGACGAGGTGCCTGGCCTGGTCGCTGAGGCAGTCTCGGCCGGGTTGGACGTGGAGGGTCTCATGGCAGTTGGGCCCAGGGGATCTCCTGAGGCGGCCCGCCCCGGGTTCCGCCTGGTGGCCGAGCTGGCAAGATCGCTCGGTCTTCGGGAGCTGTCCATGGGCATGACCGACGACATGGAAATTGCCCTGGAGGAAGGCTCCACGATACTACGTGTGGGGCGCGGTCTGTTCGGGGATCGCCTTCACACCGGTTGAACGGAAGATTCAGACAGGCGACCCGCTTTTGGCGGGTTGCCTGTCTCAAAAATACGCTCCTATCCACCCCGCAGCTGTGGTCGACGCACTACGCTGTTAGCCGAGGAGGCATGCGATGGCGGCTGGTTTCATGAAGAGGACTATGGCCTACCTGGGGTTGGCCGATGACGAGTACGACGAGTACGACGAGTACGAGCCGCGGATGTCGGCACCGTCGCGCATGGCCGCGCCGCGTTCTGCCATGTCTGACGGCTATGACGACCAGGCGACAGTCCAGGCTCCAGCGTCATCGGGTGGTTCGATACGGACCTTGACGCGAGAGGAGCCGGTGGCTGCTTCGAGTGTCACGCCGCGTCCCTCCGTGGTGCGGGCCATCCCAGCCGAGACGGCCGCGCGCGTTCACATAGTTGCCCCGACCGAGTTCGGCGATGCTCAGCACATAGCTGATCGGCTACTCGCGAACCAGCCTGTCATCGTGAACATGCAGGTCGCCGATCGCGAGCTGATGCGGCGCATCATCGACTTCTGCAGCGGGGCCACGTATGCCCTCAGCGGTAAGATGGAACGTGTGGCGGACAGGGTGTTTCTCGTGACGCCGACCAACGTGAAGGTGTCGGCAGAGGAGCGCCAGCGGCTTCAGGAGAATGGTCTGCTGCGCCCTTGACACCGACTCCATTTGGATCAGGGATCATCGATTTGCGGTTGGCAAAGGCGGGAGGCTGAACGATGCGCAACCTACTGCTCACATTGATCCAGATCTATATTCTCGTGCTCATAGCGCGGGCCGTTATCAGCTGGTTTCCAGCGAGGCCCGGGTCCGGTTTGGACCACGCAGCCCGGGCGCTGGACCGGGTGACAGAGCCAGTTCTTGCACCCGTGCGGAGGTTGCTTCCCCCGATGCGGATCGGCGGGATGGGGATCGATTTGTCGTTCATAGTGGTGCTGCTGTTCCTGGAGTTGGTCCTGACCCCGATCGTAGTTCGCCTGGCCTGAGCTGTCGGTCGTGCCCGTGGGGTCGATGGTCCACCTGCGCGCAGGTGGGTGAGGGTATCATCCTCCCATGGACACCGTTCAGCCTGGGAGCCAGCAATCTAGTCTCGAGAGCCTTCGGACAGTCGAGTTTCGCCAGACGTTGCGTGGCTACCACATAGACGATGTCGACGAGTACCTCGAGCGTGTGGCAGTCGAGGCCGAGGCACTCCAAGAGCAGCTCCGCCAGACGAGCACGAGGCTGGAGCAGGCGGTGGAACGGATCACCCAGCTCGAGCGTCAGGGTGCGGAGACGCCCCAGGCTCCAACACAGGTGATCGCCGACGATACGTTGCAGCGCACGTTGCTACTCGCTCAGCAGTTCGTGGACCAGACGAAGGCAGAGGCGGAGTCGAATGCACGTGCGGTGCTGGCCGAAGCCGAGGAACGCGCGCGTGCTCTCATAACCGATGCAGAGACCCGAGCCCAGCGGACGACGGAGGAGGCCCAGCGGGCGCTTCGTGACGAGGTCGCCAGGTTGGAGGGGGTTCGGAACCAGTTGGTCGCCGATGTCGACACTGTGGCCCGGCATCTGGATGCCGAGCGGGCCCGGTTGCGCGGAGCGCTTTCCGAGATGCTGAGCTGGGTAGATGAGCACATTCAGCCTGGTACGTCGATGCTTGCCTCGAGCAAGCGAGACGGGGCGGGCACTCAGGCTGCAGGCAAACCCGCAGCGTCGTTGCCATCGCCGCCTAACAGCCAGGCACGCGCTTCCACCGGAGCCGCCCAGCCGTCGGGAGGTAATGCCGGTCATGGCTCGACCCTGCCGGTTCAGCAGGCCAGCTTCGGCTCAATGGGTGGGCCGGGTGCTTCCGCTCCGGCGTCGGCCGGTGGGGACACCCGTCTGGGTTCGGCGCGACCTGCAGACGACCGGATCTCGCCGGTGAGCACGGGTCGCTGAGCACACGGGTAGCCGGGGACAGATCGCGAGCGGGTCTGGCTGGTGACCGGGGGAGAGCACCGGCTCGTCGCTCGTCTTGGTGCTGCGAACGACGGAGGACTCTTCCCGATCACCCGGTCACTCAGGTTCTCGCTGGACTCTTGAGATTCTCGACGGGGCTGATCGCCCATGTAACTCTCCGTGCCAGGGGGACTGCTCTCACCGGCGGCTGACCCCACAGATCAGTTACCCTGGGGTGTGTTCCTAGTCGGCCTGCTGCTGGCCATTGTCGCCGAGATCGCCGCTTTCGTCGTCGTTGCCGAGCGGATTGGATTCCTCTGGGCCTTCGGGCTGCTGATCGTAGTGAGCGCACTCGGACCATTTGTCGTCGGCCGTGTCGGACTCGGCATTCTTGCTCATACCCGGGATCGCTTGGAGCGGGGAGAGGTGCCCACCCGGGAGGTACTCGACGGACTGGTCGTCCTGATCGGTGGAGTACTGATCTGTGTGCCGGGGTTCATAGGTGACGCATTTGGCCTGCTCCTCATGATCGGCCCGGTGCGCCACCTAGTCATCCGGCTGTCGGGTCGGCGCCTGGCTCGCAGGGTGCAGATGCCTCGCAGGGGCCGGTGGCAGGTGGTTGACATCGGTTCCCAACCCAAGAGCGACGATTTCCCGCCGCTGCCGGAGTCACACCAAGGGCTGCCAGGACCTGAGGATCCTACGGGAAGCTGAACCATTGGCGGTCGCTGGTACCCGTGCCGCTGGTGTCTGGAGGGCAACTCCGATTAGGTACGCCCAAGCCAGCGCAGGTACTCATGACGCCCCAATAGATCGAGGCGGCGCCACAGCACCGGGTTGTCATTGGACTGGCTGGCGTGGCATGCGATAGCGGCCAGCTGCCGCTTCCGATCAACATCCACGACGATGTCAACCTCGGCATCGGATCTTCCTACGAAATTGGTGGTGTACTCGGCATTGAGCTGGGCAGCAACTCTCTCCGGCAGGGTCCAAGCGAGCACGGGGAGCCGGTACCTGCTACCGGCAACTACCCCCGCGGCGGTTGCACGGCAGTGATCGGGGTGGCCGGTGATGCCGCCCTCGTCGAAGGTAAGCAGCATCTCAGCGTTGCCGACCGCCTCGCCAACGGTATCGACCAGCTCATCTACCGGGACCTCTTCCAGGTGGCTGTCGGGGTAGGAAAGCAGGGTCACGCCCTCGACACCCAGAGCGTCTGCGGCCGCGGAGAGCTCAGCGGCACGGACTTCGCCGAGGCCGGGGGCCGTCCCACCTAGCGTAGAAGCTTCCCCGCAGCTGAAGCACAGTACGCGGACTCGGGTGCCACGGTCGCAATACGCAGCAAGTATCGCGCCGAGACCGAACGACTCGTCGTCGGGGTGGGCACATACAACCAGCAATTCTGCGGCGTGTGGCAGCTCGCTACTGGTGCCCGGCACTGCGATGGGAAGCCCGGCGCGAAGGCATCCCGCCGAGTCGGCTACCGCCTCTGGAGATCTGCGAGCAGCACTGGGCATCGGTCACCATCCGACGGCTGTCGGCATCTGTCGCCCATGGCGCGCATGCCAGAGATAGGTCCATTCGAAGGCCCTCTTCGCGAGCAGCCACCGCCGTCCTTCGGAAACCGTCGGGATCCGGTTGCGCGGTGGTCGCACGGGATCGACTGCCAGGTAGGCTCCGCGGTCGCCCATGTCGAGGACGCATCGGGCGGAGAGCTCGGCGGTCTCCCCGTCGTGGCCGTCGATTCTCGCAACGATGTCACGCGCCGCGATCTGCGCCATCTGGTCGGTCATATGTCCCGTCTTCGGGAAGTTCACCGGCACCGGAGTCTGGTCGACAGGAGCCATAGCGACAGCGACCCCCACGGCATAGATGTCACTCAAGGTCTGGTGCCGGTAGCGGGAATCTACGGGAACGAAACCCTTCGGGTTGGAGAGCCCCGGGCTCTGTGCCACGACCTCCACCCCTGCCAGTGGCGGGATGACGATCGAGAGCGCTGACGAGATAGGAGCTGCCCCATCCACCTCGACGGACTCGGAGGTGATCTTCGTGACAGCGGCCGAAGTGCGATAGGGGATGTCGCGTTCCTCGAGCTCACCTTCGAGCAGGTGGCGTATCTTGCCGGCTCCGCCCATGCCCATGTGGCCGAGATAGGGCTCGCAGGTAACGAAGGTGATTGGTACGAGGTGTCGCAGCTTGCGCCGGCGCAACAGGTGATCAAGCTCGAAGGCAAGCTCGTAGGCTGGCCCGATGCAGCTGGCTCCGGGCGCTGCCCCGACGACGATGGGACCGGGGTCGTCCATGAGCGCGTGAATGGCGCGGCCCAGCTCCTCGGCCTCGGGTGGCGACATCGGAGAGTGACCTGGCCCGTCGAAGGGGCCGAGGCCCTCTACGGCCTCGTTGGCGCTTCTGTGTCCTGTGGCTATGACCAGGAAGTCGTAGGGATGCTCGCTGCGTTGGGTGCTGACTACCTTGGCCTCGACGTCGATGCCGACGACGGTGTCGTGTGTGAATCCCACCTGCTTGGCCGCGAGAGGCCCGGCTAGATCGAACGATATCTGGGAAAGGGTCCTTGTACCAGTAGCCACCCACGTGAGCGAAGGGATGAAGGTGAACTGCCGCTGGCTGGATATGAGCGTGACCTCCGCCCGCTGGGGACCGATGTGACGCCTCAGCTCATAGGCCGTCGCAAGGCCGCCGAAGGATCCTCCCACGATGACGATTCGGGCTTTCGTGGTCATGACATGGTCTCCTTGCCTAGTGCTCTTGTCGTGCTCAGAAGCTCACGACCTTGTCGGCCCACATGGTCCACTCGGTCACCTCCTCGAGAGTCGAGCGGCGTGCTCCGTCGATGAGGGCGTCTTCTGCGAAGCCGCGGGCGTCCATGCATGTACCACAGCACCCGATCTCACCACCGTGGCGTATGACTGCACCTACCATCCGGTCGAGGTGGTAATAGCCATCGGGGAGCTTGTGGTTGGACAAGGCGCAGCCCACGGCATCGCCGAACAGGAACACCCGCACCTCGACGCCATCTCGCCTGGCCAGCGATCCGGCCAGCCTCAACCCGTTGTAAGAGCGCTCGGTGCCGTAGGGTGGGTCATTCAAGATCACGAGAACCTTCACAGGGCTGTCCTTTCCTCGGGTGTTGTGCCGGAGGAAAGCCACATCGATCCAGCGACATGATGTGCTCCACGATCGCGGCCCGGGTCCGCTGCTTGGCCGGATGTCGCCTCAGGCCCGCTGGCCACGGGCAGGCCTGCCTGGCGCCATTCCGGCATTCCCTCCTCGAGACAGCGTGCCCGTCGCCCCTTATCGCGGAGGGTCGCCACGGCCTGGGGAGCCAGCAGGCAAAGAGGGCCTCTGCAGTAGGCAACCACCTCGATCATGGGATCAAGCTCGTCTAGGTGGGCCTCCAGGTGCTCCAGCGGCAGCGAGACCGCACCCGGGATGTGACCGGCCTCGTACTCCTCGGCCGGGCGCACGTCTAGGACCACCACCTCACCCGAGCGGGCACGGTGGAGAAGTTCATTACGCGTCACGCGCTCGGTTCCACCGGCGTCGGTTCCTATATCCCGGAGGATCTGGTCCACCTCGGCTAGACGTGCCCTGCCGAGGTCGGCCAGGGCCGTCGCGAACCGGCAGACTGTCTCACCGGCGGCCCGGTAGTACACGCGCGTACCTTCCCTCCGGGTCTCTACGAGCCGCGATTGACGCATGACCTGTAGGTGCGCCGATGCGGTTGTCACCTTCAGCCCGGTGGCGGCAGCGAGAGCATCGACGCTTCGCTCGCCTTGGCAGAGCAGGTCGAGCAGTTCGATGCGCTTCGGGTGCATTACAACCTTGCCTATTCGGGCCAGTTGCTCGTAGAGCCCGGCGCGCTGCTGATCGGGTGTCGCATATTCCATAGATCTATGGATAACACAATCCGCCGTGAACGGCCAGTCGGGCGACCGGTGACAGGCTAGGCGAGGTGTTGGGAGAACCAGGAGGTTGCCAAGCGCGCGACGGCCTCGAGGGCTCCGGGTTCCTCGAATAGGTGAGTCGCCCCGGGCACGATCACCACCCTGTGCTCGCATGTCAGGCTGGCAGCGGCCGAACGATTCAACTCCAGTACCTCGAGGTCGGCCCCGCCCACGATGAGCAGCGTCGGGCACCTCACAGAGGCGAGGTGCTCGCCTGCGAGGTCGGGGCGCCCCCCGCGTGACACCACGGCGCTCACCATGTTTCCTGGCTCGCTGGCGGCGCGCAGGGCAGCGGCAGCGCCTGTGCTTGCCCCGAAGTATCCGAATGGAAGCTCGCCGGCCTCAGGCTGATGGCTCAGCCAGGCCGTAGCGGCGAGCAGGCGCGAGGCCAGCAGCGTGATGTCGAACACATTGTGCCGGTTCTGGGCTTCGGTAGGGGTGAGCAGGTCGAATAGCAGTGTGCCGAAGCCCGCTCGGCCAAACGACTGGGCCACGGCCTGATTGCGTGGGCTCTTGCGACTGCTGCCGCTGCCGTGCGCGAACAGCACCACGCCGCGAGGCCCCATGGGGAGGCTGAGATGGCCTTCGAGGGTGGCCGTGGCGGCCGGTATGGCGACCTCCCGCTCGATTGGCTGCTCTGGGCTGGCATATCGCTGCTCTGGGCTGGCATATCGCTGCTCTGGGCTGGCATATCGCTGCTGGCCGGGGCCGCTTTCATGGTTCGTCATAGCTGTCGGGTTCGCTTCCGAGCCGTAGCGCCGGAGTAGGGCCGAGACTTCCTCGTCGGAGACTTGATCGAAGTTGTCGTACCACTGGCCTACGGCGTAGAAGTCCTTTGGCGCCTGGAGAGCCACCACGTCGTCGGCTTCGCTTCTCAGATGGGCGATGGTGTCGCGTGGTGCCACTGGCACAGCGATCACGACTCTCGTGGCTCCCTGCTCGCGCGCTATGCGTGCAGCTACCCGGGCCGTGGCACCCGTGGCGAGGCCGTCATCGACGATGATGGCGATTCGGCCGGCAAGGTCCATGGGGGGCCTGCCGTCACGGTAGCGCTCGACTCGCCGACGCAGCTCGGCCTGTTCGGAGCGGTCGACCTCGGCGATCTGGTGATCGCTCACTCCTGCGCGGCGGGCGAGATCGGTATCGATGAAACGCGCTCCGTGCTCGCCTATCGCGCCGAGGGCGAGCTCGGGGTGGAACGGAACCCCTATCTTGCGAACGACGATCACGTCCAGCGGGGCTCCAAGAGCAGACGCGACGCCCGCACCCACGGGGACGCCGCCTCTCGGAAGAGCAAGGACCACGGGATGGTCAGCCTTCAGCGGCGCAAGGCTCTCACCGAGAAGACGGCCGGCTTCGAATCGGTCGCGATAGATCACGGCGTCTCCACCTCGTTGGATCGGCTGTGCGAAGCGACAGGGGCCAGGCGTGGTGTCATAGGCCCGAGGGGAAGGTCTCTGGAGGCTCCCCGTGCTCCCAGCGTGCGGTGCGCTCCAGTGGCTCGAGGGCACGGGTTCGATCGACATGGATAACGATGTCGAACTGCCGCGACATGTCCGCCTCGAAATAGTGGCTCTGCAGCTCGGTCTCGGGCCGGTAGATGACACCTATGGCGCGTTCGAGGCGTGGTGCCGGAAGCAGGGCCGGGCCCACATCGCTGCCGGTCGGAATCCAGAACTGGGGTATTCCCGTC
This sequence comes from Actinomycetes bacterium, assembly GCA_021851165.1. Classification (GTDB taxonomy): domain Bacteria; phylum Actinomycetota; class Acidimicrobiia; order Acidimicrobiales; family JAJZJN01; genus JAJZJN01. Next base: position 29,558 of record JAJZJN010000010.1, read on the forward strand.
TCGTGGAGAAGCTCCTCGTAGCTGCCGTGCAGAGCGGGTCGGACCTGCTTGCGGTCTGCGGGGTCGCCCCAGTTGGTTGCGGCGGTCACCCGCCCCTCGAAGGTCGTAAAACCTATCAGCACTGTCTGGGTTCCGTAGCGCTGGCGGGCAAGTTGGCCGACATTGAGCTCGCCGCGTTCGGACATGGCGGTGGCCCGTGCGTCGCCGACATGCGAGTTGTGCTCCCAGACCACCACCTTTGCATGGCCAAGCTGGCGATCCAGGTGGGCTACGAGTGCATCGAGCGTCGCTGCCATGTGGCGATCACGGAGGTTCCACGATGAAACCTCAGCCCGGTACATCTGTTGGTAGTACTCCTCGGCGTCGCGCACCACCACGGCGTTCTGCTCGGCAAAGAACTGCTCGTCTTCGGCGACCCAGCCGTCACGTCTGAGATAGGCCTCAGAGCGGCGGCGGAGCTCGATCAGCTCGGCGACGACCTCGTTCTCGCAGGGCAGCGCAGTGCCGACGGCTATGGAGTAGCCGTACGCCTGGCCGTTCATGCCGACATGGTCGAAGCACGAGTAACGCTCGCGTGCTCGGGCCGCCTCGGAGGGGTCGACTCGCTCGAGGTAGTCGATCACGGCATTGATCGACGCATCGAGGCTGTAGAGATCAAGGCCGTAGAAGCGCGCCTTCGTGGCGTGGTGGACGTGAGCATCGTTGCGGGCTCGAAGCCACTCGACGAACTCCATCACGTCACGGTTACGCCACATCCATGTCGGGAAGCGGAGGAAATCGCGCAAGGCCGTGTCGGCGTTCGCGTCGCTCGACGATCCCATGACGTAGCGGTTGACCCGATAGGCATCCGGCCAGTCAGCCTCTACGGCGACCACCGTGAAGCCCAACTCGTCGATCAATCGACGCGTGATGCGTGCCCTCTCCCTGTAGAACTCATGGGTACCATGGGATGCTTCACCTATGAGCACGAACCGCCGGTCGCCGATGATGTCGAGGACTCCGTCGTAGTCATCTTGGAGCCCGGTGAGGGGACGTGCCGATTCCGCGATTGCCGCTACCGGGATATCGGTAAGCGCACGCGCCGCCACGCAAGCAGCTTACGACGTCGGGCCGACCTGTGCTATGGGCCGGCCCCGGTCACTCACCGCGCTTGACGAATGCGTCGGCGACAATGTGAACGGCGGAGACCAGGTGCATCCCGATAGCGTCGAGACGATGGAGTAGCTCACGCTGGCGCAACGTCCGCATCGTGAACTCGCCACCGAAGAGCGCTGCGATCTCATCCTCGTGAACTAGACGCACGCGATTGGCCGATCGCTGGGCTGTGATGATCTGCGGAGAGGTGGCTTCGGGAGACTCGACGATGCTCTGGACCGCAGACCGGGTGTCGTGCACAGCGACAGCGAGGGCGTCGAGCACTCGTGAGAGTGCCTGCGCGTCGTGCGCGTTGAACAGGTCCCATTCTCTTACGAAGTCCCTGAGGCCATCTAGGACCTGGTCTATGGATCGCGAGAGCCGGTAAAGGTCCTCCCGGTCTATCGGGGTGACGAGAGCGCGTCCGAGCGCTGCAACCAGGTCGGCCCGGAGGTCGTCGCCCTCATGCTCTATGTCGCGCATCCGTTCGGTTGCTTCGGCATGGGGAACGTTCCCAGCGAGCATGGATTTGACCAGCTCTATGCCATCGGAGTCGACGTCCAGGTGGTGGAGGAGTATTGCCACGAGGTCCCGGCCTGCGCTGGGTCCGAGCTCGCGCATGAAGCGAGTCAAGCGGTGCCATAGGTTGATCGGGCTGGCTGCCCGGCCGTGGGAGGCAGATTCGTTCACCGGAGGATCCTAACGGCCTCTCCGACGGCGGCTGCAAGTGTCACCGATACAGGAAGCGTCACGACCCAGGCGATCCCGATTGCAGTGGCGTCTCCCCACTGGACTCGCCGCGGTGATACCCGTGCTCCGGTTCCAAGAAGAGCAGCGGTCGCTGCCTGTGTGGACGAGATCGGGTACCCGAGCCACGAGAAGATGAGGACCACTCCCGATGCACAGAAGGTCACTCCGATGGCGGTATCGGAGCGGACCTGCACCATGCGCTCCGACACCCGGGCCGCTACCTGGCGCAACGACAGGAGTATCCCCGGTGCGAAGCAGACTGCCAGCGCGATCTGGCCAAGGAGCGATGCCCTGATCTCGCCACTTACCGATCCGGTTGCAACTGCCATGATGGCCACCAGCTTCTCTGCATCGTTGGACGAGTAGGCAAACGACTCGAAAAGGAATCCGAGACGCTCGGCGTTCCTCCTGGCGCGCCTCGGAAGCGCTGGAGGACGGACACGCTGCTCGAAGCTCGCAGCCGCGAACCCGGCGGCGGCGGCCCCGAGAGGTGCCACGAGGCCGGCGAGCAGGACTGCGCCAACGACTCCCCAGTGCACCGGCAGGCCGAACCCGAGCCCAGCTCCGACGATGGTGCCCGTGAGCGCCAAGGTCACGCTTGTCGGCAGCCCCCGATGGCTCAGTATGAAAACCACAGCGAGGGCGCACAGCACAGCCACGAGGAAGGCCAGGGATCCTCCGGCCTTCTCGAATGCCACGAGACCTCGTGCAAGGGTCGTTGCAACGGCAGTCCCCACCAGGAAAGGGCCGAGTCCTACGAGCGTGGAGAGGACTGCCACTGCCATGGCGGGCGATACGGTGGTGGTCCTCGTGTTGAGCGATACCAGGGTGGAGCCGTCGTTCGAGCCGCTGACGAGCGATGTTGCAAGTGCGGCAGCGACGAGCAGGCCTACCCCTAGAATGCCCATCGGACGGCCTGTAAGGGTTTCGGCACCTCAGCAATGGGCGGGTTCACGTTCGGCCCTCTCGTCGTGTGGGAAGTCGCTGTGCTCGGCTGGCCCGGGCATGACGATGTTATCCAGAGGACTCGATTCGCGAACGGATCAGCTGTGCGTCCAGGTTGGGTTGTCGGCAGCGAGATAGTGCAACCGCTCGAGCACCATCCCCACCTGGCGCTGGCTCACCGCTCCTATGACATGCTGGTCTGCGCCGACGAGTGCAACCAGAGGATGGTCGCTTAGGAGCCGCAGGATCTCTAGCGCGTCGGCGTCGGAGGGTTCCTGGGGCAACGAGCTCATGGGCCTCATGACGTCGCCTGCGGTGGTGTGGAGCCGCTGGCGCTCCGGCACTGCCAGTGCATCGGCTGCTAGAACCATTCCGACGGTATGGCCGTGGTCTTCGACGGGCACGGCATCCACATGATGCCTGGCGAACTCGGAATTGACGAGCCAGCCGACCGAGGTGTCGGAAGTCACCGGGGCAGCATGCTCGGTGAGAAGGACGGAAGCAGGCTTGCCCTTCAAGACCTGCTCTACCCACGCCCTGGTTGCCTCTGATCTTGCACCTTCGAAGAGCATGTAGCCGATCAACCCGAGCCACAGACCTTCGACCAGGCCACCTCTCACCATCAGCAACTCGAGCACGCCAAGGCCGATCAGCCCACCGCCGAGGCCGGCACCTGCCCTGGCTGAGATCCGAATTGCCCGGGGGCGGTCCTTCGTGATCCTCCAGGCAACGGCCTCGAGCAGGTGGCCACCGTCCAAGGGTGCTGCAGGTACGAGGTTGAACCCGCCGAGTAGGAGGTTAAGCCAGGCGGCCTCGCCGGTCACCTGGGCTATGGCAGCCAGGTTGGCGCCGTCAGCGAGCCCCGTCGCCCCCCACAGCCCCAAGGCCAGCACGAGGTTAACCGTGGGGCCGATCAGCGTGAAGAGGAATTCGTCGAGGGGGTTGGTCGGGTCCGATGCGGTGGTGGCACCACCGAAGATGTAGAGGGTGATCGCCGACACACGTAGCTTCCTTGCCCGCCCCATTACGGCATGGCCGAGCTCGTGGAGGAGGATCGAGCCGAGCAGGATAATGGTCGCGGCAACTGCCATGGCTACTGCCACCCCGTCCGAACGGTGGTGGAACACCGTGGTGTAGCGGGCCCAGAAGCTCCAGACGACCAGGATGGAAAGCAGGATCCACGACGGGGTTATCTCCACCGGGATCCCGAATAGGCGACCCAGTCTTATCCGGTGTCCTTGAGGCATCACATGTCCCAGGCTAGGGGTAACACGGACCTCGTGTTGCCCGGGGCTGGTCGGGCGAGGTCCACGAAGGGATGCCGGGAGCAAGCAGGCCAGGAGACGGCAGAGTGCTGCCGAGCACGGGGACGGGCGGCACAGTAATGTTAGGCATGCCTAATATTGCTCCTGAGGCGGAGCGGCGTCGCCGGATCGATCCGGCGTTCTGGCTGCCGGCGTCGACGATCCTGGTGGGCGCGTACAACCAGGCTGCAATAGGTGTAGTTCTCGGTGTTGTCGAGACGCGCTGGCATCTGTCGCCAGGGCAGGTCTCCGTCCTTGCCACTGCCGAGGTGGGGGGAATGCTCCTCGGATCGCCGCTGGCAGGTCTCGTAGCCGACCGCTTCGGTCGGCGTCGGGTCTTCCTGGCAGATCTCGGTGTGTTCGTGCTGGCGGCGCTCGCAAGCGGCCTTGCCCCCGGCTTTGCCACTCTTGTCGTGGCCCGGCTGGTATTGGGCCTCGCGGTGGGAGCTGACTACACGGTGTCGCTTGTTTACCTGGCCGAATCAGCCCCCAGTCATAGGCGGGGGCGCTGGATGGCGGCAGGGCTGTGGGGTGCGAACCTCGGCATGCTCAGCGCGTACGGCCTTGGAGCGGTGCTGCTACGTGCTTCGTGGGGATGGCGTGGTGTACTCGTCGCAGGGGCATTCCTGGCACTACCCGGATACGCGGCGCGCCGCCGGGTGGCGGAGAGTCCCGCGTTCCACCGAAGCCCTCATCGCGGGGCGAGCGCGATCACGATCGCACGCCACGGTGTATCTGGTGCGAATCTTCGTCGCCAGGTCGTGCCAATGCTGGCGGCGTTCAGCTATCAGACAGGGGACCAGGGCCTGACGCTTTTCCTGCCGGTGATCCTGGCGGAGGTCCTGACTGCGAAGGCGGCAGGTGGTGCGACTGCGGCGCTCGCGGTCAAGGCTCTCACCATACCGGCTTCGCTGGCCACGGTGTTCCTGGTGGACCGCTTGGGTCGGCGTCGTCTACAGGTCGGGGGCTTTGCCCTAAGAGGGCTTGCGCTGGCTACCGTCGCAGCCGGCATTGCCATGTCGTGGCTGGGGCCGCTCGCTGTGGCTGCTCTGTTGGCGCTCGCTCTGGCAGCAGGTGCGAGTGGTCCGGACAAGACGACGGCTATCGTCCCGACCGAGGTGGTTGGTGACGGGACGCGCGGCATCGGTCAGGGCCTGACCCAGGCCACTGGACGCCTGGGTGGCATGGTGGGTCCTGTGGGCTACGTCTTCCTCGCACATGCGTTCGGGCTCGGAGCTGGTCTCGCCTGGTTTGCATGCTTCTCTCTCTTCGGGGGCTTCGTGTCCCGCTACCTGCCCGAGACGTCGGGAGTGGAGCTGGATCTCATTACCTGAGGTTCGGGCAACATGCAACTGGTGAGGTAGATGTGGAGGCGGCTGCAGCTCCTTGAAGCGCCGAGCTTGCGCAAAGACGGCAATCGCGACTGATCAGCCGGCCGTAGTGGGCACGGTCCTGCTGTCACCCGGCGCCAGCGTGATCAGGGCTCCGTGATGCCAGAGGCTCACGCGTACCGGCTGGGGCTCGGAGGTCTCCGGTCCCAGGGTTTTGCCAGCCTCCCGAGCAGGTGCAGCGTGGATGCTATAGGTGGTCGAGGAAGACGTGATGTCGACGACAACCCGCTCACCACGGATGGCAAGCTGGAACTTCAGGCGATCCCATCCGGGCGGCAGGCGCGGAGAGAGCTTTGGTGCGCCATCGTCGCCGGGGTCTCTGAGGCCGCCGAAGCCCATGACGACAGATATCCATCCACCGGCACAGGCTGCGATGTGTATCCCAGAGCGCACGTCCTGGTGGATGTTGTTGATGTCCATGAGTGCGCTGCGCCTGGCATACGAGCGGGCCTTGTCGAGATCGCCGAGCTCGGCTGCGACGACCGCATGGGTGGCAGGAGAGAGCGACGAGTCGTGGACTGTGATGGGCTCGTAGTACGCGAAGTCCCGCAGTTTCTCCTCGGGGGTGAAGCTGTCGGCGAACAGGTGGAGGGCCAGGACGATGTCCGCCTGCTTGACGATCTGGTGGCGGTAGAGGGTCATGGGATGGTAATGAAGCAG
>JAJZJN010000123.1 GCA_021851165.1 Actinomycetes bacterium
CACTAATGTGTTCGACCTGTCGGTGAAGCACCCCGGCATCTACCGCGGCCAATGCACCCAGCTGTGCGGCCTCTACCATGCGCTCATGTTCTTCCACGTGGTGGCTCTCCCACCAAGCCAGTTCCAGGCCTGGGTGCACTCCGAGCAGCTGGCGCAGAAGGCCGGAGCCACCTCCGGAGCCTCTAAAGGCACCGGCGCAACGCTGACCTCGACAGCCGGCACAGCCGGCTCGGGCACCACAGCCGGTGCGACCAGCTCAGGATCGACAGGTCAGTCCGCCCACTATCAGCCCAAGGCAGCCGCATGACGCTCATCGCCGAACGCCCTGAGACCATCCACGAGCATCCCGAGCACCATGAGGGCCCGACCGGGATACTCAAATGGCTGACGAGCACCGACCACAAGATCATCGGGCTCAACTACATGATCACCGCGATCGTGATGTTCTATGTATCTGGATCCATGGCGATCCTGATACGCATACAGCTGGCCAGCCCGCAAAGCTCCCTGCTCAGCCTCCAGCAGTACAACGAGCTGTTCACCATGCACGGCAGCCTCATGCTGTACCTCTTCGCCGGGCCTTTCGCCTTCGGCGGCCTGGCAAACTACATAATCCCGCTCCAGGTGGGCGCACCGGATATGGCATTCCCCCGGCTGAACGCCCTGTCATACTGGCTGTACCTCACCGGCTGCGCAACCATGCTCATGGGCTTCCTAACAGCCGGTGGCGCTGCGGCTTTCGGATGGGTGGCCTACGCCCCCCTGTCGAGCGCCATCCACTCCCCCGGGGCGGGACCCGATCTGTTCATACTCGCAATCCTGCTAACCGGCTTCTCCGCGATCTTCACCGCTGTCAACCTCATAACGACCATCTTCTACCTCCGGGCTCCGGGGCTCACCATGTTCCGGATGCCGATCTTCACCTGGAACATGCTCGTAACCGCGATGCTTATCCTGATCGCGTTCCCGGTGCTTGCCAGCGCGATGGTGATGCTCTTCGCAGACCGGAAGTTCGGTGCACACATATTCTCCGTCACAGGGGGAGGTGTGCCGGTGCTGTACCAGCACCTCTTCTGGTTCTTCGGCCATCCAGAAGTCTACATACTCGCATTGCCATACTTCGGCGTGGTTACTGAGATCTTGCCAGTCTTCTCGCGAAAGCCTCTCTTTGGCTACAAGGGCATGGTCTTCGCGACTATGGCAATCGCGGCACTTTCTACGGGGGTGTGGGGCCACCACATGTTCACAACGGGCGTGGTGCTCCTCCCGTTCTTCTCCCTGCTGTCCTACCTGATAGCAGTTCCCACCGGTATCAAGTTCTTCAACTGGATCGGCACGATGTGGCGGGGCCAGATCAAGTTCGACACGCCCATGCTGTTCTCGATCGGCTTCCTGCTCGGATTCCTGATGGGTGGGCTGTCGGGCGTGATGCTCGCCTCACCTCCCATTGATTTCGCCACCCATGACACGTATTTCGTGGTGGCCCACTTCCACCAGGTCCTGTTCGCCACCACCGTCTTCGCGGGATTCGGAGCTCTCTATTACTGGTACCCGAAGATGTACGGCCGGATGCTCCGTGAGGGGCTCGGCAAGCTCCACTTCTGGCTCATGTTCGTCGGCTTCTGGCTTACCTACGTGCCGATGTACATCCTGGGCTTGAAGGGTATGCCCCGCAGGGTGGCAACATACCCGAGCGGGCTTGGCTGGCATACGTTGAACCAGGTCTCGACGGCCGGCTCGTACCTGATCGCAATATCGTTTGCAGTGTTGCTCTGGAACCTATGGGTCTCGTGGCGCAAGCCCGTACCCGCAGGCAACGACCCCTGGGACGGTCACACCCTTGAGTGGTTCACCTCCTCCCCGCCGCCTCATCACAACTTCGAGCGCCTTCCACCGATCCGTTCGGAACGGCCGGTCTGGGACTACAACCATCCCGAAGCCCCGGCACTCGTGCATAGCCGCAGCGGCAGGGGAACCGACACGTCACCGGCAGGCACCAACGTGGGACCGGCAGCCGGCAAAGCCGGAACCATCATGCAGGCATCGGAGGCGAACCGTCTCGAGGACGCATCCCCGAAGGGCCGAGAGGGGTATGACCGATGAAGATAGAGGCAAATATCCTGGTGGGATTGGCCGTGTTCTTCGCGGTGGTCAGCCTCGGCTACTGGTTCTGGTCATACGAGCCGGCAGGCACGGCCATGCTTGCCGGCACGGTGCTGTTCGGATTATTGCCAGGTGCTTACTACTTCTGGTGGGCAAAGCGCATGAAGCCTCGCACCGAGGACCGTCCCGATGCCACCTTGAAGGAAGGTGCGGGAGTGGTCGGATCCTTCCCGGGTTCAAGCATCTGGCCCTTCGTGCTCGGAATGGGGCTTTTCCTCGTAGTCCTGTCCCTCGTGTTCGGCACGTGGCTTCTCGTAGTCGGCGGGGTGATCACCTTGTATGCAACGATCGGGGTCACAGCAGAGAGCAGGCGGGGCGGGACAGTCTGAGTCACCCTGCTGGTTCGACCCGAGCTGTTCTGCACCGGCCGTCCAGCGCAGAACAGCAGGTAGTGGCGGGTTGCGAGCGAGCGTATCCAACCGTCCACGTCTGGTAAGCGATACGACCAGCACTACCAGCCCGAGCGTGCTGAGCACTGCCATCGCGCAGTAGGTGATTGCGATCACTGCCACACTACGGGTCAGCAAGCCCGCGATTACCGGGATCCCGCACAGGACAGCCGCCCAGGCGCCCAGGCGCCCATGGCCAGCTTGTCGCGAGTCCTGACATCCCCCCACCGCCGGCCAGGCTTCTGGGACATCCGGAGCAGGTCACCTAGCCCCCACGAGTACGCCACCAGGCCAATATAGCCACGGGAAAAACCCGGGAAGCGAACGATTCTCCCCTTCAGGGCCTGCGAGGAACCCGCCTGATCCCCTCGCCGGCACCTGCGGTCTCCAGCTCTTCGGAATCGTCCTCACCCTCTATCGCTACCGGCACCGGCATAGGGGGGAGCTCCTCGTGCTCGTCGCCTGGGCGAGGCTCGCTCGGGATCGTCTCGTACTCACCCTCGGCAGAACGCACGACGACCAGTGCCCGCTTGCGCTTGCCAATACCGGGAACCCCAGCCATGTCTAGGCATATCCGGTAGGTCACGAGGCCCGCCACGATCGGCACGATGAATACGAGGAAGCGGAACGACCAGAGCACGATGTTGAGCGAGACCTGGAAGAAGTTGGCAAGCACGTCGGTCGAGCTGGCACAGAACAGCACAAAGTAGAACGCCAGGGCAGCTGCCCCAATGGCAGTCCTCTTCGGGCGGTCCCGCGGCCTGTCCAGGAGATGGTGAACTGCCCTGTCGTGGGTCAGCTTTGCCTCTATGAACGGCCAGGCATAGAACAGCCCGAACGTGAGGCCTGGGAACAGCACTGCCGGCAGGAAGATCTCCAGGGGGATGGTGTGTCCGAAGCCTGTGAACTCCCAACTCGGCATTATCCTTAGCGCACCGTCCAGCCAGCCCATGTACCAGTCGGGCTGGACCGCGTAGCTGATCTTGTACGGAACGTAGGGGCCGAATTGCCATATCGGGTTGATTTGGACCAGACCCCCGAGGGCCCACAGCACACCGGTCACCATGAACAGGAAGCCGGTCGTCTTGGCCATGAAGGTCGGGAACATCGGTGAGCCGACGACGTTGTCCTCGGTGCGACCCTTGCCGGGGAACTGCGTGTGCTTCTGGCGGACTAGAAGCCCCAGGTGTGCTGCTATCAGCCCGCCGATGATCACCGGCAGGATGAGCACGTGGAGGATGAACATCCTCGGGATGATCGACCCATTGCCGGGGAAAGCACCACCGAATAGGAAGAAGGCCAGGTACGAGCCGACCAGTGGAATCGAGAGGATGATCGAGTACGCGATCCTGAGCCCGGTTCCAGAGATAAGGTCGTCAGGCAGCGAGTAGCCGAGGAATCCGTTCACGATTCCGAGGGTGAGAAGAGTCACGCCTACTATCCAGTTGAGCTCGCGAGGCTTGCGGTAGGCGCCGGTGAAGAATATCCGGATCATATGGACCGCTATGGCACCGAGGAAGACGTCGGCTGCCCAGTGGTGCATCTGGCGTATGACAAGGCCGCTTCGCACACCGAACGAGATATTCAGGGTGGATGCATATGCTTCGGACACCTTCGTGCCACGCAGAGGCGCATAGGCACCGTGGTAGACGATCTGTTGAGCAGACGGCACGAAGTACAGCGTCAAGAAGATTCCTGTCGCCACGAGAACGACAAAGGAGTAAAGGGCGATCTCGCCCAGCAGGAAGGACCAGTGGTCCGGAAAGATCTTGTCCAGGAACGACCTGCCACCCTTGGATATCCCAAGGCGGTCATCCATCCAGCGCAGTCCCTCGTCGATCACGATCGCTCCCAGAATCCCGGTCCGACTGGCTGGTCGTAGCCGCTCTGCGCTCTGAGCCAGCCGTCGGCATCCACCACGAGAGGCAGCTGGGGCAGCGGCCTCGGGGCAGGGCCGAACACCGGCACCGCCCCGTCAAGCACGTCGAACAGTGACTGATGGCAGGGACACAGTAGCTGCTGCGTCTGCTCCTCGTACAGCCCTACAGGGCAGCCGGCATGGGTGCAGACCTTGGAGAAGGCGAGGTATCCTTCCGGACCCCATGTCTCACGGCCAGGCCGGGTGACGATGTCTGCGGAGCCGGCCCGTATGAGCATCGTCTGGTCCATTGCCTGATCCTGTTCCGAGTCGAGGTAGCCCTCGGGGAACACCGTAAGCGCCCCACCGACCTCCAGATCGTGGACACTGACCGGGCGGCCAGTGAAGTCCACGAGCCGCGACCCTGCGCGCCAGTTGGTGCGATCCAAGGTCTTGCCGGGAACAGGACCCAGGGAGCGAATCAGCGGAAAAGCCGCCACGACACCGAATATGCCCATACCGGCCCCGAGCAACCCGCCCAGAAAGCCCCGCCGCTTTACTACGATGCCCCCCCGGTCGACGATGGCGGACGTCATCGCCTTACGGTCCTCCTCCGGCGAGGCCATCGGATGGCGCTGCTCGACGAACGGGCCCTGTGGCAATAGATACTTGCCCCAAGCCGACAGCCCGAAGCCTATGCAGAACAGCCCGCCGCCGAGGAAGACGCCCTCCCACTGCGTCTGGCCTCCGACCCAGTACAAGGCCCCGTAAGCGGCGACCCCTAGGATGCCAAGAACCAGGAAAACGGCTACGACGGCTTCGGCCCGACGAGGGTTCTTCGCCAGCGGCAGCAGATGCGGGTCGTCGAACGAGGCCACCGGGTACGCAGGCACACCCACCTCGGTCGCGCCGGTACCGCCGGTCGCGCCGGTACCGCCGGTCGCGTCTGTAGCTCCGTCACTCATGCGCGGTCACCGAGCCAGAATGCGACAAGCATCAGACCTCCCACTCCTACCAGCAATGCCACGAAGCCCTCTGCCACCGGGCCTACCCCACCGAGGCCAAGACCTCCTACGTTGTCCGGGTGCTGGATGGGGCCGGTCACGTATGCGACTATGTCAGCCACCTGGCGGTTGCTCAGGTTACCTGGGCCGAAGCGCGGCATGTCGCCCGGTCCGGTGCGGATCGCCTCTGCCACCTGGGTCGGTGTCGCTATGTGCAGCGACGGCGCGTAGGCCCCACTGGCGAGCGCATCGCCGCTTCCTGTGATGGTATGGCAAGCGGCGCAGTTGAGGACGAACAGCGAGTCGCCCTCAGGCAGCGAGGCCGTCCTCGTGTCGACTATCGGAACCCCTGGGCCGTTCACCGAGCTGAGCGATGACACGAATGCCGCGATCTCCAGGGTCTGCTTCGTGTCGAAGCGCGGTGGCTTCTCCGTCGCCTGGACAGCAGCGTTGGTAAGGGGCATCCTGCCAGTCGACACCCAGAAGTCGATGGTGGCAGCACCGAGTCCAACCAGGTTCGGAGCCCTGGAGGTACCCGATGCGTCGCTACCGTGACAGGCGGAGCACGTCGACTCGAATAGCACCCTGCCGGGTCCAATGTATGACCGCGGCAACCGCATCGTGCGAATTGCAGCCGTATGCCCTTGCCGAGATCCGGCGTGGCTCGAAGAGCCGGCGACCTGTGCTCTCGCATGGCCCGCGCTGCGTGCCGAAGCCACGGAGCTGAACAGCCCGGAGAGCGCGACAGCGACGACTATCGCGGCCGGCAACAGGTAGCGGGCCCGAATGCTCATACGCATGAGTGGTGGCTCATTCCCCCGGCCTCAGCCCGTCTTCAGCAGGAACAGGCAGCTGAAAATGCCTATCCACATGAAGTCGACGAAGTGCCAGTAGTAACCGACCCCCTGAAGCACGTTCACCTCGCCGGGATCCCCGGCAGGCCCCTTCATCCTGCCGAGCAGGAACAGCATGGCAACCAGGCCAAGGGTGACGTGCAGGCCGTGTACGCCAGTCAGGATGTAGAACAGCGACCAGTAGGCGTTCGTGGAGGGAGACTGGCCTTGGCCAAGGAATCCATGCCACTCGTACAAGGTATTGGCCATGAAGGCGAGCCCCATGAGGAAGCTCACCACGATCCAGATCCTCGCCTTGCGACGATCTCCGCGCTCTTCTGCCCAGACACCCATCTGGAACGTAGGGCTCGACGCTAGAAGCACGATACTGAAGATTCCTGCCTGGAGCAGGTCGAGCTTGGTACCCGAAGGCGGCCACACCAGGGCATGTGCCCGTATGGTGAAGTAAGCGGCGAACAGCCCGCTGAAGAACATCAACTCGGAGCCGAGCCAGATCATGATCCCTACGGCCAGCAGAGGTGGCCGATCCGGGACATGGCGCTGCCCTGACACCGGATGCTCCATGGATAGCGCCTGAGTCACGGCGTATTTATTAGCTCATCTGAGAGGGTTCGTGCCAGCTCCCCGTGTGAGCAGCATGATTTTCCCGGGCACCACCAGGGAGTTCTCATCGCCGCTCCTGGCGGGAACGTGGCCGCGGGGTCTCCATGCCCGGGGTCTCCATGCCTGGGGTCTCCATGCCTGGGGTCTCCATGCCTGCGGGCAGTGGCTCCGAGTGCACCAGTGTCAGCCTGCGCGTCGGCCGCGTGAGCGCGACGTACAAGGCCCGTAAGCCCTCCGGATACTCCGAGACGATGCGTGCCGGCTCGACTACGACAACCGCATCGAACTCCAGGCCGTTGGCCAGATCCACGGGCAAGAGGCTGAGCGGCGCTCCGAGTCCTTCGCTCGCCGGATCCGTT
>JAJZJN010000124.1 GCA_021851165.1 Actinomycetes bacterium
GATCTGGTGGAGGCGATGGGACTCGAACCCACGAACCTCTTGACTGCCAGTCAAGCGCTCTACCAACTGAGCTACGCCCCCGGGCGACGACTCAGGTTATCAGGCTGGAGCAGTGCCGCCAGTCTGGCCGGTTCTACGGAGTTATGACCGAGGAGCCGGGACCTGTTGCTCACGCCGCTAGGATCCAATTCAGGCAGTCACGGATGGTGGCCGACGGTGGTGCCTGGTGTTGCAGGTTGTCGGCTAAGGCTGGCTTCATAGGAGGTTTGCGGCATGGGCAACGTCTTGGATGTGCGGAGCAGGGCTGGGATGGTCGGTCTCGTGTGCATCCTCGGACTTGGGGCGGCCGCGTGCAGTGCTGGTGGACCTGCGCCTCGGAGCGCGCCGTCTGCCAAGCAGGCCACGAGCCGGGCAGGGGCGACGGCGGGAGGCACCAGCACATCGCTTGACGTGGTTCTCACCTCGGCCAGCCGTACTGTTGCCGCCGAGTCGGCAAAGATCCGGATCTCGATGGAGACGACGGCAGGTGCGGGTGGGGGTGGCTCAGGCGGCTTGTCCTTCACAATGCAAGGTACCGGCGAGTTCGACTTCGCCGATGGCATGGGCCAGATGACCTTGTCGGTTCCGTCCGCTCCAGCGTTCGCGTCCGTGCCAGGAGAACCGAGTACCTCGGGGATATCTACGGTGGCACCGGCTGGCTCGGGTACGACTGTGGCAATACGCGAAGTCGGTGGAGAGCTCTACATCGAGTCGCCTAGCTTTGCCCGGATTGATGGGGGCAAGGCGTGGATCAGGGTCGATCAGTCGAGCTATCTGCATCACGAGAGCTCGCTTCTCGGGCCGCTGGCGGGTCTGAGCACCGGCGATCCCATGCAGGCTCTCGCAATGCTTCGGGACGTGTCGAGCAGTGTGACGAGAGTCGGTACTGCTCAGATGAATGGTGTGGCCGTGACGGAGTACCGGGCCGACGTGAAAATCGCGTCACTATTCGGCAAGCTCGGGCAATCCGAGGGTGCTGTCGGCAGCCCAGGTTCCGGCAATTCAGGAGCTTCGGCTCGTCGCACGCGGCAGGCGGAGAAGCTGCTGAATGCTCACGGGATCGATTCCTTGCCGCTGTATGTGTGGATAGACGGCCAGGGACGGGTTCGTCAGGTCGAGGTGAAGGTCTCTCTCGGCGGGGTCACATCCACGACTGTCATCTCCATGTCTGCCTTCGGCATCCCGGTCGCAGTCGCCGCCCCACCGGCAGCCCAGACCGCGAACGGTAGCTCGCTCATGTCGGGCAACGCCATGAGCGGCATGTTCGGCGGGATCGGCGGATAGCTCCGCCGTCTCGTGGCTGGTAGGCCATCCAGATGTGCAAGCTGCCGCAAGGGCCATGGTTCGGCAGCCATATGCGAGGCGCCCCAGGGCTAGCCGGTAGGCCTTCCACTCAGGGCGAGTTCGGAGTCTCACCGGTAGTTCCCTAGACTGCCGGGCATGGCACGGGCATACGACGTCCAAGCAGTCGAGAAGAAGTGGCAGCACCTCTGGTCGGATGAGCACACCTACGAGGTGGACGCGGACGACCCGCGTCCGCCGAAATACGTCCTGTGCATGTATCCCTACCCGAGCGGTCCCGCTCATCAGGGCCATGTGCGCAACTACACGTTCGGCGATCTGCTGGTGCGCCACCAGACGATGAAGGGCAACGCTGTGCTGTCCCCTTTTGGGTTCGATTCGTTCGGTCTACCGGCCGAGAATGCGGCCATACGCACCGGCGAGCATCCTCGCTCCTTCACCGATGCGCGTATCGCGGAGCTGAAGGAAAGCGTCATCGCCCTCGGGGCGGTGTATGACTGGAGACGCGAGCTGCGCAGTCACGATCCTTCGTACATTCGCTTCAACCAGGTCATATTCCTGCACCTGTTGGAGGCCGGGCTGGCTTACAGGGCCAAGGCCCCGGTCAACTGGTGCCCGGGATGCCAGACGGTTCTTGCCAACGAGCAGGTCTTGGCAGACGGCACATGCGAGCGTTCGGGGGACCTGGTGACCAGGCGCGACCTGGAACAGTGGTTCTTCCGGATCACGGCGTATGCCGATGAGCTTCTCGAGTCCCTCGACGACCTCGAGTGGCCAGAACGCGTCAAGACCATGCAACGCAACTGGATTGGCAGATCCGAAGGTGTCGAGTTCGATCTGAAGGTTGTCGGCACCACGGGAGGACGCGACGACTCGGCGGGATCGGGGGCGCCAGTACTTCGTGTGTTCACGACGCGTCCTGACACGGGCTTCGGCGTCACCTACGCCGTGGTGGCACCAGAGCACCCGCTGGTTGATCTGCTCACCACGCCGGCCCACCGGAAGGCCGTCGACGAGCTGCGCGCTCGTGCGGCATTGGCCAGCGAGATAGAGCGGACATCCTCTGAAGGTGCTGGTCTGGCAAAGCGGGGAGCGTTCACCGGAAGCTATGCGCGCAATCCCTTCAGCGGGGAGGATGTTCCGATCTACGTAGCGGACTATGTGCTAATGGGCTATGGGACGGGAGCGATCATGGCAGTTCCCGCAGAGGACGAAAGAGACTTCGCCTTCGCTCAGGAGCATGGTCTCCCGATCATCCGGACTACGGATCCGCCGGATGGCTTCGAGGGAGGCGCATGGACGGGCGGTGGCGTGAAGATCAACTCGGGCTTTCTCGACGGTCTCGATGTCGTCGATGCCAAGGACCGTGCAATGGAATGGATCGAGGCAGAGGGCATCGGTGTGAGGAAGGTCAATTATCGATTGCGCGACTGGCTGGTGAGCAGGCAACGCTATTGGGGCTGCCCGATCCCGGTTGTCTACTGCCAGTCCTGCGGCATCGTGCCGGTTCCCGAAGACCAACTACCCGTCCTTGCTCCCGACGACGTGGAATTCCTGCCGGGTGGCGAGTCGCCGCTTGCCCGTCACACCGGATTCCGGAACACCACTTGCCCCAAGTGCGCCGAGCCGGCGGTGCGTGACTGCGACACCATGGATACATTCGTGGATTCCTCGTGGTACTTCCTCCGCTTCTGTGATCCGTGGAATGACCGGCAGCCCTTCGATCCGGCAGTTGCCAGGCATTTCATGCCAGTGGACCAATACATAGGTGGCATCGAGCACGCGATCCTTCACCTACTGTACGCCCGCTTCTTTACGAAGGCTCTCATAGATGTGGGCCTGGCAGAAGGGCTTGGTCGCGAGCCCTTCCGACGCCTGTTCACCCAGGGGATGATCCGGATGGATGGGACCAAGATGTCCAAGTCCAAGGGCAATCTCGTCGCGCCCGCTAAGTACCTCGACACCGTAGGAGCTGACGCTCTACGGCTATTTCACCTGTTCGTCGGCCCGCCTGCCGATGATGTCGACTGGAGCTCGCAGACCGACGAGGTGATCGAGGGATGTGGCCATTTCCTCGACAGGGTGTGGAGGCTCACTGTAGAAGTTTCCGGTCTATCTCGGCCCGAAGCCCCAGATGGCAAAGCAGAGCCGGCCCTCGACCATGGCTTGAGTGGCCGGCCGAACGAAGCGTTACCGATCTGGTCCTACGATCAGCCCGCTGCTCGTGACGTCGACCTGCTGCGCGAGACCCATCGCATGGTTGACAAGGTCACGCGTGATCTCGAGCGGTGGTCATTCAACACGGCGGTTGCGGCGTGCATGGCGTTTGCCAACACGCTCCAGCGCTACCTGCGAGACAGCGAGCGGACTGGGCCAGGCGGGGGAAACGGGCCGAGTGGAGGGGGTGAGAGGGCCCATAGGCCTACCTACGATCAGGCAGCGGACGCCCTCCTGCTGGTTCTCGCTCCCATGACCCCGCACCTTGCAGCCGAGGCATGGGAGCACCGTCACGGTGCCGGTGCCCGAGTCCATGCACAGCCGTGGCCTACGGCTGATCCGGAGCTGGTCAGAGTCCAGACCACGACGCTGGTCATCCAGGTTAACGGCAAGGTCCGGGATCGTATCGAAGTAGACCCATCCATCACTGAGGCCGGCGCAGTGGAGCTCGCACTGGCATCACCGAAGGTGATGGCAGTGCTTGGATCCGCCAAGCCGTCACGCGTAGTAGCGCGCCCCCCCCGGCTGGTCAATGTGGTCGGCTAGTCCGCCTGCTTGAAGCCGCTCAGTATGGTCTGCCAGCGAGCGGGATCCATCTTGTACGGAGCGTAGAAGCTGAACCGGTCAACCACGCTGCCGAACCTGGCCAAGACCTGTGCCGGCACGTCGTCGAGGGGTGCTACGACGGCGAAAGCGTTCAGCATCTCCTCGGTGATCAGTTCGCCCATCCTGGCCCACTCACCCTTCTTCGACAGAGTGTTGAGCTCTACCTGTAGGTCCCCCCATCCATGTAGCTCGAGCACCGGTCGGTAGGCAGGAGTGGATCCGTAAAAGGCAATCTGGGCCTTGACGGCCTGGGTAGCCGCTTCCACCTCCTCGTCGGTGTCCCCGGTCACTACGAATCCCGGGTACGAGACCTGGAACGTCTCACGGCCCCGCCCGGCCTTGGCCAGACCCTTGCCGAGAGCGGGGATGGTGACTTCGCGTAGGTAGCGCTCGGTAGTGAACCCGTGAACGAGAAGCCCGTCGGCGACCTCGCCGGCGACCTCGGCCATCAGTGTTCCCACTGCTGCGAGGAATACCTTCGGTACGCCGTATGGGTTGGGCCCAGGGTCGAAGAAGGGGTTCATCAGGGTGTGCGTATAGAACTCTCCTCGGAATGCCAGCTTCGTTCTGGCGTTCCAGGATTCCCAGATAGCCCTCATCGCCAATATGAACTCTCGCATGCGCGGGGCCGGGTGGGACCAGGGCATCGAGAAGCGCTTTTCTATGTGAGGCTTGATCTGAGAGCCGAGTCCGAGCATGAATCGACCGCGGGAGTACGCCTGGAGGTCGTTTGCAAGAGCTGCGGTGGTCATGGGGTTGCGCGCGAAGGCGACCGCTATGCCGGTGCCGAGCTGTAGGTGCTCGGTGTGCTCAGCAGCCAGGACCAGGGGAAGGAAGGGGTCATGGCCGGTTTCGGGGCACCAGACCCCGTCGTACCCGGCATCCTCGGCGCTGCGGGCAGTGTCGGCCACGCCTGTAGGGTCAAAACCGATTCCTCCGTCGACGAGCATCTGCGCACGATAACTCAAACGCGCTCGACGCGCATTGCGAGTGTCTGGTGGGCGGGCATTTGCGGTGGAGAAGCTGATGACGCACAATTCGGCGATGGTGGGTGATCAGGGGTGGCGGTCTGGCGAGGGTGCGGGCTTGCCCGACGAGGGGGACCGTAAGAGGTTCTCGCAGCTCGTGACCAACGCGTTCGAGAGGGGCCTCATCTCCGAGGAGGAGTATGCGAGGAGGTCTCAGGCTCTCCAGACAGCGACTAGCTCGGCTCAGATGGCACAGATTGTCCAGGAGATGCCGCTTACCGGCGTGTCGGTGCAGAAGGGCAAGGGCGCTCGTGCGCGCTCACGCTCGCATACCCAGGTCTCTGGTGGAACCGGCAGTCGGGACCTTCCCAGGATGAGAGCGGGCGGCACCCCTTCGACTTCACGGGATGGTGTGGGTGGCATGGATCCAGTAGATCTGGCCCGTCTCTGGAGCGTCGAGGCGTCCGATCGCCGTGGTGGGGATCATCGGTGGGCTGCCCTGATCCTCATAGTGATGCTGTTCGCGGTCCTGGCCGTGCTCGGGTTGGTGCTTGCCGTTCGCGTGCACCCTGCACCCACAGGCGCAGGCACCGGAGCCGGTGCCGCGATGCCACTCGCTGTCTCGGGGACATCCTCGGGCGATGCTGGACCACCTGCTCTTCACCAGCCCTCGTCGGAGGTGTCTCCGTCGTCGGGATACTCGCCCTCGTCGGAGGTGTCTCCGTCGTCGGGATACTCGCCCTCGTCGGAGGTGTCTCCGTCGTCGGGATACTCGCCCTCGTCGGAGGTGTCTCCGTCGTCGCCTGCCCGCTGGCTGCGAAGGTAGCGCTCGAGCTCAGCGGCTATCTCGTCTCCCGTCGGAACCTGGCCGATATCCAAGGTATTACCCTCGGCTTCGTCGATGCTGTGCTCGAGTGAGCGCACCATGTCGGCGTGCTCCTCACTGCGGGAGATGAGGTCGTCGACCTGGCGTAGGGCGGTGTCACCGGCCGTGCTCAGCGTGGAGACGTCGAATGCGAGCCCGCTGACATCCGACAGGCCAGCCACTAGTGCGGCGCTTGCCGGGGGGAAGGCCATCGCCGAGACATAGTGAGGAACCCGGGCCCATAGGCCGACGGCAGGGATACCCGCAGCTCCGAAGGCCAGCTCGAGCGGTCCCCAGATGCCGGATGGGACCTCGATCTCGCCCTTGATGACGCCCATCGAGCGTGAAAGGTCGCTCGACTCGGCAGGAGCGGTTGCCGCAAGCCGCACAGGACGGGTATGCGGGGCGGGCGCGGGGAATGCCCCCAGACCGACAGCCATTCGAACTTCGAGGTCTCTGGCAAGTCCGACAGTAGCAGCGACGAAGGATCGCCAGTGGAAGTCCGGCTCAGGGCCGATTAGGAAGCAAACCTCCCTGCCTAGCAGGTCCCGTCCGGCACGGACCTCGATTGACGGCCATGACAGGCCTTCGTTGATCCCGTTGTCGATGTGGGCAACCGGTCGCCGGGCACGGTGGTCCAGGAGCTCCTCGGTGTCGAAGGTTGCCACCAGCTCCGTCTGGCCCGCCGCGAGCATTGCGCCAACGGCTCCCGCGGCGCCGAAGCCGGCATCCACCCACCCTTCCATTGCCACTACCAACACCGGGTGGTCGAGTGAGCGGCCTGTGTGGCGCTCGACGAGGCTCACTGGCCCCCCAGGCTGGACTGGCCCTCCAGGGCATCCGAGGCAGCCTGGATCAGGATGGCTATGTGGTCGAGGAATTCCTCCACGCTCGAACGGTCACCAGCCGTTGCACCTGCTGCGTAGCGTGCATAGACCCCTTGGAGGATGCAAGCCAGCTTCCAGTAGCCGAATGCGGTGAAGTAGCCGAGCGTGGACAGATCTCGCCCCGATGCTGCGGCGTAGCGATCGCATATCTCCTTGCGGCTGGGGAATCCCGGCAGTGTGGTTGCCGAAGCACCGAGCAGGGAAGCCCGCTCTCCTGGCTCGGCCCAGTAGACCATCAGCATCCCGAGATCGGCCAGAGGGTCGCCGAGCGTGCAGATCTCCCAGTCGAGCACGGCGCGTACGGAGCCATCCGGAGCAAGCTCGGTATTTTCTAG
>JAJZJN010000125.1 GCA_021851165.1 Actinomycetes bacterium
AGCCGACATCGTCAACGACGCAGTCACATTCTTCCAGGCCTTCGAGGGAATGGAGGAAGGATTCAGACGTCGTGCCGAACGCGTGCGCCATTTGCTCGCGGAGTCAACCACAGCCTTCGTGCTCGTTGCATCGCCCAGAGCGGACACCGTCAACGAGGCCGGCTGGTTCGCCACCAAGCTCAGCGAGTCCGGCCTCGGGGTAGACGCCCTCATAGTCAACCGGGTCCACCCCTCCTTCCCTGCCGGTAACCTCCCGACCGCCCCTCCCGGAAGCGCCCTGGCAGTGCTTGTGGCCAACCTCGAGGACCTCCGGCAAGTCAACCAGCGCGAAGAGGAAGCCTTCTCCGAGCTGGCCGCACAGGTAGCCCCAGCCCCCGTCACGCGCGTTGCGCTGCTCGAAGGCGACGTCCACGATCTCGATGGCCTTGCACAGGTGGCCGATCGGATCTTCGCGGTACCTCCGGTGGCTCCAGCGTCCACGGACGGTTAGCCTTCCACTGTGAGCACGATCGTGATGGCCAGTGATGCCCCCTCGGTGCGAGCCGAGGTGAATGCCGTAGCCCAGGAGCCGGGAAGGGAGATCGTGGATGCGCGTTCGGGGCCAGAGGTGCTGGCCCTGGCGGCCGATCTATCCCCGGACCTGGTGATAGTCGACATGCAGATGGGCAACATGGGGGGAATGGCTGTTTGCCTCGAGCTGCGCCTCGAGGAGTCCTACGGCCACCTTCCACACATACCCCTGCTCATGCTGGTTGATCGGCGCCCTGACGTCTTCCTGGCCCGCCGGTCGGGAGCCGAGGGCTGGCTCGTCAAGCCTCTCGACCCGCTGCGGATCCGTCGTGGGGTGGCCGCCCTGCTGGCAGGCACCACCTACCATGACGACTCCTACCTTCCCCTGCCGCTTCCAGGGGATGCCACCCAGCCCGGCAGTGGCTCCGGCAGCACTGCCGGGGCTCCACTCCTCTCGCGTCAGGCTGGGGCGGGCTCCCGCTGAGCACGCGCTAGCCGCCCCGTGTTCCACCGGCACAGGCATCCACCCGAGGGTTCGCGCACAGCCCACCCTCACGAGCACATCAGCGGCGACGAGCAGGTACAGCTCATCCTGGACGCTCTTGGCGACCTACGAGACACCACTGTGCGCGAGGTGATGACACCCAGGGTCGACGTAGCAGCGCTACCGATCCCGGTTCACGCCTCGGATGTGGCGAGGGCCGTGAGGGAGTCCGGGCACAGCCGCTTTCCCGTCTACGACGACGACCTGGATCACCTGATCGGCGTGCTGTTCGTGAACGACCTCTTCAGAACCGGCTGGGAAGTGGACCAGCCACCTAGCCCTCCGTCCGAGACCGGCGGCGCACCCAGCGCGGCAACTCAGTGCGCAGGCAACGACGATCAGGTGGAAGCCGCAACCAGCCAGCCTCACCCCTCGCCACTCGACATATCACGTCGCCTTCGCCAGCCTTACCTGGTACCCGAGTCGCGCCTGGTTCTCGATGTCCTCGCCGAGATGCGCCACAATCGCAAGGCGTTCGCCGTAGTCGTGGACGAGTACGGGGGGGTAGCCGGGGTGCTCACGGTCAAGGACCTCCTGTCCGAGCTGGTGGGAGACCTCCATGACGAGCTCGACCGTACCGAGGAACCCGACGTGATCCGCGTCGACCGGAAGAGATGGCTTGTCGACGGCGGCACCAGTGTCGACGAGCTGGAGGCAAGTACCGGGCTCAGGCTCCCGGAGGGAGAATACGTTACATTGGGCGGTTTCCTCTTCGATGCCTTCGGTCATATCCCTGCCGAAGGCGAGAGCCTGCATTACAACGGATGGGAACTACGTGTGGTGGAGATGGACCGCAGGCGCGTAGGCAAGGTGGTCGTGCAGGTGCCACCGGACGGCACCAGCGCGGCCGACGGTGCAGGTGACGCCAGCGGCGGTCCTGGCGGACTCGGGACCAACGACATCGGCAGTGGCACTGGCTCGAAGGTCGGCTAGCATTACGGGTGGTGGTAGCTCGGACCTAGGCCATTCGTGCCGAATCATGCGTGAGCAGTGGACCGGGCTTCGCAGCCGGGAAGTAGCGCAGCTTGGTTAGCGCGCAGCGTTCGGGACGCTGAGGCCGCGGGTTCAAATCCCGCCTTCCCGACCAGGTCGACGCACCAGCACTGTTGCCCAGCAGTGCAGGCGCGCAGAGAGTGGTACGACTGAAGTGTGTAACTCACTCATTGCGCATTTTTTTGAAAATAGAGCTAAAGGTTGCCACTGTGTGTGCCGATATCTGAATTATTACCACGTGTAGTGGGTAACACTTCAGATAATCCATCCCCACCGAGGAGTTGGTAGGCAACGTGGAGGCCACCCAGTGCCGCAGAGCCACATTCCCGAATCCGGGCTTGCGCTCCTCGAGGTGCTGGTCGCGGGGTCGCTGCTCCTGGTAACGAGCCTTCCCGTAGCACTGGCACTGGACTCTTCGATCAAGGTTGCCTCGTATGCCCAGCAGCGCTTGGTCGCATCCCAGCTTGCCGGACAAGCCATGCAGGAAGTCGAGTCCCTCCCGTACTCCGACGTGGCGCTGGGGCTCGATCCCTCCCAAGTCGCGGCATCCACAGACCCCAACTTGCACGAGTCGAACGGGGTATGGACCTACGTCCCCACCGGGCAGGTAGTGCCCACATCGAACTCCAGCACCGACGAACCCCCTCTGGTCCCCTACAGGACCAGCACCACCGAGAACAACGTCACGTACACCGTGGCTACCTACCCGATGGACGTCACGACTGGGGCCAATGCACTGATCCAGGTAGTCGTCGACGTGTCATGGCGACTGCACGGAGGAGCCCCCTCGCACCTGACGGGCGAGACACTTGTCTACGGGCCGACCTCGAGCGCCCAGGTCGGCGTGTCGACGAGCACCTCAGCCTCGTCTGGGGGCGGTGGCACGTCGGGGGGCACTGGCACGTCGGGGGGCACTGGCCCTGCTGGGGGCGGTGGCACGTCTGGGGGCGGTGGCACGTCGGGGGGCACTGGCCCTGCTGGGGGCGGTGGCACGTCGGGGGGCACTAGCCCTGCTGGGAGCACTGGCCCTGCTGGGAGCACTGGCACGTCTGATTGCGGGCAGAACGAGGAATCCCTCCTGGCCAACCCATCGACCAATGTCACGCCTGGGGCCACGGTGACCATCGACTACCTAGACGAGACGCCGTACACCTCATCGAACATCCTGGTCGATGACGAGACCAACGATTCGGTGGTCGTGAACGTCACGACCATCAATCTCGACACCACGGATATCGCGGCCGTCGACGCGTGTGGAGGCTCGGGGCCCGACGCCGATAACCCCAGCACTGGCACGTCGGGGGGCACTGGCACGTCGGGGGGCACTGGCACATCGGGGGGCACTGGCACGTCGGGGGGCACTGGCACGTCGGGGGGCCCGCCCGCACCCTCTGCCTATGAGGAGCAGCTCTCCTTTACCGTGCCGAGCTCACTCGCCCCCGGGAGCACGGTCACCATCCGCGCACACGACGGGGACGGAAGCTGGGATGCCTACACCTGGACCGTGGGCTGATGAGGACGTCGAGCTCATGAGCATGCCGGGCCGCCAAGAGCAGGGCTTCACGCTGGTGGAGACGATGATGGCGCTGGTCGTCTTCGCACTCCTGCTCGCAATGCTCGGCCCGATCTACCTGGCGGCCCAGGGCAGCCAGAGCGACACCCAATCAGTGCTCAATGCAGACAACGCCGTGCGCCCCGCCCTCCAGCTCCTCGTGACGCAGATCAACTCTGCAAACGTCCTTTACAACCCAGCCGAAGAAGGCTCTGCCGCAGGCTCGGGAATCGGCCCGGGGTTCTCGCTTCGCATGCAGACCGACGCCTACGGGCACCAGGTATGCGCCCAGTGGCGCGTTGCCAACGGCCGGCTCGAGGAACGAACCTGGCCACCGACCTGGCAATCCGGGCAAAGCGCGCCGGGATGGATCGTTCAGGCGACAGGCATCGTCAACACCTCCAGCCAGCCACCGTTCTCCCTGGGATCCTCGAGCAGCTACGCCCAGAACCTGGTGAAACTCGCCTTCGAGGTGTCCGGCTCCTCTCCTGGAAGCTCCGCTGCAGCCGGGACCACGAACCCGGCCGCGACTGCTCCGGTCCTGCAGGTGGCCACGGCTGCCTCTGCCCAAGGCGTGCTCGGAACCGGTGCAGCGGACAACCCCTGCCAGGCGATCCCCCCGACAGGAGGGACATGAGAGCGTACAGGAGGGACATGAGAGCGGGCAGCACCCCGAAGGTTGCACCCGCCCGCAGATCCGTCATCTTGAAGCTACCGGTGTGGCAACCTGCCAAGCCGGCCGCGGCACCAGAGTGCTCCGTGCCTGAGCCCGCCGTGCAGCCAAGCCGAGCCAACAGCCGAGCCAACACCCGAGCCAACGACGAGGACGGGTTCGTCCTGCTGAGCGTGGTGATGCTATCGGTGGTCCTGATGATGCTCATGCTGGGTTCCATCATGGCCAGTCGCGCCAACATCGACGGGGCTGCCCAGAGCGCCGACAGCGTCGAGGCCACAGCAGCAGCCCAGGCAGGGCTGGCGAGTGCCTACCACGGCATAGAGACATCCCCCGACCCAGCCGGCCTCCCATGCACCATGGCATCCACGCTCAGTCCCCAGGCATACGGGGCAGATGGCTCTTTCACGGTGAGCATCGAGTACTACAGCTCCATCACCGTACCGCCAGAGCCAGCTAACAGCCTCAGCTGCGCCGATGTCCACGACGGGGCCGGAGCCGCCGCGGAGGCCACCATCACCTCGACTGGGACTGCCCACCTCGGAACAGGGACAGCATCCCAGACAGTGATCTCGGTAGTAGCCATCTCAGGCCAGTTGGCGGGCTACTCCATCTACTCGGGGTCCGGGCTCGACCTGACCAACAGCGTGAGCATCGTCGACGCCGGGAACCAGGTTGCCGACGTATACGTGGACGGCCAGACCATCTGTTCCAACAAGACCCAGGTAATGGGAAACGTGATCAGTATGCAGGGGCTTCAGATGTCGAACTCCTGCAACTTGTCGGGCGACGCGTGGGTGAGCGGCAATGTCCAGGCAGCCAACCAGTCCCGGGTCCAGGGCAATGCGGTGGTGTCCGGCGGGGGCATAAGCCTCTGGAACAGCGCCACGATAGGAGGCGACGCCGAGGCATCTCAGCAGATCACGACCTACGGCCAGAATGCCGGTGTGACAGGAACCTCCAACGCCGACGTTACAGACGTCCCATCACCGCCACAGATACCCTTCCCCACCCTCGAGATGAACGCGAGCGCCTGGGCCGCAGCGGGCTACACAGTAGAACCGCCGAACGCCGACTGCTCCACGTCGCCCGGCGACACCCAGAGCGTCTATGCCGAGCTCGCCGGCTTGTCCACCACACCAAGCAAAGAGGTGATCCAGACATCGTGCCAGATCAACCTCTACGGCAATGAGAAGATCTCCATGGACCACAGCGTTGCCATCTTCTCCACCGGGGGCTTCAATCTGGCCAACAACTCCCAGTTCACGTCGACCGACCCATCCGTCGCACACCACTTGGTTCTGGCAGTGCCCTACGGGGGACCTGGCTCCCCCTCCTCGTGCGGTGAAGACGTTGGCCTCGCCAACGCTACTGCTATCGCATCACCACTGGTCGCGTTCATCTACACTCCATGCGCGCTCAACACCGTCAACAACACCAGCTTCACCGGCCAGGTGGTGGCAGGTCGGATCCAGATGGCGAACGCCTTCACCCTCAGTTTCTCCTCCATCGGAGTCGTACCGGGTCTGAGTATGGCGAATGCGGTCAGCCCCGCGGGTGAATTCAACCTGTCCGTCCTCGAGCACTACGACCGCACCGGAGCCTGAGCACACACCCACAGGCGTTCCAAATGGACCCAGGCGGCCGCGTCGGCAAAACTTCCTTGGCCTCCCGACCTGGGAGAAGGGATGGCAAAGCACCCGGCAACACCGCAAAGGCTTGCGTCGGGGTGCCGACCCTTGCTAAGCAGTAGCCTCATTGTGACTTGCGTCGAGCACACCTCGACGGCGCTGCCAGGCGAGAAGGCAGCTCGTCTCCGACACAGAGCCATTCGGCTGGCATCGCCCGCGCTAGCGCCAGCAACAGCTCTGCTAGCCACCGTCACCATCGCCATGACGGCTCTCGTAGCCTTCACGTTCACCCAGCCTGCCAGTGCCGAGTCATTGGGAACAGCCAGGGCCCAGGCATCCCAGATATCGGCTCAGCTCGCTCGCGATGCCCAGATCGCCGGGATCGACAACGAGCGCTACGATCAGGCCGAGCTGCATTACCAGCAGGTGTCCGGCCAGCTCGCGGCGGCACGATCCTCGCTGGCCAGAGCCCGGGCCCAGGTTGACGCCGATCAGGCCCAGCTGCGCGCCCAGGCGGTCAACGCCTACGTGACCGGTGGAGAGTCCACCGGGCTCACCACCCTGTTCGCAAGCCCGAGCCTCCATACCTCGGTTGCCCAGGAGTACCTGAACGTGGCATCCGGCAACCTCCAGGAAAGCGTCGACGGCCTCCACCAGGCAGAGACCCACTTGAGCGCTGTTGAAGGCACCCTCGCATCGGTGCAGTCCCAAGCCAGGTCGATCCTCGCTGCCGCAGCAGCGGCCCGCTCGGCAGGCCAGGCAGCGCTCCTCTCCGAGCAGGCCACCCTCGCCGCAGTCAAAGGCCGGATAGCCCGGCTGGTAGCTGCCCAGCAGGCGTCCGAGCAGGCTGTCCAGCAGGCGTCCTTCACCCGGATAGCTGCACCTGCTTCTGCCCAGCAGGTCAACCTTCCCCCTGTCCAGGGTGCGGCCAGGGCTGTTGCCGCCGACGAGAGCCAGGTAGGCGTACCCTACGTCTGGGGTGGCGACACACCTGGCGTCGGTTTCGACTGCTCGGGACTCACGATGTGGGCATGGGGCCAGGCGGGCGTTTCCCTGACGCATTCCGCTGCCGCCCAGTACGGCGAGGTCACCCACATCCCATTCGCCGACATCCAGCCGGGCGACCTGCTCTTCTGGGCATCCGGAGGGTACATAGACCATGTGGCCATGTACATAGGCAACGGCGATGTGGTGAACGCTCCGTATACGGGCCAAACCATCCGGATCCAGCCGGTGTGGACCAGTGGGCTCGTCGGCGCCGGCCGGCCCTGAATCGCTGCCGGCCCTGAAATCCGGTCGCTGTCGTCGA
>JAJZJN010000126.1 GCA_021851165.1 Actinomycetes bacterium
GTCTGGGCCACCGGGGGAGTCTGGGCCACCGGGGGAGTCTGGGCCACCGGGGGAGTCTGGGCCACCGGGGGAGTCTGGGCCACCGGGGGAGTCTGGGCCACCGGGGGAGTCTGGGCCACCGGGGGAGCCGCTCATCTTGGCACCTCGGATATCGGAGGCGTGTCGGGGTCATTCCCCGAAGACGTGGCCTGCGCGCCGATGGTGGATGTGGCCAAGGCAGCTCCCCGCACAAATGCCTGCGGCGTCCGCCCGTGACTGGCGCCGTCGGACGCCCGGATCGCCGCAGCCTCCGCGGTCAGGTCAATGCCTACCGGGCACCAAGTGATACACCTGCCACACCCAACGCATCCGGAGGTCCCGAATTGCTCCCACCAGGTGGACAGCTTGTGAGTTAGCCACTGGCGGTAGCGCGACGAGACTGATCTGCGAATGGCTCCACCATGCAGGTACGAATGCTCGAGATCGAAGCAGGAGGACCACGTTCGCTCGCGCCTAGCCCCCCCATCGAGGTCTGAGGCGTCCCGGATGTCACTGCAGAAGCACGTGGGACATACCATCGTGCAGTTGCCACAGGCGAGGCAGCGCTCGGCCACCTCCTCGAAGCGGCGGCTTTCGATGTTGCGCTCGAGGATACCGGCCAGCCCCTCGGTGTCGAGGAACCTTCCCACCCGCTTGCGTGCTGTGGCCAGGATGGCCTGGCGGCGAGCAAGATCCTGCTCCCCGGCGGCGTGATGGCTGATCTTGTCCAGGAGCTCCGAGCCCAGCTCGGAGCCGACGTTGACCAGGAACCGGTGTCCAGCCGCCGGCATCGGGTTATCGGGATCGAGCCGGTCCGGCGGATCGTATAGCTCGGTCAGGGCCAAGTCGAACGCGCCCGAGGCCTCGGGTCCGGTTCCCATGGATGTGCAGAAGCAGTCCGCGGCCGGAGCTCCGCACTCGACTACAGCGACGAAGGCAGCTTCCCGCCTGCGGCTGTACACGGGATCGGCACCGCGAGTACCAAGCACCCGGTCGAGCACCTCCAGGCCTGCCAGCTCGCATGGCCTCGCACCTACCATCGCGACAGGTCGAGCTTCTTCCGACGGCTCCTCGACGCTGAAGCCATCCGGTGCGGTACTCGCCTTCCAGACGATCTGATGAGGCGGGAACAGCTCGCTTTTGAACGAAGCTGGCCCGACTGCCCAGCCGAACAGCTCCCCGTCATCGCAATGCACGAGATCGTAGTGCCCTGGCGACTGGTGATCGTGAAACCCCGAGGGCAACGCATCGACACCGGTCAGGCTGCCGTGGACGATCGTGTCGTTACGCACCACCGGACCCAGTGTCCGGTAGCCGGCAGAGCCAAGTGCGGCGATCAGCTCGTCCAGACCTCTGAGGTCGACAACTGCTGAGCCTCCGATCTCCACCCGACCAAGCCTACGGTGGGACGCTGCCGGTCGCACTGCAAGTCCTACGAGTAGGTGGATCGGTGCTGTCCCTGCGCGGTAGGTCATGCCGGCGCGCCCCATCGGCTCGATGCGCCAGGATCCGCTCAGCGCTCATCGAACTGGCTTGCGTGCCGACAGGCGCGAAGAGTGGCAAGGTGGATATGTGCCGGTCTCCCCGTCGGCGCCGTTGACGGGGGACCTGCCAGGGCGATTGAGGGAGGTACCGCATGTTCCAGGTGCGCATCCACGGACGCGGGGGCCAAGGCGTGGTCACCGCTGCGGAGCTGCTCTCTGCAGCGGCGTTTGCCGGGGGGCTCTGGTCCCAGGCATTCCCGAGCTTCGGGTCGGAGCGGACTGGTGCGCCCGTAGTGGCCTACTGCCGGATCGACGATCACGAGATCCGGACCCGTGAACCAGTCGTCGAGCCGGATGCCCTGATCGTCCAGGATGTGACGCTGATCCACCAGGTCGATCTCTTCGCAGGTCTGAAGCCGGAGGGCTATGTACTGATGAACAGCGGGCGGAGCTTCGAGGAGCTTGGTCTGGGCGACCTGGTGCTCAGGCTGCCGCGTGATCACATGCTTAACGTGCCTGCGACCGAACTGGCTTTGAAGCACACGGGGCGGCCGGTGCCCAATGCGGTACTGCTGGGGGGGCTGGCGGCGGTGAGTGGGGTCGTGCCGCTGGATGCTGTTCGCGACGCGATCACCCAGCGTTTCACAGGCTCCGTCGCCGAGGCCAACGTGGCTGCGGCCCAGGAGGCATACGATTTCGTGAAGAACGAGGAAGGGGTGCTTGCCCATGCTTCGCCAGATTGAGGGCTCTCGCGCGGTGGCAGAGGTCGTCTCGATGTGCCGGCCGGAAGTGGTGTGTGCTTACCCGATATCGCCCCAGACCCACATCATCGAGGCGGTTGGCCGGAAGGTCAAGAGCGGTGAGCTCGCCCCGTGCGAGTTCATCAATGTCGAGTCTGAGTTCGCGGCGATGTCCGTGTCGATAGGCGCGTCAGCCGCCGGTGCCCGCGCCTACACGGCAACCGCGAGCCAGGGCTTGCTGTTCATGATCGAGGCTGTCTTCAATGCTGCCGGCCTCGGCCTTCCGATCGTCATGACGCTTGCCAACCGGGCGATCGGCGCGCCGATCAACATCTGGAACGACCACAGCGACGCGATGGCAGTGCGCGACTCGGGATGGGTCCAGCTGTTCGCCGAGACCAACCAGGACGCTGCCGATCTCCATATACAAGCTTTCCGCCTCGCCGAGGAGGTGTCGCTTCCGGTCATGGTGTGCATGGATGGCTACGTGCTGACCCACGCGGTGGAGCGTGTGGACCTGCCGGGCCAGCAGGAGGTTGACAGCTTCCTGCCGCCTTACGTGCCGAGGCAGGTGCTCGATCCGAGCGAGCCGGTATCCATCGGCGCGATGGTTGGCCCTGAGGCATTCGAGGAGGTCCGCTACCTTGCCCATGTTCGCCAGCTGCAGGCCCTGGAGCTGATCCCTGAAGTAGCGGGAGAGTTTGCCGAGCACTTCGGCAGGCCTGCGGGTGGCTTCGTGAGACCATACCGTACCGAGGGAGCCGAGACGATCGTGGTGGCGATGGGGTCGGTGCTCGGCACGATCAAGGACACGGTGGACGCCCTGCGTGAGAAGGGTACAGCTGTAGGCGTTCTGGGCATCACGTCGTTCCGTCCGTTTCCTGGGGCGGCGCTCAGGGACGGGCTTGCCGGAGCGAAGCGTGTGGTAGTGGTGGAGAAGGCCTTCAGCATCGGCTTCGGTGGTGTGCTCTCCACCGACGTAGCCATGGCATTGACTGGCTTGTCGATACCGGTTTCAACAGTCGTTGCCGGGCTCGGTGGTCGCCCGATCATGGGCAAGTCGCTCGCGGCGGTATTCGTGGATGCCGACCATGGAAGGCTCGGGGAGCTGACCTTCCTGGACCTGAGGAAGGACCTGATCGACAAGGAGTTGGCCCGCATGGCAGACCGGCGGCGGTCAGGCCCGACAGCGGAGAACGTCCTTCGCGATGCCCAGTCAGTCCTTCCTAGCCTCACGTGAGGAGCACCGAGATGACAGATGACGCTCCAGCGATTGCCCGGGCTGTAGGCACCGGTGCGCGTACGACGCCGGGCGATTCGCCGGTTGGCCAACCGGTCAAGTTCTACCAGGTGGGCAGCTTTGCCGCCGGTAACCGGCTGCTCGACGAAGCCCACCGCAGTGTCCAGTCGACCCTCGGTCGTACGAACTCTCTCACCTCGGGTCACCGCGCGTGCCAGGGATGTGGCGAAGCACTCGGAGCACGGTATGCACTGGACGCCGCCATGAGAGCCGCGCAGGGTCGTATGGCCGTGGTGAACGCCACGGGATGTCTCGAGGTGTTCTCCACGCCATACCCCGAGACCTCCTGGCAGATACCGTGGCTCCACTCGTTGTTCGGCAACGCTCCCGCTGTCGCGACCGGGGTGGCAGCGGCGTATCGCGCCAAGGGCCGAGACGATGTGAGGGTGGTGGGCCAAGCGGGTGACGGCGGTACGGTCGACATCGGGTTCGGTTGCCTGTCCGGTATGTTCGAACGCAACGACGACGTGCTGTTCATCTGCTACGACAACGAGGCCTACATGAACACCGGGGTTCAACGATCCGGCGCCACACCGCCTGGTGCCCGGACGGCGACGACCGAGGCGATCGGGCGTGAGCCGGGCAACCCGTTCGGGCAGGGCAAGGACATGCCTCGCCTGGCGATGGCCCATCAGATACCGTACGTGGCCACCGCCACCGTGGCCGAGCTCCACGACCTCGAGGCCAAGGTGGAGAAGGCGATGTCCCTGCGAGGTGCGCGCTACATCCATCTCTTCGTGCCATGCCCTCTAGGGTGGGGATCGGCACCCCATGACACGATCCGCCTGGCGCGGCTGGTGAAGGAGTGTGGCCTGTTCCCCGTGTTCGAGGCCGAGCATGGCGAGGTGACCTCGGTGTCGAAGATCCGCCGACAAGTGCCCGTCGAGGACTACCTGCGGCTGCAGACTCGCTATCGCCATCTCTTCGGCTCGTCGGAGCCGGGGGGGTCCGAGGGCAGGCCCGACATAGTCGAGCGAATCCAAAGAATCGCCGATGCCAACATACGCAGACTCGGACTGCTCGACGAGACTCTCGACGAAGGGCCACCTCCGGATGGCTCCGGCGGTGGTCTATCCGACCGAGCCGCTGCAGGGGTCCTGTGATGGACAAGCCATTTGCGATAACACTGGACCCAGGATCGAGCCTTGCCAACCACACGGGATCATGGCGTGTGGAGAGACCTGTCTACGTGGATCGCCTCCCGCCCTGCAACGACGCGTGCCCCGCTGGGGAGAACATCCAGAGATGGTTGTACGACTCCGAGGACGCCGGCTACGAGCAGGCCTGGCGTCACCTGATCGAGGACAACCCGCTGCCCGCGGTGATGGGCCGTGCATGCTTCCACCCATGCGAGACTGCCTGCAACCGGGGCCAGCTCGACGAAGCCGTGGGCATCAATGCCATAGAGAGGTTCCTGGGCGATCAGGCGATTATGAATGGATGGCATGTAGAGCCGGGCAAGCCAGGATCGGGCAAGCGAGTCCTGGTGGTCGGCTCGGGTCCAGCCGGGCTGTCTGCTGCCTACCAGCTCCGTCGTCTAGGCCACGAGGTCAGCATCTACGAGGCTGCCGAGATGCCAGGTGGGATGATGCGCTACGGGATCCCCAGCTACAGGCTGCCCCGCGATGTCCTGAAGGCCGAGGTCGACCGCATAGTTGGCATGGGCGTCGAGCTCGTTGTAGGTAGGCCCGTGACGGACATCCTGGAGCTGATGGGCGCTGGAGGCTTCGATGCGGCCTTCCTCGCGGTCGGTGCCCAGCAGAGCCGCAACGCCTACGTGCCCGCTGGTGACGCGACGCATGTGATGGGTGCTGTATCCCTTCTGAGCAGCGTGGATGCCGGCAGCCCGCCGCTGCTCGGCCGGCGCGTGGTGGTCTACGGCGGAGGCGACACGGCCATGGATGCCGCGCGCACGGCACGCCGGCTCGGCGCCACCGATGCGGTGATCGTCTACAGGCGAACACGGGAGCGCATGCCGGCTCATGACATCGAGGTCGAGGAGGCAGCGGAGGAAGGCGTGAAGATGAAGTGGCTCTCCACCATCGCCGGTGCTGACCAGGGCAGGCTAGTGCTGGAGAAGATGGAGCTCGACGAGCACGGATTTCCACGGCCGACGGGCGAGACCGAGGAGCTCGATGCGGACACCCTCGTGCTGGCGCTCGGCCAGCAGGCTGACCTCTCCCTGCTCTCGGGTGTGCCGGACGTGGTGATCGACGATGGAGTGGTCGAGGTGAGCGAAGACATGATGACCGGGCACCCTGGCATCTTCGCCGGCGGTGACATGGCAGGTCCCCCCAGGGGAGGCAGGGTTCTAGATGACCGGACAGTCACGGTAGCCGTCGGCCACGGGAAGCGGGCCGCGAGGTCGATACATGCGTGGTTGCAGGGTGTGGAGATATCCAGGCCTGAGCGTCACCCTCTCGCCGTCTACGAGGCCTTGAACACCTGGTACTACGCGGATGCACCACGGACGGAGCGGCCCAGGCTGGATCTGGCGCGGCGCCAGTCGAGCTTCGAGGAGGTTGTCGGGGGTCTGGACGAGTCCAATGCGCTGTTCGAAGCTCGCCGCTGCATGTCGTGCGGAAACTGCTTCGAGTGCGACAACTGCTACGGAGTCTGCCCGGACAACGCTGTGAAGAAGCTGGGTGTCGGCAAGCGCTATGCCTTCGACTACGACTACTGCAAGGGATGTGGCATCTGCGTGGAGGAGTGTCCGTGCGGGGCCATCGCGATGGAGCCGGAGCTGATCTAATTCATTGCCATGGCAACCGTAGCCGAGCTGCTTCGCCGGTTCAGGTTCTCCGGCGTACCGGGTGCCCCGGCCAGCGCCGGTGTTCCGAGCAATCGTCTTGACCAGGTCCACGCGGAGTTGGCGGGTGTTCTCGCGTCACTTCAGGGGACAGTGGGCACAGCGGAGCAGGTGAGGGCTGCAGCCGAGCAGGAGGCAGAGCGCAAGAGGTCGGAAGGCGCAGCCGAGGCGAAGGCGATCCTCGCTGACGCCTCGTCGCGAGCCGCCGCAGCGCTGAACGATGCGGAGGGATTGGTTCGGAGTCAAGCGATGGCGGAGTCTGCTGCTCTCGTCGAGCAGGCCCGGGCAGAGGCTGACCGGATTGACAAAGAGGCTTCCACGAGGCTTGCAGCCGTGGCGGTCGAGATCGCAGACCGGATATTGGGCCGGCTGGGGCCTCGGTGAAGAGCCTCCCGCCCACTGAAGCCGCCAGTGCTCTCGGGCCCATGTGATGGGTGCGAGCTGGGTGGCTGTTCACGTGCGGGCGCTGGCACTCGCTGAGCGGCGCCTTCCAGCCTCCGAGGTGGCGAGGCTCGCCGGGTTGTCTCGTCTCGACGATGCCCTCGGCGAGCTGAAGAGCACCCCGTACGGTAAGCCGGTGCAGCCCGGCATGGACCTCGCCGCGGCTGAGCACGGGTTATGGTCGACGCTCGTGTGGCATATGCGGATTCTGGCCGGCTGGGCACCACCGGCCGGTGCCGAACGGGCACGAGTGCTCGCAGGCCGTTTCGACGTTGCCAACGTCGTCGCTCATCTGGCACGGCTAGAGGGCCGGCCGGCACAGGGTGGGCCGATGCAGCTCTCGATTCTGCAGAGTGGAGGCGGGCAGCCCCCATTCATGCTGGGCTCTCTCGGCAGCGCATGGCCGGCGGTGTCG
>JAJZJN010000127.1 GCA_021851165.1 Actinomycetes bacterium
GTGTTCTCGAAGGGATAGTGCAGTTGAGCGAACGGCATGGAACCTGACTCGAACCAGCAATCGAGAACGTCAGATACGCGGCGCATCGTCGACCGGCCGGTCGGATCGTCGGGATTGGGGCGGGTCAGATCGTCTATGGCCGGCCGATGCAAGTCCTCCGGCCGCACTCCGAAGTCGCGCTCCAAGGCGTCCAGGCTGCCGTAGACATCCAATCGTGGGTAGCGGGGGTCATCGCTCTTCCATACCGGGATCGGGGCGCCCCAGAACCGGTTCCGGCTGATGGACCAGTCCCGCGCTCCCTCGAGCCACTTGCCGAATGCACCGTCGCGTACGTGGGACGGGACCCATTGGATCTGCTGGTTCAGCGCGACCATCCGGTCCTTGATCGACGTCACCGAGACGAACCACGAGCTCACAGCCTTGTAGATGAGAGGAGTATCGGTTCGCCAGCAGTGTGGATAGCTATGGGTGTAAGACTCGCGCCGTACGAGCAGGTTGCGCCGGGAAAGGTCCTCTATCACCTTGGCATTGGCGTCGAAGACCTGGACCCCCTCGTAGCCCGGTACGTCCGAAGTGAAGCGACCTCTCTCGTCGACGGGACAGACGACCCCTATGCCCGCAGCCGAGCACACCTCGAAGTCCTCTTCGCCGAAGCCGGGCGCCAAGTGGACGGCCCCGGTTCCCTCGTCGGTGGCGACGAAGTCGGCGGCCAGGACTCTGAACGCGCTTGGTTGGTCTGTGAAGAAGTCGAACAGAGGACGGTAGGTGCGTCCTACGAGGGCAGCCCCCCTCACGGTTGCCTCCGGCTCGACGCTGTCGAGCACGTCGGCATACTCGGCGATCCTGTCGACCGCGAGCAGCGTGGGGACCCCGTTGATGCGGTAGACGCCGTAGACGATCTCGGGCCCGACGGCGAGCGCCAGATTGGACGGGAGCGTCCATGGTGTAGTTGTCCAAACGAGCAGACCGATGGCCCCGCCGAGTAGGTCGTCGGCCGCCGCACCATGACCGAGGGTGGAGCTACGGGCATGGTCGGCCACGGGGTCCAGCGTGAAGGTCACGGTGACAGCCGGGTCGACGCGCGGGCGATACGCGTCGTCCTGACGAGTTTCGAAGTTCGACAGGGGGGTCTCGCACTCCCAGCAGTAGGGGAGGATCCTCTCGCCTTCGTAGAGTAGGCCCCTGCTCCACAGCTGCTCGAAGGCCCATATGACGCTTTCCATGTAGGAGAGGTCCATGGTCTTGTAATCGTTGGAGAAGTCCACCCACCTCGCCTGGCGCGTGACGTATCGCTCCCATGCGTCGGTCGTTCGTAGGACCAGGCTGCGGCAGTAGTCATTGAACTGGCGGACTCCGAGGCCGGTGATTGCGGCCCTGCCCGACACCCCGAGCTCCTTCTCGGCTTCCATCTCGGCTGGAAGTCCGTGGCAGTCCCAGCCGAAACGCCTCTCCACCCGGCGTCCACGCATGGTCTGATAGCGCGGAACCGCATCCTTCACAAAGCCGGTCAGCAGGTGTCCGTAATGAGGCATCCCATTTGCGAAGGGAGGCCCGTCGTAGAAGACGAACTCGTTGTCGCCCCCGGCTCGTCGCGTGACCGACGCCTCGAAGGTGCCCTCGGTTGCCCAGCTGGCGAGGACCTGCGCTTCCATGCCCGGGTAGTCGGGCTTCTGATCGACATTCGGGTACGGTTGATCCTCGCCAGGGCTGCTACGCATGTACTAAGCGTATTCTGGTTACACTGCTACCCCGGCACGGCCTGCTCCTTCGCTCGGGTGTTGCCAACAGCGCCGGGGGAGGCTATCGTCCCCCATTTTCCTCTACCAGGTGAGAAGCCGACAGATGCGAGGCACGTTACGGGTTGTCGGAGAAGTCCGGCGGGCCAGGAGGTATGAATGAGCCCAGTGAAGAAGGCCCAGTCTGAACCAGGGAAGGCCCAGCCCAAGGCCCCATCGCGCTCCGCGAGGAAGGCCCAGCCGGTACCAGGGGGAGCCGGGCCGTACGCTTCCGAGCCGAAGTTCCTGGCCGAGCAGAGGGACCTGCTCCTAGCCGAGCGGGCGGTGTACCAGGAGCAGGCGGACAGCCTCCGGGCAGAAGCCGACGCCTTGGCACTGGAGCGGGAGCCGGGAGACGTCCAGTTCGACGAGGAGTCGGGAGAGGGTGGAACGGCCACCATCGACCGCGAGCGGGATCTGGCGCTGTCGGCGCAGGCTCTCGCCGCCATCGAGGAGATCGATGCCGCGCTCGCGGGCCTCGACGCCGGCACGTACGGGGCCTGCGAGATTTGCCACGAGCCGATCCCGAAGGCCCGCCTGCGTGCCTTGCCCTATGCTCGGTTGTGCGTGGCATGTAAAAGCGGAGGGTTGCACCGGCGCTGAGCACGAGGAAGCCGACTGCCGGGAATCCGAGTACCGGTCATAGGCAAGACACGAGCACCAGGAAAGGATCCGGGAGCCCCGGCCGCAGGTTGGCCCTGGCTCTCGCAATAGCCGCGGTCGTTGTTGTGGCAGACCAGCTGACGACCACCTGGGCGCAGGACAGGCTGTCGCAGGGTCCGATCCATGTCGTATGGACACTCGACCTCGTTCTCCAGTACAACTCAGGCTCGGCGTTCAGCCTGTTCCAGGGAGCAGCACCGGTCCTGGGCGTCATAGCTGCAGTGGTGGTGGGCATCCTGATCGTGGTGATCAGGCGTGCAAGGTCCAACAGCCTGGCGGCTTCCCTGGGGCTGGTCGTAGGGGGGGCGGTGGGCAATCTCGCCGATCGTGTATTTCGCAGCCACAACGGAGCGGTTGTCGATTTCATAGCGCTCCACTGGTGGCCGACATTCAACGTTGCCGATGCCTCCATCGTTATCGGGGGGATCCTGGCAGCCGTTATCCTGATGAAAGACGGCAGGGAGCGCTCTGGTGTCTCGGGGGACCAAGCCGACGTGCCGAGCGGGCTGCCCAGGAATCCCGATGCCGGGAGCTGACAACGGCGAGCTCACCCTTTCGGTGCCGATCTCACTGGCAGGTGAGAGGCTCGACAGGGCGCTCGCGATGGTCTCGGGGCTGTCGCGAAGCAGGGCGGCTGCCACGATAGCGAGGGGCAGCGTCGTGGTGGACGATGTAGTAGTGACCGACCGCAGCCGTCTCCTGCAGGCGGGACAGCGTCTGGTGGCGGGTATCGCGGAGGATGCCGTGGATCTTCCCCGTGCAGACCCGGATGTGGCATTCGGTGTGGTCTACGAGGACGAAGACGTCGTGGTGGTGGACAAGCCGGCGGGTCTCGTCGTCCATCCGGGGGCCGGGCACCCCCACGGGACCCTTGTGGATGGTTTGCTTGCCCGATATCCCGAGATGGCCGAACTACCCCAGCAGGATCTCGGCGATGTCCACAGGCCGGGGATCGTGCACCGACTCGACAAGGGCACATCGGGTCTCCTGGTAGTCGGCCGTAGCCCGCGGGGTTTCGTGGCGCTCAGAGACCAGATGACGACCCACCGGGCGATACGGTCCTATCTTGCGCTGGTGCACGGCTGGTTGGAAGAGGATTCCGGGGTGATCGATGCCCCTATCGGGCGCTCCACGAGAGATGCGACGCGCATGGCGATCAAGTCCAGTGGCCGCCCCGCAGTATCGAGATACGAGGTACGCCGCCGCCTCGGGGCGTCTCCGGGCACGAGCCTGGTGGCGGTGACTCTGGAGACAGGGCGGACACATCAGATCAGGGTCCATTTCGCAGCCATCGGGCACCCAGTCGTAGGCGACCATCGCTATGGCGCTCCCGGTGGACGCGCCGCACAGCGCCGAACCCCGGTGCTCGGGGGGAGCGTCGTCTCCGAAGGGAGGATCTTCCTGCATGCCGCCCATCTTGCCTTCGAGCATCCCAACGGGGATGTGATGGAGCTCGACTGCCCCCTGCCCGCGGACCTGAGCGAGGCGCTGGCCGCCTACGACAAGGATTAGGTCGAAGTCGAAGCGAGCGCTGCCAACAGCGCCTCTGGGTCAGTCGTCCGGCTGGCCTCGAGCTCAAGCCGCCTGGTGGACGTCCTCCAATTCGGGTAGGGCAGCCAACTCCTTCAGCGCTCGTGCTTCGGCCTGGCGAGCCCGTCGCACCCCTATCCCGAGCTTCGTGGCCGTGGCCTGGAGCGAGGACGGCGTACCTCCGTCAAGGCCGAAACGCAAGCGCACCACGTCACGCTCGAGCTCGTCGAGCAGGTCGACAGCCTGCCGCACCCGCTCGAGCAGGACGCGGCGCTCGACGTCATCCTCGAATGACGCGGCATCCACCCCGAGAAGGTCTCCAAGCGGCGTGCCGCTCCCGGTGGCAGCCGGCTGGTCCAGGCTTGCCACCACGCGGCCTACACCCTGCAGGTTGGCAAGAGCTTCGACGTCGATACCGCTTGCCTCGGCCACCTCGGCAGCCGTCGGCTCACGCTTGGACTCCGACGCAAGCTCCCAGGTCGTCCTCTCGACTCGTTGAGCCTGCTCGGCCACCTCCATCGGCACGCGGATGGTGTTGCCATACTGCTGGATCGCTCGTTGCAGCGCCTGGCGTATCCACCATGTGGCATAAGTAGAGAACCGAAAGCCGCGCTCGAAGTCGAATTTCTCCACTGCCCTCATGAGGCCGAAAGTGCCTTCTTGAACGAGATCGGCGAAATCCACACCGCGATCCTGATAACGGCGCGCCCAGTGAACTACGAGTCGCAGGTTCGCCGCCACCATCTGCTCACGTGCCTGCGCGTCGCCCGCGGCAACACGCTTGGCCAGCTCTACCTGCTCCTCTGGGCCTGGAAGCGGGAACCGGTCCAGGTCATCGAGGAACAGTCTCATCGAGTCTGGGGTAGCGGCAGTGTGTGTCGTGGCCATCTGGATCGTCTCCATCAAAGTGGCGGGTAAGATGCATTACACGAGATGTAACATCCGCGGGCGCTGTGGCATTCCAAGCAGCCCGCTGTAAGGCCAGCTCGGTACGGAGCCCGGCCTAGATGTTCCCCGCGGTTTGCGCTCAACGCCTCCGCATGCTGCTCTGGTCAGGTGAGCAACTCCCATGCAGGATCCGCGGCACCGAGACAGGGAGGTGAGGAACCCGTCCCGCACGCAGCTGCAGCCGGCGAGGCCAAGGTGAGGATCGTGATCGTACGACATGGCCAGACCGAATGGAGCCGGGCCATGCGCCATACCGGCCGGACGGACATTCCGCTCGATGCCACCGGCCGGCGCCAGGCTGAGAGGCTTCGGACACGGCTGGCGGAGCACACCTTTGC
This sequence comes from Actinomycetes bacterium, assembly GCA_021851165.1. Lineage (GTDB taxonomy): Bacteria > Actinomycetota > Acidimicrobiia > Acidimicrobiales > JAJZJN01 > JAJZJN01. The sequence goes on from JAJZJN010000127.1 coordinate 5,255, forward strand.
TCATGTGATGGTGAGCCCGCTGGCTCGTGCCATGGAGACCTGCAGGATCGCGGGGTTCGGCGGTGTGGCTGAGGTGTGCCCTGATCTGCAGGAATGGGACTACGGCAAGCTCGAGGGCATGACAGCTGCAGAGATCAGGAAGACCAGCCCCGGCTGGTCGATCTGGGACAACGGAGCGCTGGGTGGCGAGAGCATAGAAGAGGTGGCCATGCGAGCCGACAGAGTGGTTGCATCGCTCAGGGCGGCCAACGGCGATGTCCTCGTCATAGCCCATGCCCACCTGCTCAGGGTGCTAGCGGCGCGCTGGATCGGTTGCGAGCCGGTCGGCGGGCGATATCTCGTGCTATCGCCTGCGGCGATAAGCATCCTTGGTCACGAGCGCGAGGATCCTGCGATCCTGCGATGGAACGATCCGGGCGAGGTGAAGCTGGGGTGACTCGAGCTGGGCTGACTCCAGCCGCGAGCAGCGCCGCACGTTGCGGGGCATCTCGGGATGCCGCTGGTTTCACTCGAGCGGCTTACCGGCATCGTCGATGCCCCTTGCCCTGCGAACCATATCCTCCAGGGTGAATGAATCCAGGTGGGAACGCATGTGCTCACCCACGTCGGCCCACACGGCCAGTAGGACGCACTGACCTTCGTGCTCGCATGCGCCGTTCTCGTGGGGACGCCCGAAGTCGCCGGCAGCGATAGGGCCGTCGACGGCACTGACTATCTCACCCAAGGTGATATCGGAGGCACCGCGGGCCAGCACGTATCCTCCCCCGACGCCGCGCTTGGAGCGGACGAGCCCGGCACCCTTCAGAGCGAGGAGTATCTGCTCGAGGTACGGCTGGGGAAGTCCGGTCCGCTCTGCGATGTCACGTACCGAGGTGGGGCCCTGGTCCTTGTCGTGGAGAGCGAGCGAAAGCAGGGCGCGGCTCGCATAGTCCCCTCGGGTTGATACCTTCACGCCTTGATGCTACCTGCCACGCGCGGATACTACCTGGACACAGTGGCGAGCTGGAGGGGCGCATCGGCACGGAACAGGCACGCTCATGGCATGAGTAGAGTGCGGACGTGGCCATGCGCAGAACCGGAAGTGGAGGCACCACCGCACCCTCTCGGGCGACGGAGCCGGCCGGCGTCGAACCGGTGCTCCCGGACTACGGGGCGGCCTGCCTGTCGTCTCTGGTGCCCGCACTTTACGGTCGCAACGGGCCGGACCCAGCAGAGTGGCTGCCTGAGGCTGTGCTCGGTGCATCACAAGTGGTCCTGCTCGTGTTGGATGGGCTCGGTTGGCACCAGCTTCGCGCCGAGGGGTCTGTAGCCCCTGTGCTCTCACAGGCGGCAGGCCGGCCCATCACCTCAGTAGCGCCCACCACGACTGCCACCGCACTGACCTCGATAGCGACTGGGGCCGTTCCGGCACACCATGGGATACTGGGCTATCGCATGAGCCCTGGCTCCGGCAGGCCAGGAGAGGTGATGAACGTGCTGCGCTGGTCGAGCGATGCAGGTGACCTGCGGCGCGTGCTGCCTGCCGGCAGCTTCCAGCGGGCACCGGCCTTCGGTGGACTGAGCGTCGCAGCGGTGACCAGATCCGAATTCGCTACAACGGGGTTCACGGCTGCTCATCTCGGTAGTGCTCGCCTGGTGGGATGGCGCGTGCCGTCGACGATGATCGTCGAGGTGAGCCGTCTGCTCGCGAGTGGCGAGCCGTTCGTATACGCCTATTACGATGGCATCGACAAAGTGGCCCATGAGCATGGTCTCGGCGAGCATTTTCGCATGGAGCTGCGAGCTGCCGACCGTCTGGTCGGTGACCTTGTCGAGGTGCTTCCGCCGGGTGCAGCCCTCGTGGTGACGGCAGATCACGGTCAGGTCCAGATAGAGGGCTCGGCAATCACACCCGCACCC
>JAJZJN010000128.1 GCA_021851165.1 Actinomycetes bacterium
CGAGTAGTCCAGGTAGGTCATTTGCCTGATGTGGTAGCGGGTAGCCGATTTCTCGAGGTGGGGCGGATTGCCAAGCCGCACGGACTAGCCGGCGAAGTAGTGGTCGATCTGATCACTACCAGGACGAGCAGGCTGGCCCCGGGGGCGGTCTTGGCTGTCGAGGATGGCGCCCTCACTGTCGTTGCATCGCGTCGGTACGGTCGGCGCTGGCTCGTGGTGTTCGAAGGGGTGAGTACCCGGGAGGCGGCCGACGCATTGCGGGGGAAGGTTCTCTCAGCCGAGGTAATGGAGGAACAGGATCCGGAGGCCATCTGGGTGCACGAGATCGTCGGTGCCGTGGTGGTGGACACTGCAGGATGTGCACTCGGAACCGCCGTAGCCGTCGTGGCAAATCCAGCGAGCGACCTGATAGAGCTCGACAGTGGTGGATTGATCCCGCTGAGCTTTGTCACGGGCAAGGGGTCCGGGCAGATCGTAGTCGATCCACCCCCCGGCCTACTCGACTAGGTGTTGCCTAGAGATGCGCATCGACATCTTCACCATATTTCCGGACCTCGTCGAGCACTACACGGCCGGATCACTCATGGGGCGAGCTCGCCGGGCAGGCGTGCTCGACTTGCGGGTGCATGATCTGCGCATGGGAGCGCAGGGCGCTCATCGCTCCGTTGACGACGCGCCGTTCGGTGGGGGAGCGGGCATGCTGATGGCTCCAGAGCCGCTCTTCGCCGTGGTCGAGGCAGTTGAGCCCCCGAGACCGTTGTACCTGCTCGACCCGGGCGGGAGGGTATTGGACCAGGAACTGGTGGAGCAGCTTGCAGGAAGGGCCGGGCCGGCCACAGGGGGGGGATTCTCCCTGCTATGCGGGAGGTACGAAGGCGTCGATCAGAGGGTGGTCGAGCACTTGGTGGACGGGGAGCTGTCAGTCGGCGACTACGTGCTGGCAGGAGGTGAACTCGCGGCGCTCGTCGTCGTCGAGGCCGTGAGCCGGTTGCTGCCGGGGGTGATGGGAAACGCTGAGTCGAGCCAAGAGGAGAGCTTTGCCGAAGGTCTGCTCGAATACCCCCAGTATACGAGGCCTGCGGTGTTCAGGGGTTGGGCGGTGCCGGATGTCCTTCGCTCGGGGGACCACGCCCGGGTGAGGAGATGGCGTAGGGCAATGGCCCTCCGCCGCACTGTCGCCAGCCGTCCGGACCTCATGGCAAGGCGAGGTGGCCTGAGCTCGGAAGAGGGGCAGCTTCTGTCGGAGCACGGTGACGGGGCTGCGCCTCGCAAGCCCCTGGCTCCAGCGATGGGTTCGAAAGACGCTGCCGGTGAGCCTGCCACCGAGCCTGCCTCCAGAGCCACATCGTTGCCATAGGGTTGGGCCGATGCCTAAGCTTGCCTGTCGATCCAGCTGGAGCGGTGCACCCCGCCAAGTAGCGTCCCGCATGGTGTCGGAAGTACCGGGGCCGGGTGGGGTCGTGCGGCACTGTGCATACAGCGGCTATCCTTGGTTATTCCGGCCGGTCCTGCCGGACCGGCCGCGTGGGTCGGCTGGGGCGGGGCGAGGGCGGAGCCACACGATCCACTCGAAGTCCGAGTGCTGGAGGGAAACGCGCTATGAACCCGACCGATATCATCGACCGTGACAGCCTGCGGGACGACGTGCCAGCGTTTCGCCCTGGTGACACGGTAAAGGTTCATGTTCGTGTGGTCGAGGGCAACAGAGAGCGAGTGCAGGTGTTCCAAGGGGCGGTGATACGTCGCCAGGGGACCGGAGCACGCGAGACATTCACCGTACGCAAGGTGAGCTTCGGTGTGGGCGTGGAGCGTACCTTTCCGGTTCACTCCCCCGTTCTGGCTCGAATCGAGGTCGTGACACAGGGCGATGTGAGACGGGCCAAGCTGTATTACTTGAGAGGCCGGATCGGCAAGGCAGCGAAGATCAAAGAGAAGCGAGTGGCCCGGACCTGATCCGGCGCCGATGCCCGTGCTCCTGGGCACGTGCAGGACCCCAAGGACGCCGGAATCATGAGCGAAGAGGATCTCGAACGTTACGAGGCCGAGATCGAGCTGGCCTTGGTACACGAGTATCGCACGGTCCTGCCCCTGTTCCAGTATGTAGTGGAAACCGAACGGCGCTTCTACCTGGCCAATGAGGTAAAGGTGTCTTTGCGCGAGGGCGTGACTCCTGCATGTGTTGAGATAGAGCTCACGGACGCGTGGGTGTGGGACATGTACCGGCCCGCTCGCTTCGTCCCGAGCGTAAGGGTCCTTACGTTCCGTGACGTGAACATCGAGCGGCTGCCCGAGCGCGACGCTTGAACGGCATAGGTCATGCAGTGGGCAGCAGCAGGCGACGCCTTGGAAACAGAGGGGAAGCGGCGGCAGCGCTGTTCTACGAAGGTATCGGCTATGAGGTGCTAGCTCGCCAGTGGCGCTGCAGGGAGGGGGAGATAGACCTGGTGCTTGCCAAGCCGGGACTGATCGTGTTCTGCGAGGTCAAGACTCGCGCCTCGAGTGACTTCGGTCATCCTGCCGAGTCGATCACCCGAGCAAAGCAGCAGCGCATACGTCGCAGCGCAGCCCGGTGGCTCGAGCGCGAGACGAGCGCGAGGGGACACGGCCGCAAGGCACGTACGCTACGTTTCGACGCGGCATCCGTGATGGTGCAAGCTGATGGCTCACTGCATGTCGAGGTGAGCGAAAACGCGTTCTAGCGGAGAATCCTCCAGCGCCACCCCGGATCCAGCGCCACCTTGCCTGCGTCGCCCCGCATGCGAGTCGGCTCCTCTCGCTAGTCCCGGGAGCTCAGGCTCGGTAGGGTGACGACTGTGGGATACGAGACGATTGTGGTTGAGCGGTCTGGCGGTGTGGTGAGCGTTACCTTGAATCGCCCGGAACGTAAGAATGCAGCCAACGCTCTCATGTGGCAGGAGCTGCTGGCGACGTTTCGTCAGGTTGCGCGGGACTCGGCGGATCGGGTTATGGTGGTTACCGGTGCCGGGGGTGCCTTCTGCTCGGGCGCGGACATAACAGATCCGAGTGGGGTCGGTGGCGAGCCTGACGACCCGCATCTTGTCCGTATGCGCCTGCTGGCCGAGGTCATGCTGGCCCTACACCAGATAGCGAAGCCCACGATTGCCAAGGTCAGAGGAGTGGCCGCAGGGGCAGGTCTCAGCATCGCCCTTGGCTGTGACCTGATAGTCGCGTCCGACAATGCCCGCATGTCGGAGATCTTCGCTCGTCGTGGCCTGTCCCTGGACGGGGGTGCTTCGTGGATGCTCCCGCGGATGGTTGGACTTCACAGGGCCAAGGAGCTTGCGTTCTTTGCCGAGATGATCTCGGCGGAGGAAGCTGCCGCCTATGGCCTGGTCAACAGAGTGGTGCCCGATGCCGAGCTCGATGGCTTTGTGGATGACTGGGCGCGGCGCCTGGCGGCTGGTCCTCCTATTGCTTTGTCGATGACCAAGACGCTGCTCGACAACTCTCTGTCCACTTCGATGGCCCAGGCACTCGAGGACGAGGCACGTTGCCAGGCTGTCAACTTGAACACCGAGGACACTGCAGAGGCCATGATTGCCTTCGCCTCAAAGCGTGAGCCGCGGTTTCAGGGGCGGTGAGGCGTACCGCGCCTGCATGCCGTTCGGAGCTTTGACGGGCAGGAGCGATACACCCCCCGGTTAGGTTGGGCACCGGCGCATCGAGTGGCCTGCGCCCGGTTGTAGCTCCAAGAGGTGCCGACTGGCAGTTCCCGGAGAGACGAGTGGCCCTCCACTTGCGAATCGGACCTGGGTGCAAGTTGCCCAGGCAGGCTCTGGAGGACAGTCGTGCTTTCCATTATCCCCTCTGCAACACTCCACGGCGTCGACGGTCGCCCGGTATCCGTGGAGGTGCATGTGTCAGGTGGCTTCCCGGGTTTCACCGTAGTTGGACTTCCAGACGCAGCGGTTCGTGAGTCGCGTGATCGAGTCCGGGCGGCATTGCTGTCAAGCGGTGTGAGTTGGCCTGCGCAGCGCATGACGGTGAACCTGGCGCCATCAGGGGTGAGGAAGGGTGGAGCTGGTCTCGACCTTCCCATAGCAGTAGGTCTGCTGGTGGCCATGGGTGAGCTTCCCGCGAGCGTCGTGGATGGGCTTGCCTTCCTCGGGGAGCTGGGTCTCGACGGTTCGTTGCGCAGGGTCCCAGGCATTGTCTCGCTGGTTGGATGCCTGGGGCTTTCCGAGGTCGTAGTACCTACGTCGTGCGCACACGAGGCATGCCTGGTAGCCGGGACGCGGGTCAGGTCTGCAGGTTCGCTGAGCGATCTGCTGATGGTGCTACGGGGCGGCAAGGCCTGGCCCGAGATGCCGCCCTCTCCGATCGATGACGGTAGGCGGTGCGATCAGCCGGACCTGGGGGATGTCATCGGTCAGCCCGTGGGCCGAAGAGCCCTGGAGATCTCCGCTGCCGGTGGGCACCATCTGCTCATGGTCGGTCCGCCCGGCTCTGGGAAGACCATGCTGGCGAACAGGCTGCCAGGATTGCTGCCGCCGCTCGCGCCGGCGGATGCCATGGAAGTGAGCCGTGTCCACTCGGCAGCAGGTCTAGATCTAGGCAACGGGCGGCTCATTGACCGCGCACCGTTCAGGGCTCCCCACCACGGGGCATCGGAGGTGTCCATTGTCGGAGGCGGTAGCTCATGGCTGCGGCCAGGCGAGATCAGCCTTGCCCACTGTGGCGTGCTTTTCTTGGACGAGCTGGGCGAGTTTCCTTCCAGGGTTCTCGACATGCTGCGCCAGCCTCTCGAGGAGGGAGTGATCAGGCTGGCCAGAGCCCGGGGTACGGCGACGATGCCGGCACGCTTCCTGCTCGTAGCGGCGATGAACCCCTGTCCGTGCGGCGAAGGCTCTCTGCCCGGGCGCTGCCGCTGCTCAGACACGGCGAGGTTGCGTTACTCGCGCCGCATCTCGGGTCCGCTGCTCGACCGCTTCGACTTGGCTGTTCCAATGGCCCGGCCCGAGATGGCTGCTCTGCTCAGCCCTGGGAAGGTCGAGGAGTCGACCGGAGCGGTCGCATCCCGGGTTGCCGGTGCGCGACTTGCTGCGCTGGTGCGCGGTGTGAGATGGAATGCCGACATTCCTGCTCAGGCGCTGGACCGTGTAGCGCCGCTCAGCGCTGAGGCATCGGCGCTGCTCCAGAGACGGCTCTACGACGGCTCCTTGTCAGCCAGAGGACTCCACAGGGTCCGCCGGGTGGCGCTTACCATAGCGGATCTCGACGGGTCTGGACCTCCTATTGAAGCATGCCACCTGGCGGAGGCTCTTGCCCTGCGGGCAGCGCATTCCGCAGTGCTCCTGGAGCGCCGTTGATGTCACCGGTCCTGGGCGAGATGGAGATGCACGGAGCCGCTCTAGCCGGTTTGCCAGGAATGACTCCTCGCCGGTTGCGGTTGCTGTTGGAAAAGATGGATCCGTCGGATTCATGGAACGCCCTGGCTGTAGGCCGGCATCCTGCGGATCCAGGCCAGCGATGGCGTGGATACGTGACCGACGAGGCCCTCAGGCGCATGGCAAGGATGTGCATGGCCTCCGGTGTGGTCGTGACCATCAGGGGGTGCGCGGGCTATCCTCCGGCTCTCGCTGACGACTCCGGGGCTCCCGAGGTGCTGTTCCACCTCGGGGACAGCAGTGTCTTGGATGTGGGGCCAAGGGTGGCCATCGTCGGAACGCGCTCTGCTTCGCGGGCAGGCATCGAGACTGCGCGTCGCCTGGGTGCTGACCTGGCACAGTCCGGTGTGGTCGTCGTCTCAGGCCTGGCTGCGGGTATCGACTTTGCAGCCCATAGCGGAGCCGTGCTGGCGTCGTCGTGCACCCCTGCCGTGGCGGTGCTCGGCACCAGCGCGTCGGCGCGTCTGGCGCAGCCCATGGCGGCGTTGAGAGACAGGCTCGGCGAACGTGGCATGGTCATCTCCGAGACGGCGCCCGGCTCGCGGTCTGAGCGGTGGCGATTCGCCGTGCGCAACAGGATTATGGCGGCCCTGGCCGACCTCGTCGTCGTCGTCGAGTGCCACGAGACGGGCGGCTCACTTCATACAGTCCGCGCTGCCAGGCAGAGGGGCGTGCTCGTCGCTGCAGTTCCGGGACCACTTTCCAGCCCTGCATCATCTGGTTCCAACGCACTCCTCGTATCGGGAGCTGCTGCGATTCGCGGAGCGGGGGATGTCCTGGCCCTGCTCACCGGTGGTAAGGCTCTTGGCGGCCAGGCCGGGATTGCCTGCCCCGGCCCCAGGTGCGGGGGTGGACCGCTCAACCCTAGGTCTGGGACCCTAGGTGCGGGCCCGAGGGTGATCCCCGGTTCCACCAGCAGCTCCCCGATTCTCAGTCGCAGGGGATCGGTTCCGAGTTGGGCACGTGACAGGGAAGCAGGCAGCCCTGCGGACGTCGAGGCATCACAGGTTCTCGATGCCGTCGGCTGGGAGCCGACCTCCCTCGACCAGGTGGTCCTCATCAGCGGGCTGGCGCTCGGCCAAGTAGCGATCACGTTGGAGTCGCTTGCCGACGATGGCCTCGTGGAAGGTGGAAGCGGCTGGTGGTCGCGCTGTTGAGCCCAACGTTGCCCTGTTTGACGTTGCACGGGTTGAGCTGCACATCGCAAGGCGATCTTCCGACGCTAGCCTTGTCCCAAGGCATTGGGGCCAGGGGTGGCCGCGTCTTCGGGCTGATAGGCGCGAATTGGGTGGCGCCGGCCATGAGCGAATCGGGTGGCGCCAGCCATGAAGCCGGGTCTCGATATTGCGAGGAGGGAATGGGTGGGAGCGCTGACGCGCCTAGGGCTTCAGGTTCCGGCGGGCATCATGGTTGGCCTGTCCTCGACGCTCAGGTTCGATCGTCTGATGGACGTGGCGCGCGCGGCGGAATCGTCAGGTTTCGATTCCATCTGGGTGCCTGACCATGTCGAGCTCGGTCAAAGTGGCCGAGGGGCTGGAGAACCTGAGTTCGAGGCTCTGACGTTGCTCGGTGCACTCACGCAAGTGACGAGTCATGTGATCCTGGGCACCCTGGTGGCTCGAATCGAACATCGAACTCCTGCGCTTCTGGCCAAGCAGATCACGGCTGCCGATTTCATCTCC
>JAJZJN010000129.1 GCA_021851165.1 Actinomycetes bacterium
GCTGTCCAACGCGAGTGTCGTGGACTCGACGGCTGCGTCCTGGGCCGCCTTGGCAGCCTCGATGATCGAGTCGGCCTCGTCCTCCTTCCAACCGCGGCGCACAAGCTCAAAGCGCAGTGCCTGCTTCGGCTCACGCTTGACGAAGAGGTGCACGTAGGACTCGCGCAGGGTCTCACCGTAGAGGGTGCCGTAGGCAAAGATGAGCGGAGCCCACGCGTCATCGACCTTGCCCTCGGTCGAGACGTAGGGCGTCTTGGATACTGATCTCACTCTCTTAGCCACACCCTTGCCCACGACGCAATGATAACCAGATTGGGCGAACATATGTGCGATGCCATCGCCGACCAGGATTGGCCCATGGTGACCCACCACATCGCCAACTGCTATCAACCCGCCGGACGGTTCGATCGATCACCGGCTCGAAGGCCCTCCTGGTGGGCCTACCGAGCGAGGTTGAACGACAGGATCCCTCCACGCCCAGACCGGGCGGAGGCCGACTGCACCTGCCAGCAGGGCACAACCGACCATGCCTGCCGGCTCCGGCGACCGAACCAGGAACGAGCAGAGCGACCAGGCGAGGACGGCCGTCAACATGCCTGCGAGTGCAGTCACCGTCGCATTGGCCCGCAATGAAGCATGCCGAGGCCCCTCCAGGCGACGGATCCTGTACCTGATGTGAGCGGGATCGCCGAAGGAGGCTGCAGCATCAAGCTGGGCAAGGCCAACACGGGCAAGCGCCGAGAGCAACGGCCCGGTGCCGACGATCCGCACCGCCTCGTCGTCCGCCGCTGCCTCCAGCTCGCGGCCCAGGGCATCCCAGGAACGCCTAACCGGGGAAAGAAACCCGTACGATCGGGCGACGATGGCGCCCACCAGCAGCAGGCGGGGATGACCGAAGCGCACGTGGGCAACCTCGTGCTCGCAGACCGCCTGGCCTTCCAAAGGGTCGAGGATGGAGAGCAGGCCAGTGGTGACAACTGCTCTTGGGCGAAGCACTCCGAGCGCATATGCTGCCGGATCCTCCGATGGGACCACCCATACAGTTCCGCCCGAAGCCTGCTTCCGCTGATCAGCTCGGTACTCCACCAGCCCGACCAGCTCTGCTCGCCGTACCGAGGTGGCCACCCGCCATGACTGCCAGGCGAGCGGTGCCAATGCTGCGGCAGCGAGACCGTAGCCTGCGAGGCGCCAACCGCTGCCGGGCAGGCCAAGGCACCCGTGGCAAAGCGAGCCCGATGCGACACTCGAGATCCCCGCCAGGCCTTGACCGAGGCACCAGAAGAACGCTGCGGGCAGGACACCCCAGCCGAGCAGCACCACCAGGTGCGCCGTGGCCAGCAGCCGGGGCGACGCAGCACCGCCAATCCGACGTGCAAGCACCACCCACGGCACCACGGCGAAGCTCACCAGTGCCACCAGGCCGGCCAGGGCAAAGGTGCTCATGGCCGGCGCACGCGCTCGAGCACCGCTGCGAGCTCGTCCACGAGCGACCGATCGTCCAGCCCCTCGACGAAGTGGGCGAGAACCGCAGCGGGATCCCGCGACGAGCACACGAGCCTCCCTATGGCCTGGGCGGTCAGCTGCTCGGGGTCTCCTGCAGCCCGGTAACGGAATCCCCGTCCATCGGCAAGTCGCTCCACCAGGTTCTTCTTCACCAGGCGGCCGAGCACGGTCATGACCGTCGTATACGCACGTTCAGGACCTGGCAGACGATCTGCCAGCTCTCTGCCGCTGAGCGGCCCCTCAGCCCTCCACAGCTCGCGCAGGATCGCTTCTTCCAGCTCCCCTACCCGCCGGCCGGCGACCAGTTTGCGTGGCATGGACTCCCCTTCCCTACTCCTTGCGAGACTACCGTTCCCCGAACCTCCTCGGCAGTGCCAGGAATATTGTAGTAATAGCTATGGTTGAGTAGTTCAACAATCTCTTGTCCGGCGAGGAGCAGCCCGTGACTACGCGAACTACTGATCAGCCAACTTTCGACTACGCCGGGGCAGGTACCAGGGCAGGGAAATCAGCCCTGGGCCATGTCGGCGTGAGGCAGTTGCTGGTCGACACGGCTAGGACATTGTTCGTCAACGGCGTGATGTCACACACAGGACATGCCAACCTCTCTGCACGGGTGGATGCCGACTCCATGATGCTCACCATCGAGGGGCAGGTAAGGGATCTGGACACGAGCCACCTGGCATTGGTCGGCCTCGACGGGACAGTCCTGGAGGGGCAGCTCGACCCTACCAACGCAGAGATAGTCGCCATGCACTCGGAGATCTACAGAGCCAGGCCGGCTGTTGGCGGGATCATCCACACGCACTCGCCACATCTTCTCGCGTTCGCCCTCGCCAACCAGCCGCTGCCCTGTCGATACGAGGCGCTACTCCGCTTTGGCCAGGCCAGCGAGGTGCCGGTCGTGCCCTGGGCGCCACGCGGATCCCCGCGCTCGGTCGGTGGGATCCTGGAGACGCTCGCCGCCAATCCCGACACTCAGGCAGTGCTTCTCGGAAACCACGGCGTGCTCGTATTCGGCCCCACCTCGGCACAGGCGGCGGCGCTGCTCACCGTGCTCGAGGAGGCGGCCGAGGCAGAGCTGGCCGCAACGGCTCTGGGCGGCGTGAAAGATCTGCCTGCCGGGGCACTTGACGATGTGCTGGCCTCGATGGCAAAGGCACGCTCATGACGCCCGCCCCGGACGGCACCGGGCAGGCGGCCGCCGCTTCTACCCAGGTGCACGGCTCATCGACCGACCGGATCCGCGCGTCCTACATAGAGCTGGCCGGCTCGGTTCCACCCTCGATAGAGCAGCGGCTGACCCTGGCGGATCGCACTGGACGCACCGAGGCCGTAGAGGCGATCGAGGCACTCCGAGACGTGCTCATCATGAAGAACCCGCTGGGACGCAAGACCGGTCAGCTCGTCCACTTCGGCCAGCTCGTCGCACTCGGCGAGGCTGTGCCGGCCCGGCTTCACGCGCGGGCTGCGCTGCAGGCAGGCGCCACGATCGAAGAGCTGGTAGGGGTAGCCGAGCTGGCGCTCATCACGAGCGGCATGCCGGCTTACAGCCTTGGCATCGAGATACTCGCAGAGCTTGGCAGCACGCACCAGGGCGGTGTCCCATGACCACTCGTGAAGCCATGAGCGACCTGGAGAAGCCCTATCCAGCTCCTTCGCCTCACCTTCCACTTCAGGAGGGACTCGGGTTCCGCCTCGGCCGGCTCGCCCGGACCCTCCGGCGCCGCTGGGCCTCTGATCTGGCATCGATTGAGCTCTCACCGCCGCAGGCCGCGGTGGTGCGTGCGCTGGAGGGCTCGCCAGACAGTGCCCTGAGAGAGCTCGCGCGAACCCTCGCCAGCGATCCGATGAACGTAAAGCGCTGTGTCGACGATCTCGAGCAGCGAGGGCTGGTCAGCAGCGGATCACGCGCGGGGGACCGACGGCCCCGGGTGCTGTCGCTGACAGACGGTGGACGCAACGCTGCCGTTGAAGTGAACAGGCTGGTCCGGGAGCAGGAGACGTGGCTTTCCTCGGCTCTCGCACCCGACAGCCGCAGGTGCCTGGAAGCTGCACTGGATCGCCTCGAGAACCTGCTCGGGATCCATCCAGGGGGCTGGCCTCACGATGCGGAGGCTTCGGCACCCCAGAACCCCGAGACCCAGAACCCCGAGAGGAAGTTATGAACGATACTCAGCCAGCACCATGGCCGTGGGATCTCCGCTACGCCGAGAACGAGTGGCCGAACGAGCCGGATTCCCTCCTGGTGGAGCTTGCCGGTGGCCTCACTCCTGGCACGGCACTCGACCTCGGGTGCGGGCCCGGGCGAAACGCCATCTGGCTCGCGACCCAGGGCTGGCATGTGACCGGGGTCGACGCGTCGGCCGTCGGCCTCGACCAGGCGAGACAGCGCGCCAAGAGCGCAGGGGTGACCCTGGATCTCGTTCAGGGCGACCTGCTCTCCTACGACCCCCCGACGAGCTATTTCGACCTCGTCGTCATAGCCAACATCCACCTGCTGTCCCCCGAGCGCGAGCATTTCTTCGCCACAGCATCCTCGGCTATCGCCCCTGGTGGACACCTGTTCCTAGTAGGTCACCATCTCGACTCGCTCGGCAAGGCCGGTCCTCCGGATCCGGCCCGCCTCTACACAGAGGAGCTCCTGAAGGGCGCCTTCCCGTCGCTAACCGTAGAGCGCCTCATGCGCCACGAGCGTCCACGCGGCGACGACGGGGACCCACTGATCGATGTGGTGCTGTGGGCAACCAGACCCTCAGGGACCCAGCCATGAACCCGCCAACTGTCACGAACACCGGTGAGCTCAGTGGCACGCCGGCTAGTGGCACACCGGCTAGTGGCACACCGGCTAGTGGCACACCGGCTAGTGGCACGCCCGGGGGTCACCGTCTCGGACTGGCACTCGTGGTGATCGCTGCTGCGCAGCTCATGGTCATGTTGGATCTGACCATCGTGAACATTGCCCTGCCGTCCATGCAACGCGAGCTCGGCTTCTCGTCGACCAATCTTGCCTGGGTCATCAATGCCTACGTCCTCGCTTTCGGCGGGCTGCTCCTCCTCGGTGGGCGCACAGGAGACCTCTTCGGTCGCCGCCGCATGTTCATCGTTGGAGTGGCGCTGTTCACCACCGCATCCCTGGCCGGCGGTCTTGCGACCGACCAGGTCTGGCTCATCGTCGCCAGGTCCATCCAGGGGATAGGAGCTGCAATCGCCTCTCCCACGGCGCTCGCACTGGTCGCCACCACCTTCCCCGAGGGACCCCGGCGTCACAAGGCAATGGCTGTGTACGCAGGGATGTCAGGTGCCGGAGCCGCCCTCGGACTGCTACTCGGGGGGATATTGGTCGACGTGGCCTCATGGCGATGGGTTCTGTTCGTGAACGTCCCCATCGGGATAGCCCTGGTGGCAACAGCACCATTCGTGCTGGAGCGCTCGGAGGGGCGCGGCGGGAAGCTCGACCTTCCAGGGGCGCTGTCGGTGTCCGCCGGAATGGCCCTGATCGTCTACGGCCTGGTGCGCGCCCCGACGACCGGGTGGTCGAACAGCGGGACCATCGCGGCCTTCGCTGCTGGGGTTGCCCTTCTCGTGGCCTTCGCTGCCATCGAGTCCCGGAGCATCCATGCCCTGCTTCCGCTCAAGTTCCTGGGCAACAGGAACCGGGCCGGTGGCTATGCCGTCATGCTCCTTCTCGGGGCAGCGATGCTATCGCTGATCTTCTTCCTCACACAGTTCCTCCAGGACGTCTTGCACTACAGCCCCATCGCTGCTGGGGTTGCCTATCTACCGCTGCCCATTGTCGTCGGGAGCATGGGCCTAGTCGTCTCGAAGCAGGTCAAGCGGTTCGGCACCCGCCCGTTCCTCGTTGCAGGCCCATTCTTCGTCGCCGTGGGGCTGTTCTGGGTGTCCCTGGTCACGAACCACAGCAGCTATCCGGCTGTGTTCGGTCCGCTGGTCGTCGTGGGGCTCGGAATGGGCCTCTCCTTCGTCCCGCTTACCCTGAACGCGATCACAGCCGTCCGGGGCCACGAATCCGGCCTGGCCTCGGCGCTGCTCAATACCAGCCAGCAGGTCGGAGGCTCCTTGGGCCTTGCCGTGCTGGTGACCGTAGCCGCGACCGTGACACGCGACTCGCTGCGCTCAGCAGGAAGGGGTGCCGCCGGCCAGGCCGCTCGATCGAGCGTGGCGATGCATGCAGCATCGCTGAACGCAGCCGTAAGCGGCTACCAGGCGGCTCTACGCGCCGGGGCGATCGGGGCTGCAATAGCCTTCGTGATCGCCCTCCTGGCAATCAGGGCAGCTCCACCGGTGGTGGTTTCCACCGAGACATACGAGTTGACATCCTCCCCGACCTGAAGGCCGGGGCACTGCACCGCAGTCTTGGTAGAGTCCTGGTTGTCAGACCTGCGATGTCCAGGACACGCGTGAACCGATCACCCTTGCCGAAGTCCCTCCTGCTGCTCATGGCAGCCGGCGCGATGCTTGCCGCCTGTGCCACCGCTCCGGTGGCAGCCGGCACCAAGACAACCTCGCGAACGGCAGCCACCAGGACAACCACCGGCACTGCCCCCAATACGGTGACCGGAACGGCCACCGGCTCTGTCCCCGGTTCGGGCGGGTTCAGCCACGAAGTCCCGATCGCGCTTGGCCCCGGTCGTGTCATCAGCACCACCGATCCCCTGAGGATCATGCTCATAGGCGACTCGGTCATGTACGTTGCGGCTCCTGCCATCGCTTCGGAGCTCGACTCGACCGGGGTGGTGCGCGTGTACCCCCGGGCCCTGCCTGGCTGGGGACTTACCACAGCAGGCAACTGGCGCACCGAGCTGCCCCTCCTGATCTCCCAGTTGCATCCCGACCTGGTCATAGGCATGTGGAGCTGGGACGACAACGAGGCGCTGGAGCATCCCCGTGCATACCGCGCCATGCTGGGTCAAGCCATCGACCTGATGATCACCCCTGGCGACGGGGTAGCCGGGGTGATGTTCATGCAGTTCCCTCCCCTCGGTCCACTGCCTCCCTACATGAAGGACGCCAAGGCACGCGACGCCCACCGCGACGCAGGGGTAGCCGCGTGGAACGCCATCGCGAAGTCCATGGCGAGCATTCACCCAGGCCGCGTCATGTACTTCCCGGTTGCCGGAGCAGTCGAGCTCGACGGCAAGTTCACGCCATGGCTGCCGCCGATGAACGAAGTGCAATCCCCCAGGTCACAGTGGGTTCGAGTGCGAATGGTGGACAACGTTCATCTCTGCCCTGCCGGAGCATCTCGCTACGCTGCTGCCCTGACCGCCGACCTAACTGCTCTATACCGCCTGCCTCCACCATCTCCTGGATGGCAGGCAGGCCCGTGGACGCTCGATCACAGGTACTCCAACCCTCCCGGCTCCTGTCCTGACGACCACCCGCCTGCCTGACGACCACCCGCCTGCCGACCCTGCCTGACGCCAGGCTCGGAGCCTGGCAGACCGTTACTACCGTTATTGGCCACTGCCGGCCAATGCAGGCACCTCTTGACCGTCGGGCCAAGAGCCCACGTCCAGGCGTGTGTGGACGAGAGGCG
>JAJZJN010000130.1 GCA_021851165.1 Actinomycetes bacterium
CTCGCATGGGATCCTATGGAGTTCCGTCTGCACATCACGGTGGGCCGTGCCAATTCACTGCTCTAGTCTATGACACCTTCGTCACATATTTCCCCTCCGACCCTGTAGGCTCGCCTCGTGGTCGTAGCCGAGGAACCACCGCCAGCTCTGCCCGGATTCCTGCTCGACGGGATCCGGGTCGTGGATCTCGCCGGCGAACCCGCCGCAGCCACAGGACGCATACTGGCCGATCTCGGCGCGACGGTGGTCAAGGTGGAGCCTCCCGGCGGCGACCCTCTCCGATCGATCCCCCCGTTCGCTCGGGACGGGCTCTCCCTCAGGTTCCTCGCGTGGGGGGCGGGAAAGCAGAGCCTGGTCGTCGAGGGACCCGACGACCCACGTCTGGCGCAACTGATCGATACGGCTGACGTCGTCATAGATACCCCAGGCTGGCCGGGTGCGCTCAGCCTCGAGCCGGCCGCGTCGGCACATCTCGTATGGGTCTCGGTAACCCCGTTCGGTCTCGACGGACCCAGATCACGCTGGCATGCAAGCGATCTGGGGGTCATGGCCTCCACCGGCAACATGTACTGCACCGGTGATCCCGACCGGGCTCCACTACGTTGCAGAGAGCCGGCCTCATACGCCCATGTGGGTCCCGAGGCCGCCTTCGCCACGTTGACCGCTCTTGCCTCCGGCAGGCCGCAGCTCGTAGACGTCTCGATCCAGGAAGCGGTGATGATCGCCTCGATGGGATGGCCAGGCCGCTACGGACGCACAGGGAACCGAGGACGGCGGAGCGGAGCCAGCATCGGCGCCACCAGGGAGGTCTGGCCGTGCAAGGACGGCTACGTGTCATTCGGCCTGCGAGCAGGCAGGGCGCGTGTGGCCAACCTTATGACCATCACCCGTCTGGTGGAGGGAGACGGCCTCGCCACGCCAGCCCTGCTGCAACGTGACTGGACGACCTTCGACCACGCGAGTGCAACCCGCGAAGAGCTCGGGGCCATCTCAGAACCCATCGGTGCCTACTTCGCCAGGCACACCATGACCGAGCTGTATGACATCGCCTGCTCCACCGGGCTCATGCTGGCACCCGTCAACTCGCCCGCGGAGCTACTGGACAACGCCCAGCTCCAGGCACGAGGTTTCTTCGGTCGCCTTGGTGACATCCCCCACTTCCCCTTGTCGTTCGTCCAGGTGACCCGTCCCGACGCGAGCGCGTGCCGCCTCCGGCCGGGCACTCCAGCCCCCTCCCTCGGATCACTCGGATCTCCCGTCTGGCCACCAAGGCCGTTGCCCGCAAGCGAGGCGAGCCGCACCGAGTCGGGAGGTCACGGATCCGAAGCACCCCACGCTCGATGCGCACCTGGGCCTGCTTGGTCCGGCACGCGCATCATCGAGTTCGGCACGGGCGCCGCCGGCCCGATAGCTCTCCGGTACTTCGCAGAGCATGGTGCCACGGTCATTCGGGTCGAATCACGCTCACGCCCGGACTTCCTCCGGGCCTACGGGCTCTCTCCCGGCAACCCCTGCGGGCTGGACGGCTCGGAGATGTTCGACGCACTCAATGTCGGGAAGCTGAGCGTCACTCTCAACTTGAAGCACCCTGAAGGCAGGGCCCTGGCAATGCGCCTGATCGGATGGAGCGACGCCGTCGTGGAGAACTTCGCTCCGCGTGCTCTACGGGGTCTGGGCCTCGACTACGGATCATTGGTCACGACCAAGCCGGACCTTGTCATGGTCAGCTCATGCCTTCAGGGCCAGACCGGCCCGCAACGCGACTATCCCGGCTTCGGAGGCCAGGGGTCGGCGCTGTCGGGCTACAACTTCCTCACCGGCTGGCCGGATCGTGAGCCGGTAGGGCCCTACGGAACGATCACCGACTCGCTTGCCCCCAGATTCGTAGCCACGGCCCTCGCTGCCGCGCTCCTCTACCAGCGACGAACGGGCCGGGGGCTTCACCTGGACGTGAGCCAGGTAGAAGCAGCCGTCTACAGCCTGGCTCCATGGGTTCTCGATTTCGTGCTCAACGGACACGTGGCAAGGCGCGACGGCAACCGCTCGGAACGCTTCGCCCCCCACGGAGCCTTCCGATGCGCCGGGGACGATCGGTTCGTCGCAATAGCCTGCACTGACGACGAGCAGTGGCAACGTCTTGCAATCGAGCTCGGTGGCGCCGCACTCGACGGCAGGCTGGCAACGCAAGCCGGGCGACTCGCTTCAGTGGGGGAGGTGGAGTCGCTCGTCGAGGCCTGGACTTGTCGCAGGGACGCCGGAGAGACCGCCGCACACCTCCAGGACCTCGGGATCGAGGCCGTGGCGGTGGTCGATCTTGCCGATGCCTATGGAGATCCCCAACTGGCTGAACGGGGGCACTACGTAAAGCTTCACCACCCTTGCATGGGAGAATGCGGCTACGAGCGCAACGGCTTCAGGCTGCGGGGAATCCCGTCCGGCTACGAGCGGCCGAGCCCGATGCTAGGCGAGCACCAGGATGTCGTATTGGGCCAGATACTCGGCATCGGCCCTTCGGAACGCCGTCGCCTCGCCGCCGAAGGAGCTCTCGACTGATCCCGCGCCGGCCGGCAGTTGACAGTCACGCTGCCCGGCAGTACCGACCAGGCGTCGGTCTTACGGGGGAGGTCTTAGCGCCGGCACATCACGGTTACGACACCGAGGGAGCGCAGCAGGTCGTTCAGGTGAGTGCAGCAATCCACGCCCGACAGGCGCTCGACCGCGGAGGTTGGGAGGTCTTCGAGCCGCACCCCGACGAGCGCTCCCACCGCGCCCGCTGCCGCCGGGCACTCGGGGAACGGAAGGACGCGTGGCTCTGCGACTATCGACTCCACCAACCCCGCGCGCGCCTCCATGCGCACCACGTACTCGTGGAGGACCGCCTCCATGCCACCTGGTTCGCCAATGGTGTCGCGAAACATCGACCACACCTTCGTGACCGGCCCTCCGCCCACCGGCCCGCCGGGACTCTCCACCACATCGACAAGCCTTCGCCGCCGCATCACGTCAGGTGCAAGCGGCTTCATAGGGTGCCAGCCGCTCGGATCGTCTCCCGCCAGATCGGTCGCCGGTGGGCAGTCCTGTACCGGCACACCCTTGCATGCGCGTACCGAGCGCATCGCCAAGCCTCCCTCTCGCCAACCCGAGCAGGTGTTCAAGAGACGATCGATCCGCTCGGGAGGAGGTGTCGTCGCCGGCTCGTGACCCAGACGCTGGGCGAGACGGATGAGCGAGTAGGAGGCGATCAACGCTCCGGCAGGCAGGTCGTCCAGGAGCTGGCGGGCTAGCGCCATGTCGCCCTCCGGAGCCACCTCGTCTATGCGGCTGCGAAAGCCGCCGCCGGCGCGCGTGCCGAGCAGCTCTCCCATCCACGGCTCGTCGGGCTGTACGTCAAGGTGCACCAGACGCCGATCGACGCCGAAGCCGGCGGTCAGCTCGACAGCCTCGACCAGCTCTACAGCCGTCTGCGAACCGGCCGGAGCCGTCTGCACCTCACGTGCGGCTCCCTCCATCCACAGCGCCCCCATCCCCCCCTCGCCCCAGGGAGCGACATCGAGATGGGCTGTACGCCGCATGCTCAGGGGCCGGCGTACCGGGACAGCCTTCAGAGGATCGCGTAGGGACACGCTTGCATCATCGCACCGCGGCGGACCCGGAGAGGCCAAGCCGAGCGCCGGGATCCCGCTACCAGGTCAGCCGGCTGGGAAAGCCAGCGCCTTCACCTGCATGTACTCTTCGAAACCCTCGACACCGTTCTCCCGGCCCACCCCGCTCTGGCGGTACCCACCGAATGGCACGTCCGGGGCAAACCACATCCCACCGTTTACCGAGACCGTCCCCGCGCGCAACCTCCGGGCGACTCGCAGGGCGCGATCTTCCGATGCGCTGGTCACGGCACCCGACAGGCCATACACCGTCCCGTTGGCTATGCGCACCGCATCATCGTCGTCGTCGAAGGCGATCGCGACCAGCACAGGGCCGAAAATCTCCTCCTGGGCAATGGTCGATCCCGCGTCGACATCGGCAAACAGCGTCGGCTCGACAAAATAGCCCCGGGGCAAGCTCGCGGGCACGGATCCCCCGAGCACGAGGCGGGCTCCCTCGGCCTTCCCGGTCTCGATATAGCCCAGTACACGCTCGCGCTGGCGGGCACTGATGAGGGGTCCCTGCAGGTTCGAGGGGTCCCAGGGATCGCCGTAGCCCACCGAGGCCATAGTTGAGGCGGCCAGCTCCACTCCCTCCTCGTAGCGGGAACGCGGGAGCAGTAGCCGGGTCGTTATCGCGCATCCTTGGCCGGCATGGGTGCACACCCCTATCGCGCTCATCGAGATGGCGGATGCCAGGTCTGCGTCGTCGAGCACGACGTTGGCCGACTTGCCTCCCAGCTCCAAGAACACCTTCTTCACGGTCTGGGCCCCCCGAGCCATGATTCGCCGCCCCGTTGCCGTGGAGCCGGTAAACGTGATCATGTCCACCCGCGGGTCCCCGGTGAGCACCTCGCCCACCAGGTGGTCCGACGACGCGACTACGTTGAACACCCCCGGCGGGATATCAGTCTCCTCTGCCACGAGGCGCCCGAGGAAGGTGGCTGACCACGGTGTATCGGGTGCAGGCTTCAGCACGACCGTATTGCCTGCCGCAAGAGCAGGGCCGACCTTCGCGATGTTCAGGTACAGCGGATAGTTCCATGGCGTGATGGCTCCGACCACGCCTGTCGCCTCGCGCGCGACCAGCCTGCGATGCCTCTGACCGAACACCTCACGCTCTGGCAGCCACCGCTCGTAGCCGTAGCGCTCGGCCATACCGGCCCACCATTCGAGATCCGCCAGAGGCTGGTCCACCTGGACTGCATATGTCATGGCGAGCGGACTGCCGGCCTCGGCCACCACAATGCTTCGGAGCTGCTCTATGTGCTCCGCCATTGCAGCGTGAAACTGCTCGAGGCATCGGCTGCGAAAGGTCGCGTCAGTCGACCAACCGGTTTCGTCGAACGCCCTGCGCGCCGCTGCGATGGCGATCTCCATGTCCTCCGGCGAACCGTCGGATGTCTCCCCCAGAAGCTCTTCCGTAGCGGGGTCCACGTTGGCGAACGACCTCCCAGACACCGACTCCACGAGGTTCCCGTCCACCAGGAGCCGATGCTCGCCTATCACCTCGTGCCTTGCCGTGCGATCAGTCACCGGGCTTCCTCCCGTCTACTCCAGGCGAGTTGGGGCCCGGCCGAACGGGACTCAGCCAGGCGAGCTTTGCGGACCTTGCCATTGGGCTCGCGGGGCAGCTCGTCGACGAACTCTACAGACCTTGGCAGCTTGAACGCCGCGAGGCGCTCCGACAGCCTGGCCACCAGCGTCTCGGCGTCACGCGGAGCGCCGGCACGCAGCTCGACGATGGCGTGGACGCGCTGTCCCATGACCTCGTCCGGCAACCCGAAGACTGCCGCGTCCACCACGTCGGTATCCTCGGCCAGGGCCTGCTCGACCTCGGCTGGATAGACATTGACACCGCCACTTACGATCAGATCGGTTCTCCTGTCCACCAGGAAGAGGTAGCCGTCGTGGTCCACGTAGCCAAGATCGCCTACCGTGAACAGCCCGTCGCGCCATGCATCTGCCGTCTTCGATGGCGCATTGTGGTACTCGAAACGATGACCGCCCATGGCTGATGCGAACACAATGCCCACCTCACCTGCGGGCAGCTCCCTCCCGCTGTCGTCGAGGATCTTCACGGTGATGCCTGGGAATGGCCGCCCGACGCTGCCTGGCTTGGCGATCCACTCCTCAGGCGATATGACCGAGACCATGCCTTCGCTGGCCCCGTAGTACTCCCAGACCGTCCCTCTCGGAAACACCTCCATCACCCGGCGTTTCACCACCACCGGGCACGGTGCAGCCGCGTGCAGGACCCGGCGCAGGCTCGATAGGTCGTAGCTTTGCCAATCTTCCTGGAGGATCCGGATGAAATTCGCCGGCACCATATGCGACGTGGTCACCCCGTGACGTTCCACCAGCCTCAGGCACTCTACGGCATCGAAGCGCTGCATGATCACCACCGACCCGCCCTCTACCAGGGTCATGTGGGCGTAAGCGCCGGGCGCCGTGTGATATGCGGGACCGCAGAGAAGATGCACGTCGCTTGGCTGGAACCCCCAGAATTCGGCGAACGGCTGAGGCGGGGCGTGACGGGCGGCAACGGGAGCGGGCCGCCGGATGCCCTTCGGCCTGCCAGTCGTGCCCGACGTGTACGTCATCGTCGTGACCGGTGCTCCCAGGTACTCGAGGGATGGTGGTTCGCTGCAGGGTTCACCAAGCCGTCGGGTGGCATCGAACACCGGGATGCGACGTCCCGTGGCACCGGCCATCTCCTCGAGGCCTGTCGCGGCAGCAGAGAACCCCCCATGGACCAAGATTCCTGCGGCGCTGTCCTCGAGCATGTAGCTCACCTCCGGTGCCGTGAGGCGATACGGCATGGGAACGACGAGCGCGCCAAGGCGAGCCAGGGCGTGGTGCACTGCAAAGAGCGCAGGGGAGTTGTCGAGCATCACCGCCGCACGCGACCCTGGCCTGACGCCGGCTTCTGCGAACAACCGGGCAGCCCCGTTAGCCATCTGGTCAAGCTCCGAGAAGCTCACAACCTCCCCGTCGTATACGAGCGCCGGGCGCGTCGGGTCCACCGCCGCGACATCTGCCACCCCTCTGGGCGTGCCGGGTCGTTCCACGACCAAGAGCATACGCCGGTACACTACTGAGTGTCTGACGTATGCGTCAGGGATATGATGGCTGCGTACCACACGGAGCCGATGGTCCAGCAGGCCGATGGTCCAGCAGGCCGATGGTCCAGCAGGCCGATGGTCCAGCAGGCCGATG